>CAYGZE010000359.1:2058-4906 GCA_964354185.1 uncultured Anaerolineales bacterium | reverse complement strand
GCACGCGTCGCTCTTGCCGAAGTTCCGCGGCGCGGCCCCGATCAACTGGGCCCTGATGATGGGCGAGATCGAGACGGGCCTCAGCGTCATCCGCATGACCGACCGCATCGACGCAGGCGACATCCTCGGCCAGCGCGCCACCGCCGTCGAGCCCAACGAGACCGCCGGCGAACTGGCCGAGCGGCTCTCGAAACTGGGCGCGCGGCTCGTCACCGAGGTCGTCCGCGAGATTCCCCTCGAGGAGGTCGAGCCCCGCCGCCAGAACGAGTCGCAGGCGACGCTGGCGCCGCGCCTCAAGAAGTCCGACGGCGCGATCGACTGGGGCCGCTCGGCCCGCGAGATCCACAACTGCGTCCGCGGCGTCACGCCCTGGCCCGGCGCCACCACCGCCCTGGCCGCCAGGGCCGGACGCAAGGCCGTCCGCCTCGTCGTCGGCCGCACCGCCCTGACCGAGCGGCCCGCGCGCGGCGAAAGCGGCACCGTCCTCGACGCGGGGCCCGAGGGCATCGACGTCGCCACCGCCCGGGGCGTCGTTCGCATCCTCGAAGTTACCCCCGCCGGCAAACGCACCATGAGCGCCGCCGACTTCGTCAACGGGTACCGCGTCGGGCCGGGCGCGGCCTTCGTGTCGGCCGGCCAGAAGGTGGACGCCGACTCGTGATCGACCGCACGATCATCCGTCTGAACAACTTGGCTGTCCGCCTGCGCCGCACCCGGTGCCGGCCCGACCGACTGCTGGTGCTTCTGTCGCGGTGCCTTCAGCGGTCGGCGTGCGACGCGAAGGTGACCGAGAGCGTGGCGAACTGCCGCCGCTGCGGCCAATGCACCGTCGCCCGGTTCGCCGACCTGGCTGAGCGCGCGGGCGTTCAGGTCTTCATGGCCACGGGCGGCCGCCAGGCCGCGGCCCGCGCCGCCGATCCGGCGGTCAAGGCCATCGTCGCCGTGGCGTGCGAGAAGGAACTGCGGGCCGGCATCTTCGCGTCGCTCCCCAAGGCCGTCCTCGCCCAGACGATCGAGTGGCCCTGCGGCGCGTGCAAGGACACGACGGTCTCCTTCGACCGCGTCGAGGAGGCCGTCCGGTGGTTCCTCCGATGAAGCGGCCCGAGCCGTCGGGCCCCCGGAAGCGGTGCCCGCAGCCTCCGCGGCCGAAGCGGCTGCCTCGGCAGGGCAGGCCCCCTGTGCGGCACGAGTCGGCCCGCTCGGTGGCGCTGGAGGCCCTGCGGCGCGCGGACCGGGCGGGCACCTTCCTCCGCGACGAACTCCACCGGCTGTTCGAGCGGACGCACCTCGCGCCGCGCGACCGCGCCCTGGCCACGCAGCTGGCGACGGGCGCCGTGCGGCACCGTCGGACGCTGCGCCTCCTCCTGAGCCGCCTGCGGCGCGGCCAGGGCCGCGCTGCCGACATCCAGCCGGCGCTCCGGGCGGTTCTCGAACTCGGGGCGTTCCAACTCCTCTTCCTCGACCGCGTCCCCGACTACGCCGCTGTGAGCGAGGCCGCCGACGCCGCGCGGGCCTGCGTCGGACCCCGCCGCGCCGACAAGGCCGCCGGCTTCGTCAACGCGGTCCTCCGCGCCCTGGGGCGCCTCCTGGCCGGGCGCGATCCCGAGGGCCGCCCCGCGCCCGACGCGATCCCGCACCCCGAGGGCGGCGTCGTCCGCCTCCGCGAGGCGGTCCTCCCCGACCCGGCCAACCGCGCCGCCTTCCTCGGCTCCGCCTACTCGTACCCCGACTGGCTCCTGGCCCGCTGGATCGCCCACTTCGGCGAAGCCCAGGCCGAGGCCCTCTGCCGCTGGGGCAACCGGCGGCCGCACCTCGTGGCCCGGGTCAACCCCGCGCGGCCGGGCGCCGGCGACCTCCTGCGGACCCTCCAGGCCGAGACGCCCGGCGTCGGCCCCGGGCCGCGCCCCGGCACGCTCGACCTCTCGGCCCTCGAGCCGGGGCGCCTCGACGCCCTGCTGGCCGAGAGCGCCGTCACCGTCCAGGACGCCTCGGCCATGGCCGCCGTCGAGGCCCTCGCGCCGGCCGCGGACGAGGCGGTTCTCGACCTCTGCGCGTCGCCCGGGACGAAGACGACGCAGATGCTCGAGGCGATGGGCCCCGCCGCCCGGATCGTCGCCTGCGACCGGACGGAGGGGAAACTGGAGCCTGTGCGCCGTGTCGTCGCCCTCCGCGGCGCGACGGGCGTGGCGGTCTGCCTGGTCAACGACCTCGCGGCCCCGCCCGGCGGCTTCGACGCCGCCTTGGTCGACGCCCCGTGCTCGAACACGGGGGTCCTTGCGCGGCGGGTCGAGGTCCGCTGGCGCCTGCGCCCGGCCGACCTCGACGAGTTGCCGCGCATCCAGACCGCGCTCCTCGCGCGGGCGGCGGCCCTCGTGCGGCCCGGCGGGCGGCTCGTCTACTCGACGTGCAGCCTCGAGCCCGAGGAGAACGACCGCATCGTCCAGGCGTTCCTGCGGGGGCGGAAGGGCTGGCACCTGCGCCGCCGCGACCTTATACTCCCCGCCGCCGACCACGACGGGGCGTTCTGGGCCCTGCTCGAACGGGAACCGGGAGGTCCGCGATGAAGCGTTTCGCCGCTCTTGCCGCCGGGGTGGGCGTCCTCTCCATCGCCTGCGCGTCCGCCGGGGCCGCCGACGTGTCGAGCGACGTTCGCACCTGGGCGTCCGCCGCCTTCCTCGGCGAAGCGCCCGCCGCCGCCTCGACCGGCCCCGGCCTCGAGGTCCGCCGCCAGGACTTCGGCATCCTGCGCCTCGGCCAGTCTGTGATGAAGACGCCGCTGCGGATCGGCGACAAGGGCTACGAGCGCGGTCTGGGCACCCACGCCGTAAGCGAGATCGTCGTCCGGCTC
>CAYGZE010000359.1:0-1958 GCA_964354185.1 uncultured Anaerolineales bacterium | reverse complement strand
GGGCTACGAGCGCGGTCTGGGCACCCACGCCGTAAGCGAGATCGTCGTCCGGCTCCCCGCGCCCGGCAAGCAGTTCGCGGCCGCGATCGGCGTCGACAACAACTACGACACGCGCGGCGAGCGCGGCTCGGTCGTCTTTGCGGTCGAGGTGGGCGGCAAGGAGGTCTTCCGCAGCGACCTGTGCCGCGGCGGCCAGGCCCCCGTGCCCGTTGCCCTCGACCTCGGCGGCGCCAGCGAGTTCGTGCTCAAGGTGTACGACGGCGGCGACGGACCGTCCTGGGACCAGTGCGATTGGGCGGAGGCCTCGGTCATGCTCGAGAAGGGCGAACGCGTCTGGCTCGACCGGATGCAGGTCATCACCAAGGGGACGGGCCTCTCGACGGCCATCCCCTTCTCGTTCCAGTACGACGGCAAGCCGTCGGCCGCGCTCCTGCCGACGTGGAAGCGGACGCACGTCGCCTCGCCCGCCGCCGATGGCCGCGAGCGCCACGTCGTCACCTACGCCGACCCCGCCACGGGCCTGGAAGTCGCGTGCGAGGTCACGGTCTTCACCGACTTCCCGGCGGCCGCGTGGGTCCTGCGCCTGAGGAACACCGGTGCCGCCGACACGCCCCTCATCCAGGACCTGGTGCCCCTGGACGTGGGCCTCACCGTGCCCGACTCGGGCGACGTCGTCCTCCATCACGCCCACGGGAGCACGTGTGCGGCGACGGACTTCCTGCCGGTCGACCAGCCGGTCGGTCCGAACGCGTCGATCGACCTGGCGCCCGCGGGCGGCCGCTCGTCGAACGGGCGCCTGCCGTTCTTCAACCTCCAGTGGCCGGGCGGCGGCCTGGTGGGCGCGATCGGGTGGTCCGGCCAGTGGGCCCTGCGGCTCCACCGCAACGAGGGCGTGGGGCTGTTCCTCCGCGCGGGGCAGCAGGCGACGCGCTTCCGCCTCCACCCCGGCGAGGCCGTCCGCACGCCGCGCATCCTCCTCGTGAAGTGGGACGGCGACGACCCCCTGCGCGGGCACAACCTGCTGCGGCGGCTGGTGGTGTCGCACTACGTCCCGCGCCTCGGGGGCCAGGTCGTCCTCCCGCCCGTCACGCACAACGGCTGGTTCACGTTCAACCAGGGCAACGAGGTCGACGAGAAGAACCAACTGGACCTCATGCGGCCGATGGCCCCGCTGGGCGTCGAGGTCTACTGGCTCGACGCGGGATGGTTCGAGGGCGGCTGGCCGTCGGGCGTCGGCAGTTGGGTCCCCCGCGCCGACGCGTTTCCGCGTGGCCTCAGGCCCCTCGCCGACGCCGCCCACGCGGCTGGCATGAAGTTCATCGTCTGGTTCGAGCCAGAGCGGGTCCATCCCGCCAGCCGCATCGCCAAGGAGCATCCCGACTTCGTCCTCCGCACGGGCGACGGAGACGGCCTCTTCAACCTGGGCGACCCGAAGGCCCGCCAGTGGCTCACCGACTACCTCGTCGGGTTCCTGGAGAAGTCAGGCATCGACATCTATCGTAATGACTTCAACATCGACCCGCTCCCGTTCTGGCAGAAGGCCGACGCCCCCGACCGCCAGGGCATCGCCGAGATGCGCTACGTCGAGGGCCTGTACGCGATGTGGGACGACCTGCGGGCGCGGCGGCCGGGCCTCTGGATCGACAACTGCGCGAGCGGCGGCCGCCGGATCGACCTCGAGATGGTCTCGCGCAGCCTCCCCCTCTGGCGGAGCGACTCGCAGTGCTGCGGCCACGCCCAGCCGGTGTGGGACCAGGTCCAGATGGCCGGCCTCAGCCTCTACGTCCCGCTCCACACGGGCGGATGCTGGGCCTTCGACCCGTACTCGTTCCGCAGCATCGCCACCACCGGGACGAACCTCTGCCCGGACCCGCGGGCGAAGGACTTCCCGGCCGACCTCGCCCGGGCCGCCATCGCCGAGGCCAAGTCCCTGCGGCCGTTCTACCAGGGCGACTACT
>CAYGZE010000358.1:0-4907 GCA_964354185.1 uncultured Anaerolineales bacterium | reverse complement strand
ACCGCACTGGCTGCAAGCAGCCAGTGGCACCCTCGTTACGGGCACGCTGAACACGTACGGGTGCCACGTCCATTATGGGGAAGGGCGGACGGCCGGGCAAGCCGCGTGTGCGAGGGATCCGCTGCCGCTACAACGCGATTTTGCGCGGCGGGTCTCCCGACCTGCCGCGCACGGGCGCCCGCCGCATGGTGTGCTACGAGGGTCGCGCGGCGGCGGGGAGGACGACCGAGACGGTGGTGCCCTGGCCGCGGCGGCTCTGCATGCGGACTGAGCCGCCCATGAACCGCACGAGTTCGCTGCACGTCGCCAGCCCGAGGCCGGTGTGGTCTTCCTGGGGCTCCGCGTGGCTGAAACAGAGCGAGAAGCAGTCGCTCAGGTCCTCGCGCAGAAGGCCGCACCCGTTGTCCGCGAAGTCGACGACGACGCGCTCCTCGTCCGGGTGGACGTCGATGTTGAGGCGGGGCGACGCGACGGCGGCGCTCGCGTCGCGGGCGTTCGCAATCAGGTGCAGGGCCACGAACGCCAGGCCCACCGGATGGGCGCTGGCCCAGACGGCCGCGTCGTCCGGCCTCAGGCTCACCCGCAGCCGCGCGTACGACGGGTCGCCGTCCAAGAGGTGCAGGGTCGCCTCCAGGACGCCCACCACGTCGACGGGCAGGTCGGCCACCGTCTCGGGCGGAGGCCAGGCGGCATAGCGGCTGAGTTCCTCGGCCAGCGCCTCGACCTCCTGGCGGCAGCGGCGGGCCGCCTCGTTCGTCGGATGCTCCGCCAGCAGGGCCTCGACGGCCTGCATGAGCCGATGGACGGGCTTGTGGCACCGGAAGGCCAGGCGCCCCAGGACGGCGGCCGCCTCGGTCCGGGCCGCCGATTCGCCCAGGCCCAGGCCGACGGCGGTCAGCAGGAGCGCCGGCTCTCGGGTGTCGCCCGCCATCGGCTGAAGGCAGACCAGGACCGGCAGGCGCCGGCCGTCGTCGGCGAGGAAGACGAACTGGTCCCAGACGGCCTCTCCGGTCTCGCACCGCTCGAGGGTCCGCGCGACGTGCTTGCGCTCGCCGGGGGCGACGAGGTCCGCCAGGGCCGTCCCGCGCAGATCGTCGCACGTGCGGCCGAGGACCGTCGGGTGCAGCCGGCCGACCCCGCGGATGGTGCCGTCGGGCGAGACGGCCAGGAGGATGCGCGACGCCTGCGCGAGATACCGGCAGTCCATCGGGTTGCACATGGAAATCCGAAGCCCCCTCCCAGGAATCCTGGGATCGCGGCGATAGGGAATTCTAGGCGCGGCAGGGGCGCAAGGTCAACCGGAGCGCGCGTGCGCGGGTCGGGCAGCCTAGCGCGGCCGGGTGCCACGGTTGCGCCGTGTGCAACCGTGCCTCGTGCCGCAACAAGCACGGCTGCACAAAGCGCAGCCGTGGCACCCCCGGAATCGGAGCGAGGGACCCCTAGCGCGGGAGGTGTGCGGCCAGCAGGGCCTCCTCGGCCGCGTTGGTCCACCGGCCGTCGGGGGCGAGTTGTTCGACGGGCACCAGCGGCATCCGGATCTGCGGGTAGAGGACGATCCGCCCGGGGTAGGTGCCCTCGTGCGTGTGGTGGACGGCCTCGCTGGCCGCGTCGATGCCGCCGACGCAGGCGACGGAGTTGTTGGGGTCGATGTGGCCGGCGGCAGCGTCGTCCAGGGCGGCGCGCAGGGCCTCGATGGGCGAGCCGCTTGTCGCCACGAGCGTCCACCCGCCGTAGTGCATGTCGTTCAGGTTCAACTTCATCCAGGCCTTGTCGCGGCTCTCGAACCCGGCGAACATGTTGAGGTAGCCGTTCTTGGCGAGGTACGCGACGGCCTCTTCGGCGGCCCGGGCGACCGGCGCCAGGACAAGGATGTCGTCGGCGCCGCCCTTCTTCAGATACGTGTCGATGGATTCGCGCGAGAGGTCGACGCAGTGGAGCGTGACGCCCTTCTCTTTGGCGAGAGGCCCGAGGCTCCGCCGGACCTTCTCGAGCCGCTCGGCCCGCATCTCGCTCACGACGACGGTGCCCGCGCCGTCGCGGATGCCCTTCTCGACGTGCATCAGGCCCAGGGGACCCGCGCCGACGTACCAGGCCGTGCCGCCGCGCTTGACGCTGTGGGTCTCGCGATGGTGGTGGTAGGCGTGGTAGACGCAGGCCCACGGCTCGGCCAGGGCGACCTGGGCGTAGCCCATCTTCGGATCGACGGGCAGGAGGTACCCCTGCGCGTGGACGGCCGGGCCGATGCACTGGTACTGCTGGTCGGCCCCGCGCATCTTGTAGCCGTAGGCGATGTTCTCGCCGTCGATGTAGATCTCGGCCTGGACGCTGAACCGCTGGCCGACCTTGTACTTCCGCGCGAGTTTCTTCCCCACGCGGATGGCCGTGAGGGAAACCTCGTGGCCGGGCGTGGTCGGATGGTTCGCCAGGTCCACGCCCTTCATGCGGGCGTGCGCGGGGCCCTGGGCGATCATCTTCCAGTCGCTCGCGCAGACGCCGACGGCGTCGATCCGCACGAGGAGTTCGTCGTTCTTCGGCTCGGGGACCGCCATCTCCTCCAGGCGCAGGTTCTCGAGGCCCGCGCCGTAGAGGTTCCAGGCGAGGCTCTTCTCGGGCGATTTCCACCGTCCCGAGATGCCGCGGTACTCGTCAAGCACGCTCATCGTTCTCGCCCCCTGTGAATTGCAGATTGAAGATTGCAGATTACCGGCCGAAGCCTTGGACTTGCCGCTTGTATTCTGCATTCTGCAATCTTCAATCTGCAATTGTTTCACCGTACAAAGACCTGTCCCGCGTCGCAGACGATCACTTGGCCGGTGATGACGCGGGCGGCGTCGCTGGCGAGCCACACGACCACCCCCGCGACGTCCTCCGGCTGGATCTCCACGCCCAGGGCCGTCAGGCCCGTGTAATACGGGATGACCTCCTCGGGCCGGATGCCGCGCTTCTTGGCGACCGTCCGGATGTACTCCTCGTTCCAGATCTTCGAGCCCTTGAACACGTTGCCGGGCGCGACGGCGTTGACGCGGATGCCGGCGGGCCCGAGTTCCAGGGCCCAGCCGCGCGCCAGGTGCACCTCGCCCGCCTTCGTCGCGTTGTAGGCCGAGTTGGCCTTCGAGGCCTCCAGGCCGCTCTTCGAGGACACCAGGATGATGCTGCCGCCGCGCCCTTGCTTGATCATGACGCGGGCGGCCTCGCGGGCCGCGAGGAAGTAGCCCGTCAGGTTGATCTCCAGGGCCTTGCGCCACGGGCCCACCGGGAAGTCGACCAGGGGGAAGGCCGGGGCGATGCCGGCGGCCGGGACGCAGATGTCGAGGCCGCCCAGCGCCTCGACGGCGCGGCGGAAGGCGGCGGCCACCTGGCCCTCGTCGGTCACGTCGGCCTTCAGGGCAAGGCTGTGGTGCGGCCCGACGGCCTGGCTGATGGCGGCGTGGGTCTGCTCGGCGGCCGCCAGGTCCACGTCGACTAGGGCGACCCGCGCGCCCGCGCGGGCCAGGCCCTCGGCGATGCCGCGCCCCAGGCCGCTCCCCGCGCCCGTCACCAGGGCGACGCGGCCGTCGAGGACCCCCGGCGCTGCCGCGCCGCCGCCTTTGCGTTTCTTGCCAGGGCTCATGGCGTGTCCCTCGTCAGGGCTTCGTATAGGTGCCGTCCGCGCCGCGGCGGTAGCCGAGCGAGGCGAAGGCCTCGCGCCAATGGTCGGCGCTCGCGACGATGGCCGGCTCGATCGCCTCGATCCGCGTGCCGCGCGCAAACAGGATCTCCAGGGCGAACACGGCCTCCTCGACGTTGCCCGACGCCACGGCCTCGATGCATCGCCGCGCGTCGATAAATCCCAGGCGGTTGAACTCGGGCGTGAAGGGCCAGTGGCGGCTGGCCTCGCGGTCCGACTGCTGCGTGTGGATGAGGAGCATGCGGTTGGGCCGCCACGGCTCGGCCAGCCAGGCGTAGGGGTCCTTGTCGCGCGGCCCGTGGGCCGGATCGTCGAAGACGGGGGCCATGTGGCCGGTGTCGAGGTGCAGGTAGACGGGGACGGCGCTCGCGGCGTTGGCGGCCTCGAGGATCGCGTGGGCGCGGGCGATGGTGTTGGGCTGGAGTTGCGGCCGGTGCATCTGCTCCAGGAAGATGCCCTCGAGGCCGGCCTGGGCGGCGTAGCGGCTGACCTCGACGAGGCCGTCGATCATGCGGGCGACGGCCGCGTCGAAGCGCTCGTCCAGGTCGCGCTTGCTCAGGAGGTCGTAGTGGCCCGAGACGTAGCGGGCGCCGAGTTTGCGGGCCAGGTCGATAAAGGCCTTGCACCAGGCGACGCCCTCGCGGCGCATGTCGGCGTAGGGGTGGCTCAGCATGTTCAGCAGGTAGGAGATGCGGGCGGTCGCGCCGCTCCAGGCGCGGAGGCCGTGGTCGCGGATCGCCCGCCGCGTGGCCTGGAGGAACTCGGACTCCTCCGCGACGACCCGCCGGAAGAGGACCGGCTCGAGGTGGTCGGCGAAGTACTCAAACTCCACGAGGCCCGCGCGGGCGAGCACCCCCGCCCAGACCTCGGGCTCCGGGTAGTCCTCGGTGGTGAAGCCGTTGTTGCCGATGAGTTTGAAGCGCGTCATCGTAGGGAGAATTCTCCGTGCGGATCAGACCGGTTCTTCTCCGGAGTCTGGACCCGTTCCAGGGGGGACGGCGTCCTCGTCCTGAGGGTCGGAATCGTAGTAGGCCCAGCGGAGTTTCGGGCGGCCCTTCTCGTCCTGCTCGGGCGGGGCGGCGTCCTGGGCCGGGTTCTTGGAGACGATGATGCGCGGCTGATAGGAGCCGGGCTTCCCGCGGTCGCCGCGCGAGGGAGGCCCGGTGCGCTCTTTGCGGTCGCGCGTGCGGGACGGACGGCGGCCCTCGGTCGCGGTCGGCCCGCCCTCGGCCCGCGTGCG
>CAYGZE010000357.1:3390-4930 GCA_964354185.1 uncultured Anaerolineales bacterium | reverse complement strand
CCAGGGGCGAATGCAGCCGCCCGAAGCCAGATCGGATTTGCCGGACACAGCCTAGTCTACGACACCATCGGCACAAAGGCCAGCAGAACTCCAGGTGCGGCACCGCGCCCTCACCGGCCCGGCGGCACGGGCGCCGCGCCCGCCTTGGGGGCGCTCGGCCCCGACCAGGCCTTGCGGTAGCCGCTCAGCCGCCCCAGGAGGACGTCCATCGCCTTGGCGGCCTCGCCGTCGACCACCTTCCGCAGGCCGTCCAGGCGCCCGAGCATCACGGGGCCCCACCCGAGGTCCTCGCGGAACTCCGGGGGCGGCCCCTGCCCGCCGGCCGGTCTCGCCCGGACCGTCAGCGTGTAGCATGGGCCCACGGGCGCCGGCAGTCCGGCGGCGGCCGTCCCCAGGGCGAGCGCGAGGTACCCGTCCGCCGCCAGGTGGTCGACGATCCGCGACGCCTCCTCCTCGGTCACCCGGGCCGCCTCGGTGAACGGCGGGTACTCCTTCTCGAGTTCCGCCGCCTGGAGGAGGACTGCGTAGAAGGGCTTGTCCTGGTCGCCGTAGTACTGGAGTTCCAGCGAGAAGCCGGCCAGGTTGGCCTTCAGTTGCTTGGCGCGCTCGGGCGTCGGATCGGGCTTCACGTCGAAGCCGACGGCGAACGTCCGCTCGGCGGGCTTGTCCTTCTCCCACGGCCGCTTGTAGTCCAACCGCAGGTTGGCCTTGCCCGGCTCCGTGCCGACGAAGGCGAAGACCGCCGTGCCGCCGACGCCGACCATGCCCTCGGCCCGCTTATGGGGGACATACTCGGGATCGCCCAAGGGCTTGATCGGCCCGGGCGTGAGTTCGCCGATCACCCAGGAGTAACCGGTGGTGATGTTCGAGGCGAGGCGGATCTCAATCCGCCGCCCCGCCACGACCGTGATCGTCGCGCCCTTCGACTCCTCCGTGAGGACGAGCGCCGGGTAGGGCTTGACCTCGACCTCGCGGGCCTGCTCGGCCGCCCCTCCTGCCCGCACGCCGGCGAGGGCGAGGAGGAGAACCGGAACGACCGCACGCCACCTGCTCATGGTCCGCGTCCTCTCCGCCTGTTCTCGCGCAGCCCGGAGCCGCCCGGCCCGCTGCCGGCAGCCGCGCCCCTTGGACGCGCCCGCTCGGCAAGGGTTCCCTGCCACACGCCTGCCATTATAGCGGCTGGACGGCCTGGTGCACCACCCCCGACCAGACGCCGCCGGACCCGCCCGCATTCGGGCCCGTGTTGACCGGGCCGGCCGCACGCCCTACCATTCACGGAGAGCCGCACGGGGAATCCAGCCATGGCCGACGCCAAGGACGCGCAGCACGAGATCGACCCCGTCTGCGGCATGGTGGTCGACGCGGCCGACGCCGCCGGCCACTTCGAGCACCAGGGGCGGACCTACCTCTTCTGTAGCGAGGACTGCCTCGAGGCGTTCCGCGAGGACCCCGAAGCCTATCTCGGCGGGTCCCCGGGCGCGCGGGCCGAGGCGGAGGCCGACGCCCACGCCACCTACACCTGCCCCATGCACCCCGAGGT
>CAYGZE010000357.1:0-3290 GCA_964354185.1 uncultured Anaerolineales bacterium | reverse complement strand
CCGGTCGTCCTGTGGGGCGGGTGGCCGTTCTTCCAGCGGTGCTGGGCTTCGATCGCGGCCCTGCGCCTGAACATGTTCACGCTGATCGGCCTGGGCACCGGCGTGGCGTACGCGTACAGCGTCGTCGCGACGCTCGCGCCCGGCCTGTTCCCGCCGTCGTTCCGCGGGCACGGCGGCCAGCCGGCCGTCTACTTCGAGGCGGCCGCCGTCATCACGACCCTCGTGCTCCTCGGCCAGATGCTGGAACTGCGGGCCCGCGGCCGAACGTCGAGCGCCCTGCGGGCCCTCTTGGACCTTGCGCCCCGGACCGCCCGCATCGTCCGCGCCGGCGGCGCCGAGGAGGACGTGCCCCTCGACCGCGTGCAGCCGGGCGACCGCCTGCGCGTGCGGCCGGGCGAGAAGGTACCCACGGACGGCCGGGTCCTCGACGGCGCCACCAGCGTCGACGAGTCCCTGGTGACGGGCGAATCGGTGCCCGTCGAGAAGCACCCCGGCGACCGCGTGACCGGCGGCACCCTGAACGGCACGGGCGGGTTCGTGATGGAGGCCGAGCGGGTGGGCAGCGACACGGTCCTGGCGCAGATCGTCCGCCTGGTGCGCGAGGCCCAGCGGAGCCGCGCGCCCATCCAGCGCGTGGCCGACGCCGTGGCCGCGTGGTTCGTGCCCGGCGTCCTCGTCGCCGCCGCCGTCACCTTCGCCGTGTGGGCGGCGGTCGGGCCGGAGCCGCGCCTGGCCTACGCCCTGCTGAACGCCGTCGCAGTCCTCATCATCGCGTGCCCGTGCGCGCTGGGCCTGGCGACGCCCATGGCCGTCATGGTCGGCGTCGGGCGCGGCGCGGCGGCAGGCATCCTTATCAAGAGCGCCGAGGCCCTGGAGATCCTCGAGCGCGTCGACACGCTCGTCGTCGACAAGACAGGCACCCTGACCGAGGGCCGGCCGCGCCTGGAAACGGTCGAGTCGCTCGCGCCGTGTGGCACGGGTGGCTCGTCCACCCGTGCGCCGGGCGGAGAGGCCGAGGTCCTGCGCCTGGCCGCCGCGCTGGAACGCGCGAGCGAGCACCCGCTGGCGGCAGCGATCGTCGCGGGCGCCCGGGAGCGCGGCCTGGCCGTGCCCGACGGCCGGGACTTCCAGTCCGTCACGGGCATGGGCGTCACGGGGCGGGTCGATGGCCGGCGGGTCGTCCTCGGGAGCGCCGACCTCCTCGCCCGCGAGGGCGCGGACCCGGGCCCGCTGGCCGCGCGGGCCGAGGACCTCCGCCGCCGGGGCCAGACGGTCGTCTTCCTGGCCGCCGACGGCCGGACGCTGGGCCTGCTGGGCGTGGCCGATCCGGTCAAGGCCTCGACGCCCGAGGCCATCCGCATGCTGCGCGCGGACGGCATCGACCTGGTGCTCCTGACGGGCGACACGCGGACCACCGCCGAGGCGGTCGCGCGGCAACTGGGCATCGCGCACGTCGAGGCCGAAGTCCGGCCCGACGCGAAGCACGCCGCCGTCCGCCGCCTGCGCGACGAGGGCCGTACCGTCGCCATGGCGGGCGACGGCGTCAACGACGCCCCTGCCCTGGCCGCCGCCCACGTCGGCATCGCCATGGGCACCGGCACCGACGTCGCCATGGAAAGCGCCGGCGTGACGCTGATGCGGGGCGACCTGCGGGGCATCGCGCGGGCGATTCACCTTAGCCGCGCGACCATGCGGAACATCCGCCAGAACCTCTTCTTCGCGTTCGTCTACAACGCCCTGGGCATCGCGATCGCCGCCGGCGCCCTGTACCCCGTCTTCGGCCTGCTCCTCAATCCGATGATCGCCAGCGCGGCGATGAGTTTCTCGAGCGTGTCGGTGGTCTCGAACGCCCTGCGCCTGCGCAAGGCCCGCCTGTGACGCCGCCCGAGTTTGCTTGCCAAAGCGCCGCAGCGCCGCTATACGTAGGCCCGTCCGGCGCCCACGCCCTCCGCGCGGGCGGGTGACGGACAAGGAGAAACCCCATGGCCATCAAGGTGGCGTTCATCGGCGCAGGGAGCGTCGGGTTCACGCGGGGCCTGTTCCGCGACATCCTCACGGTGCCGGAACTCCGGGACACGGAATTCGCCCTGCACGACATCAGCCGGCGGAACCTCGACCTCGTGGCGCAACTCTGCGCGAAGGACGTCCGCGAGAACCGCCTGCCGGCCCGCCTGACAACGACGCTCGACCGCCGCCGCGCGGTCGCCGACGCCGACTACGTCATCAACTGCACCCGCATCGGCGGCCTCGAGGCCTTCGCCCTCGACATCGACATCCCCCTGAAGTACGGCGTTGACCAGTGCGTCGGCGACACCCTCTGCGCGGGCGGCATTATGTACGGCCAGCGGAACGTGCCCTGCATCCTCGCGTTCTCGAAGGACATCCGCGAGGTCGCCAAGCCCGGGGCTCTCTTCCTCAACTACGCGAACCCCAACGCGATGAACACCTGGGCCGCCATCGAGTACGGCCGCGTCAACACCGTCGGCCTGTGCCACGGCGTCGAGGGCGGCTGGTGGCAGATCGCCCACGTCCTCGGCGCCAAGGACAAGAAGGAAGTCGATATCATCTGCGCCGGCATCAACCACCAGACCTGGTACGTCCGCATCCTCTACCAGGGACGCCTCGTCACGGGCGAGGAACTCCTCGCGGCCTTCGAGCGGCACCCCGTCTACGCGAAGACCGAGAAGGTCCGCATCGACGTCCTCCGCCGCTTCGGCTACTACTCGACCGAGTCGAACGGCCACCTGTCGGAGTACGTCCCGTGGTACCGCAAGCGCCCGGGCGAGATCCGCCGGTGGATCGACCTGTCCTCGTGGATCAACGGCGAGACGGGTGGGTACCTGCGCGTCTGCACGGAGGGGCGGAACTGGTTCGAGACCGACTTCCCCCGGTGGCTCCGGGCGAAGGACAAGCCCATTGCCCCCGAGAACCGCGGCACCGAGCACGGCAGTTACATCATCGAGGCCCTGGAAACCGGCCGCATCTACCGCGGCCACTTCAACGTCCGGAACTCCGGCTGCATCCCGAACCTGGCGGACGACGCCATCGTCGAGGTGCCCGGCTACGTGGACAAGAGCGGCATCAGCATCCCGCGCGTGGGCGACCTGCCGCTGGCGTGCGCGGCCACGCTCTCGGCGAGCATCCACGTCCAGCGGATGAGCGTGCGGGCGGCCGTCGAGGGCGACCTGGCGCTCCTCAAGCAGGCGATGCTCCACGACCCGCTGACCGCCGCTGTCTGCAACCCGCCCGAGGTCTGGCAGATGGTGGACGAGATGCTCGTCGCCCAGGCC
>CAYGZE010000356.1:3993-4931 GCA_964354185.1 uncultured Anaerolineales bacterium | reverse complement strand
GCCCTGGACGACGAGGGCCCTGGCGGGGCATCCGGCGCCGCCGCGAGTGTGGGAAGAGCGGCAAGCGGGTGACAACACGGGAACGGGCTGGCGGATGGCCCGGAGGTCCAGGCTGGGCGTGCTTGACAGGTGCCTTTCTGTGTGTCATACTGACATTTGACAAGTCCGGCAGAGAGTGCCTGCGTCGACTGGCCGGGGGGTTGGGTGGCGCGGGCAGGAAGACTGGCGGCGGCCGGGGGAGTAATCCTGCGGTCGCTTTCTTTTTTGGTGTTGATACGTCGCGATTCAGCGCCGCCGGGTCGGCGGCAATGAAAGGGGTGGAACATGGCTCGGACATGGCATGGCGTCGTATGGGCGGCGGGGGTCATCCTGGCATTGGGGGCCTTGGCTCCCGAGGCGACTTGGGCCGCCACACAGACACTCGCGATCTCGGGCGACTCGGCCCCCGGCACGGGCGGCGGCACGTTCTGGTATCTCCACGATCCCGTCCTCAACGCCTCCGGCCAGGCGGCGTTCCTTGCCTCCCTGACCGGCACGTCTGACGGAAGCAGCCAGGGCATCTTCCGCGGCGACGGCTCGACCACCGTGGCCATCGCCCGCGAAAAGGGGTCGGCCCCCGGTTTGGGCGAGGGCACGTTCTACGGTTTCCACGATCCCGCCCTCAATGCCTCCGGCCAGGCGGCGTTCTACGCCGTCCTGACCGACACCTCCGATGGGAGTACGCGGGGCATCTTCCGCGGCGACGGCTCGACCCCGACGGCCATCGCCCGCGAAAAGTGGCCGGCCCCCGGCACGGGCGGCGGAACGTTCTTGGGCGAGTTATGGAGTTTCTACGATCCCGTCCTCAACGCCTCCGGCCAAGCGGCGTTCCTTACGGACCTAACCGGCACGTCCGACGGGAGCAGGCTGGGCATCTTCCGCGGCGATGGGTCAACTGC
>CAYGZE010000356.1:0-3893 GCA_964354185.1 uncultured Anaerolineales bacterium | reverse complement strand
GACGGCCATCGCCCGCGACACGTGGCCGGCCCCCGGCACGGGCGGCGGCACGTTCCGCGAGTGGGCTTTCCTCCCTACTGTCCTCAACGCCTCCGGCCAGGCGGCGTTCGTTGGCTGGCTGGTCGGCACGTCTGACGGGACCGCGGAGGGCATCTTCCGCGGCGACGGCTCAACCACGACGGCCATCGCCCGCGACACGTGGCCGGCCCCCGGCACGGGCGGCGGCACGTTCTGGTATCTCCACGATCCCGTCCTCAACGCCTCCGGCCAGGCGGCGTTCTATGCCGACCTGCTTGGCACGTATGACGGGAGCACGGTGGGCATCTTCCGCGGCGACGGCTCAACCCCGACGGCCATCGCCCGCGAAAAGTGGGTTGCTCCCGGGACGGGCGGCGGCACGTTCTTGTCTTTCGGCTATCCCGTCCTCAACGCCTCCGGCCAGGCGGCGTTCTTTGCCCCCCTGAGAGACACATCTGATGGGAGCACCTGCGGCATCTTCCGCGGCGACGGCTCGACCACCGTGGCCATCGCCCGCGAAAAGTGGGTTGCCCCCGGGACGGGGGGCGGCACGTTCTTGTCTTTCGGTCATCCCGCCCTCAACGCCTCCGGCCAGGCGGCGTTCCTTGCCGACCTCACGGGCACCGTCGGCGGCACGGCCGACAACGCGGGCATCTTCTTGGCGGACGACCAGGAGCGCATCGTGGCCGTCCGCAAGGGCGACGCTCTGGCGGGCAGCACCATTACGTGGCTCAGTTTCCTGGGCGGGCAGGACCGAGGCAACCGAACCGGCCTGAACGACTACGGCCAGGTCGCCTACGGAGCCTATCTGGCCGACGGACGGCAAGGCGTCTTCCTCTTTACCCCCGAACTCCACTGGCGGGCCGCAAGTAGCGGCAACTGGGATGCCGGCGCCAACTGGACCGTGGGCATTGCGCCTGCGGCCGTCCATACGGTTACTATCGACCCGACATCCAACCTGACTGTCACCGGCCCCATCTTGGCCAGTACCATCAAGACCCTGACCGTGGGCGCGAAGACCTACGGCCAGACGGCTACGCTGAACCTGACGTCGGCCACGGGGGCGCTGACCGTCGCCGGCGCGGCCGCCGTCCAGACCGCTGGCTGCATCAACGTGAGCGCCGGCACGTTCACGGCCGGCTCGCTTACCAACGACGGCACGTTCTTCGTCGACGTGGCGGGCGCGGCCTCGCTGGGCAGCCTCCTCAACACGGGCGCGGCCACCGTGGGCGGCGCTGTCACGGTGTCGGGCGGGGCCGAGAACGATGGCACGATGACGGTCCAGTCCGGCGGCACGCTGACTGCAGCCGGCGGCCTGACGAACCTCGGCAACCTGAACCTCCAGGGCGCCACGCTGGCCGGCGGCACCGTGACCAACGATTACGGCGCTTCGATGAACGCCAAAGGCACGGTCAGTACGGCGCTCGTGAACAACGGCTCGCTTTCCCTGACGGGCGTGCTGACCGTCTTGGGCACGGCGACCAACGCCGGTACGGTGACGGCCGGCCTCGGCCAGAACCTGCGGCTTCCGGGCGGCCTGATGAACTCGGGGCTGATCTCCCTTCAGGGCGGGGCCCTAAGCGGCTTGGGGCTCGTGGTGAACCAGGCCGCAGGCATCATCCGCGGCGGCGGGGGCATCTCAACGCAGTTCTTCAACTACGGGAGCATCGAGGTCGAGAACAGCAGGACGCTGACCGTGAGCGAAGGTTTCGGCAGTTCCGGCGTGATCGCGCTGGGCGGTCCGCTCGCGGTCCTCGCGGGAGGCGAGGTCACCAACACAGGGGCAATCCTGGGCCAAGGTCAGGTCTCCGCCGACGTCGTGAACTCAGGCACAATCCAGGCGACCCAAGGCACGCTCCGCCTGGCGGGGAACCTCACGAACGACGAGGGTGGCCTGATTGAGGTCCTCCAGGACGCCACCGCTTTCGTCACGCACGGCCTGGCCACCAACAGCGGCACGACCATCCTGCGGGCCGGTACGTTCGACAATGGCAGGCACCTGGTGACCAATAGCGGCACCATCACCGGCCACGGGACGCTCCGCACCGGCGGCCTGACGAACGCCCCCGGCCGCAACATCGGCGTCGGCGGCGGAGACCTCGACGTCATCGGCCCCGTCACGAACGACGGCACCGTCACCACCCAGGGCGGCTGCACCACCACGTTCTACAACCGCGTGAACGGCGACGGCAGTTTCCCCGGCACAGGCACGGTCGTGTTCCTGGATGGTTTCAGCCCCGGTCACAGCCCGGCGGCCATCTCGTTCGGCGGCAACGTCGTCTTCGGTTCGGCCGGCCGGTTCGTGGCGGAACTCGGCGGCACGACGCCCGGCACCGAGTACGACCAAGCCAACGTGGCGGGCGCCGCGACGCTCGGAGGCACGCTGGAGGTGAGCCTGGTCGACGGGTTCCGGCCCGCCCACAACGACACGTTCCAGGTCATGACGTTCGGCTCGCGGGCGGGAACGTTCCCGTCGGCGACCGGCCTGGACCGCGGCAGCCGCCTGACGCTCGAGCCCGCCTACAGCAGCACGGACCTGGCGCTCGCGGCCGTCCAGGGCGGCTCCGGGGCGTGGCGGTTCGACACGAACGGCAGTGCGTCGGTTCCGGCGAACTGGACCGGCGGAATCCCCAATGGTCTCGGCGACACGGCCACCTTCGGCCCCGTGATCCAGGCCCCGCGCGAGGTCACGGTAGACGCGGCCACGGTGCTGACGGCCATGGTGTTCGACTCCGCGAAGGCCTACACGGTCGCGGGTCCGGGGACCGTGACACTCAATGCCGGCGGCGACTCGGCGACGATCTCCGTGACGGGCGCGAGCGGCGCCGCGAATCACATCATCTCGGCGCCCCTCACGCTCCTCAGCGCCCTCGACATCGACAACGAGGCGACGGGCGACCTGGCGTTTGCGGGCGGGCTGAACGACTTAGCTGGCCAGACCATCACAAAGATTGGCCAGGGCCCGGTCACGTTCGAGGGGCCGTTGACCTTCGGCGCCGGCTCGCTGCTCATGGTGTACGACGGGACGGTGAACCTGAACTCCGATGCTGGGAGCGATCTGGCCGCCAACCTGTCGATCGACGTGATGGACGCCACGGTGAACTTCGGGCACGACCAGCATCTGGACTGGCTCACGATCGGGGACGGCGGCAAGGTTGTCTTCACCGGTGCTCGTGTGGTTGTCCTGAACCACCTGGTGATGGACGGCTTGGCCCTGGGGTCCACGACCCTCACACCTGAGCCAGCTACGCTGGCGCTCGTGGCCCTTGGCTGGGCATTCCTGGCGGGCCGAAGGCGAAGACGGGGCCGGTAGTGGAAAGGACCAAGGCGGTGCGGTGCCGGCCGCCTGCCACCAAGCCACGCGGCAGACGGGCCGCGCCAGACGCGCCACGTTCGCCCGAGGGCGACGACTTGGGCGCGGCCATACAATCCCCCGGGCCGCGAGCGCGGCGCGGCGCGTCCTGGTGGCGGGCAGGCGGACGGCGCGACGGGGACCGACGCCGCCGAGGCGTCCGGTCCATGCGCGCGCCCATGCGCGCGCGGAAGCGGTTCTGGGCGAAACTCGGCGAAACCCCGCGAAGGAATGAGCGAATCAGCGGCACACGCGCAGATGGGCGAGAAACCCGGCGAAAAGGGCGAAGAACGCCCTTTTGAGCAATCTGGCGGAGAGGCCGGGATTCGAACCCGGGGAGCAGGTATGACCCCGCTCAACGGTTTAGCAAACCGTCGCTTTCGGCCGCTCAGCCACCTCTCCGTGCGTTGATCGGCATCGGCATTCTACCGGGGCCGCCTTCACTGTCAAGCCGCTGCCCGCGCGGCCCTGACCCATCCCCAGTTTTGTTTAGGGAAGGACGAAAGAAACACGGCGGCTCCTA
>CAYGZE010000355.1:2309-4933 GCA_964354185.1 uncultured Anaerolineales bacterium | reverse complement strand
ATTGCTAAATTCAAGTTGAAAGACGGGATTACAGGATTCTGTGGGTTTGGTACGATACTGCAATGCGATAATAAGTATATACTGTTTAAAGATAATGATGACTATCAGTACTTAATTGAACGTGATAAATTTGAATTTGAGAAAAAACTACATAAAGGATTACTATGTTAAATATATTTTATAAATTTGTTGAGGCTTCTTTCAGCGGGGGTCGGAGTATATTAATCAGGATGCTATACTTCGCCCCTGCTTTTAAATCAAAACTATGAATCCACATCAGGTTACGAAAGCATTTGAACAGGCAATAGCTGATTATACCGGTGCGCCTTATTGCGTATGCCTAGATAACTGCTCTAATGCTTTATTTTTAGCATTAACTTATAATAATATTAAAGGCAGAACTATCTCAATACCTTCTCACACATACATGAGTGTACCTTGTGAGATTATTCATGCAGGCGGAAAGGTTCAATTTTATTTAACTACTTCAGATTACTTAACTGGTGCATATTTTTTAGAGGGGAGTCGTGTAATTGATTCAGCTTTGCGGTTTACGGCTGATATGTATATACCAGATACATATACCTGTTGTTCGTTTACAGGGCCATACAAGCACTTAAAGCTTGGTAAAGGTGGCTGTATATTAACCGATAACGAAAACGCCTATAAATGGTTTAAAAAGGCTCGTTTTTCAGGTCGTAACGAATGTTCGTATCATGAAGATACATTTGATATGACAGGCTGGAACTTTTACATGAATCCTGTAATTGCTGAACTCGGCTTATTATTGATGCAGCAATTTTATAACTTAGATGGTAGTAAAAAAGATATGCCGGACATCATATTGCCTTATCCTGATCTTTCACAGTTTAAAATATATACAGATGTGGTTGACAACTCATGAACTTTACAGTCTCGGGCTTAAGAAATTCGGGAATAATGTTCTAATCTCCCGGAAAGCCTCGTTTTACGGCAATAAGGAAATATCAATAGGGAATAATGTCAGGATCGATGACTTCTGTATCCTTAGTGGTAGTATCATTTTAGGAAATAACATTCATATCGGGGCTTATTGTGGGCTGTATGGCAAGTTCGGGATAGTTATGGAGGATTATACTGGATTGTCCCCGAGGTGTCTTATTTTCAGTGCTTCGGATGATTTTGGCGGTGACTATCTGATCAGTCCGATGAATCCGGCGGAATATTGTAATGTAACAGGAGGCGAAGTGCGACTTGAGAAATATGTTCAGATAGGATCTGGGTGCATAATAATGCCTAATCTTACTATTCAACAAGGATCTGCAATAGGGGCAATGAGCTTTGTGAATTCACGATGCTTATCATGGGGAATATATGCTGGAATACCTGCGTTAAGAATAAAACAAAGATCAAAGAAACTACTTGAATATGTATTATAGCATACTTTCTGCTAACGTCAGGGATGACAATGACTATCTGGATGAGTGGATTACGTACCATCTGGCAATAGGATTTGAACATATAGTCATTTATGATCATCGCAGTTCTGTACCTGTTAAATCTGAATGGGGTGATAAAGTATCTGTATTCAGGCTGGACAGGGATTCGCTTTTTAAACCTGAGTTTATTCATAATTACACTCTTAAGAATTTCCCCTCATACTGGATGGCTCATCTTGACGTTGACGAATTTATTGTAATGTTCGAAGAAAAGGATATTAACAAGTTCATGGAAAAATACGAGCCATACGGTGCTTTGGGGTTGCCGTGGTCGTTTTATGGGTCCTCAGGTCATGTTCATAAGCCAGAAGGTATGGTAAAAGATAACTATCTCTGGCGCCGTCCTGACGAACCGATGTGGATTAAGTCTATTATCAATACTCAATACTGTACAAGGATCGATGATCCGCATCACGGAGTATATACCCGGACTTCAGTAAATGAGATATTTGAACCATTCTCTGGCCCGATAATGGATTCACCCAGAGCGTTTGCAAAGATCAATCATTATTTTACCCGTAGTTATGATGAATACCTGGTCAAGATGGCACGTGGTACAGGGAACCCGAATACACCTCCTCGGCCTCTGGCATGGTTTTATGAGAATCTTGAGCGGTCAACTATTTACGATGATGTTCTATTTGAATACGGCAAGCCGAAAATATGGGAAGGTATAGACGGTTGGTTTAATTTTCATAACTTTTACACAAATATGGTAGGTAGGTTTAATGATGCTACATTTGTTGAAATAGGATGTTGGGAAGGTAAATCAACTACCTTTATGGCCGATAAGATTAAGAACTCAGGACGAAGGATTAAGTTTTATGCTGTTGATCTTTGGGAGACTTACGATCAGAAAGAGATGAAGTGGAAAGCTAATTTTGATTCATTTCTCAGAAATATCGAACCGCTGAAAGATTATATTAATATCATAAAATCTGATTCAGTTGAAGCATCTAAACAATTTGCTGATAAGTCAGTGGATTTTATATTTATTGACGGTAATCATCAATACGAGTATGTAAAGAAAGATATTGAGGCATGGTTCCCGAAACTTAAGGCTGGCGGAGTCATTGCCGGTCATGACCACGACTGGGAAGATGTAAAAAGAGCTGTAAAAGAAGCATTTGGGGAAGTAAAAACAAT
>CAYGZE010000355.1:0-2209 GCA_964354185.1 uncultured Anaerolineales bacterium | reverse complement strand
ACTACTGATTCTTTCAATAGGATGAATACTTATCCGGTAAAAGAAAAGATAATAATTGATGATTCCGGACTTCCGAAGGTTCATGAAAAGATAAAGCGTGATTACCCGGATTATAAGTTAATACTAAATGAAACAAATATAGGTTTGGTTGAGAGTATAGATAAAGTCTATGCAGAAGTTACTACACCGTATGTATTTCATTCAGAAGATGATTTCAGGTATCTCAAACCAGGCTTTATTGAGAAGTCTCTGAAAGTACTGGAAAGTAATAATTGGATCATGCAGGTATGGTTATCAAACAGGCATAAAGAGCCTCTGGATAATGAAATAATTACAGCAGATGGTGTTAAGTACAGGCTTGCCAGTATTAATGCTATGTGCGGAGTCTGGCATGGATTCACGTTTATTGCAGGATTAAGGAGCATGGCCGGATATGAGATGACAAAACCGTGGACGCAGTGGTCTGATCCGAAAGACGGATTATCACTCAGGGAATGTAAAATAGGATGGGAATATTTCAGGCTAGGTTATCGGGCAGCTTGTTTACTTGATATTCCTTATTGTGAACATACAGGAAATTACAGGACAACATGGTAACGGCGGTAATAACAAGTTTTAACAGGCCTGATCTTCTGTATAGGAATGTCAGTTCATTCCTTAAATTCTGCAAGGGAGAGATACAGAAATTGATAATAATTGAAGATTCAGGCGATCCGGTGATGAAGGAATGGTTATTAAACTATTGTTCAAATTATACTCTGATAATCAATGAAAAGAACATAGGGGCTTATGAGAGTATTGATCTTGTTTACGCTGATGTATGTACGCCTTATGTTCTACATATTGAAGATGATTGGGAGTTCATAGGAGGTGGATTTATTGAACCTGCCGTAAAAGTATTGGAACATGATAAAATGATTATGCAGGTCAGTTTAGAGCATAACCCGGTAATGAGTACTTTACCAGAGGTTCTAAATGCCGACGGGGTGAATTATCGGATTGTTGGTGAAGATATTAACGGCTGGTGGCATGGTTTTACCTGTCATCCTTCGGTAAGAAGTATGGCTGGTTATGAAGCTACAAGGCCGTGGACACAATGGTCATCACCGGATGAGGAATTGTCGCAAAGAGAATTAAAGGTCGGTTTAGAGTATTTCCGGCTAGGTTATAAAGCAGCAATATTGGAGAAGTCATATTGCATACATACAGGATTAGGACGTTGCACATGGCACCCAAATGAATAAAACATTATTAAATATCTGGCAGAAGAATGGGTTTGAGACTGATAAGAACTCGACACATCACTACTTTACAATATATGATCCGCTATTTAAACCGTTTCAGCATAAACTAATTAACTTGTTTGAAGTCGGAACCAATACGGGAGGAAGCACAATTCTTTGGGATAAATATTTTACGCATCCGAAAACAAAAATACGTAGTATTGATGTAATTGATGTGCCGGAATCACACAGGGAATATTCCAATAGAGTTCGACTGGATATAATTGATATTAACGATTTAACTCCTGAATATTTTAGTAATTTCCCTGTTGATATTGCTATTGATGACGGTTCGCATACGATTGATGATCAGACTGCTTTCGTTAAGCTGATGTATCCTTTGGTCAGGCCCGGAGGGATGTTAATTGTTGAAGATGTGGCATCTATTGAGAAGTTAAAAGAATCAATAAAACCTTTTGGTTATCCGTACATAATTGTTGATTTTAATAATATTGATGATTGGTATGATAGTGTGCTTTTTATATTTATGAAATGAGAATAGATACTTACGCAATATGCTACAATGAGGCCAGAATACTGCCTTACTTTCTCCGGCATTACCAGAGGTACGGTAAAGTGATCATCTATGATAACTATTCGACTGATAACTCTGTTGATATTTGCCTCAGTGCTGGTGCTGAAGTTATTCAATATGATTCCGGCGGGGAGCTAAGAGATGATATTTATATCCAGATTAAGAATGCAGTATGGAAGCACTCTCCGGCTGATTGGGTAATTGTAGTTGATTGTGATGAGTTTATTTATCATCCTGATCTTGTTTCTGTATTGGAAAATAGTGATTATACGGCTTTTGAACCACGATGGTACGAAATGTTTTCGCAGGAATTCCCGACAACCGGTGGCCAGATATACGATGAAGTAACTATGGGATACGAGGCATGGCCGAAACTTAATCTTTGGAGACC
>CAYGZE010000354.1:0-4935 GCA_964354185.1 uncultured Anaerolineales bacterium | reverse complement strand
AGGGAGAGGGTGGCCGAAGGCCGGGTGAGGGTGGTTCCCCTCACCCCCGCCCCCTCTCCCTCCAGGGAGAGGGGAGCACGGCGGGCGGCGCTCCCGGCAAGGCGCTTGATTCGCCGCCGCCGGCCGCATAGGATAGGCCCCGGGCGAAGGTAGGGGAGCGGGTTCGTGTCGGTCAAGTCCTCGATCGCGTGGATCGGACGCCGCACCGCCGACCAGGTGGCCGACCTGGGCGCGTTCCACCTGTTCACCATGCAGACCTTCCGCTGGGTCCTGACGGACCTGACGCGGTGGCGGCTCCTCAGGCCGCAACTCTACGAGGTGGGCGTCCGCAGCCTGCCGGTCATCATCTTCACGGGGGCGTTCGTGGGGATGGTGCTGGCGGTGCAGTCGTACTTCCAGTTCGAGTCGATCGGCCGGGCGGCCTGGTCGGGCGCGGTGATCAACGTGTCGGTCATCAAGGAACTGGGCCCGGTCCTGGCGGGGGTGATGATCGCGGGGCGCGTGGGCGGGGCGCTGGCGGCCGGCCTGGGGACGATGAAGGTCACGGAGCAGGTCGACGCCCTGCGGTCGCTGGGGGCCGACCCGATCCGCCACCTCGTCGTGCCGCGCTTCCTCGCCTGCTTCCTCCTCATCCCCTTCCTGACGATCTACTGCGACTTCGTGGGGATCGTGGGCGGCTACGTGGTGGCCTGGGGCTACGGGGTCGACTCGCACGAGTACTGGCTGCACTCGGCCGACGTGATCGAGAACTTCGACATCTTCACGGGGGTCCTGAAGAGCGGGTTCTTCGGGGCGTTCATCGCGCTCATATCGTGCTTCAAGGGGTTCCAGAGCCGCCAGGGCGCCGAGGGCGTCGGCCGCGCCGCCACCGAGGCCTTCGTCACCAGTTTCATGGCCATCCTGGTTCTCGATTTCTTCATCGCGCTCTTCCTCCAGGGCTTCTACGACTTTGTCTGGGGCCGCACGAGCATCTTCGTATGAGCCAGACGGCAAGCCAGCCCGGGACGGCGACCGCGTGCGAGCCGATCATCCGCCTGGAGGGCGTCTCCAAGCGGTTTGGCGACCACGCCGTCTTCGACGGCCTGGACCTCGTCCTGTGCCGCGGACAGACCACCGTCGTCCTCGGCCAGAGCGGCGTGGGGAAGAGCGTCCTCCTGAAACTGATCCTGGGCCTCTTGAAGCCGGACGAGGGGCGGATCCTCATCGGCGACGTCGACATCACGGGCCTTTTGGAGCGGGAACTGATCCCGATTCGGATGCGGTTCGGCATGGTCTTCCAGGGCGCGGCCCTGTTCGACTTCCTCACGGTGTACGAGAACGTGGCGTTCGCCCTGCGCGAGCACCAGCGGCTGCCGGAGGAGGAGGTCCGCCGGATCGTGCGGCGGCACCTGGCCCTGGTGGACATGGACGGCACCGAGGGCCTCCTGCCGGAGGAACTCTCGGGCGGGATGCGCAAGCGCGTCGGCCTGGCCCGCGCCATCGCCATGGACCCCGAGGTGATCCTCTACGACGAGCCCACGACCGGCCTCGACCCGGTCACCGCCGACACGATCAACCGCCTGATCCTGCGGTGCCAGCAGGAAATCCACGCCACCAGCATCGTCGTGACGCACGACATGGCCAGCGCCTACCGCGTGGGCGACCGGCTCGTCATGCTCCTGGACGGGCGGATCCTGGCCGACGGCTCGCCCGACCAGATCCGCCGCCACCCGGACGTCCGCGTCCAGCGCTTCATCCACGGCGACGCGAGCCTGGCCGAGGCGCCGACCGACAAGTGAGGGCCCGATTGCCATGAACGATAAGAAACACGTCATCGTCGGCCTGTTCGTCCTGGGCGGCCTGATCCTGTTCGGGACGCTCGTCGTCTGGTTCCAGGGCGTCGCGGGCCTGCTGCGGGGCGGGTACGAGGTGCGCGGCCACCTGCCGAGCAGCATGGGCGTCCGGGCCGGCAAGCGCGTCCACCAGGACGGCGTCGAGATCGGCGAGGTCCGCGACGTCGTCTCCAGCCTGCCCGAGCGGCCGGGCGTCTGGGTCGTCATGCGGGTCCAGCCGGACGTCGACATCCCGAAGGAGGCCAGTTTCGTCGCCCAGAGCACCACCATCGGCGACATGTTCCTGGACTTCCTGATCACGGCTCAGCCGACGGCGTACCTCCCGAAGGACGGCTCCGCCAAGGTCGAGGGGACCATCCGACCGCCCAGCCTCCTGCCCGAGGACCTGATGACCGACTTCCGCGACGCGATGGGCAAGATCCAGAAGATCGACAAGGTGATCGACCACCTCACGGAACTCACCGAGCCGCGGTCCCTCGAAGAGGTCGACGCCGGCACCAAGCCCCGCAACCTCTCGAGCGCGCTGAAGCAGTTCGAGGTCACCGCCAAGAGCGTCCAGACCCTCGTCGAGGACGAGGAGACCCGCAAACTGCTGGCCCGCGCGTCGAAGACGGCCGAGGACCTGGGCGCCGCCATCAAGGACGCCCGCGAGACGCTCGCCACCCTCCGCAAGACCGCCGAGACCTACACCGAGGCCGGCAAGAAGGCCGGCGAAGTCCTCGACAAGGGCGGCCTGATGGTCGAGAAGTTCTCCAAGAACGCCGACGAGGCCCAGAAGATGATCGCCAACCTGAACAGCCTCGTCGACGACCTCAAGGCCGGCAAGGGCACCGTCGGGCAACTCGTCTCCAACGACGAACTCCACCGCAAACTGACCACCCTCGTGGAGAACCTCACCACGATGACCGAGAACGCCAACCGCCTCATCACGCTGTGGCGCTACGAGGGTGTCATCTGGGGCAAAGAGAAGAAGTGAGGCGGCCCATGGGCGGCGTCCGGCTGGGCTTCCTCGGCGCGGGGCACATGGCCGAGGCGATCGCGCGCGGCATCCTGGGGGCGGGCCTGCTGGGGCCGCGCGAGATCGTCGCCGCCGACCCGGCGGCCGCGCGGCGGGCCCTCTTCCGCGACTCGCTCGGCATCGTCGCCATCGAGGAGAACGAGCCCGTCGTCCGCCAGGCCCCCGTCGTCCTGGTGGCCGTCAAGCCCCAGGTTTTCGACAAGGCCCTCGTCGCCCTCGGCAGCCTGTTCGGGCCCGGGAAACTCGTCATCTCGATCTGCGCCGGCATCTCGACCGCCCACGTCGAGGAGGTCGTCGCCCCCGGCACGCGCGTCGTCCGCGCGATGCCCAACACGCCGATGCTCGTCGGGCGCGGCATGGCGGGCCTCGCCGGCGGGTCGAAGGCGACCGAGGACGACCTCGCAGAGGCCGAGCGGCTTCTCGGCGCCGCCGCCGAGGTCCTCCGCGTCCCCGAGGACCTCATGGACGCCGTCACCGCCGTCTCCGGCAGCGGGCCCGCCTACTTCCTCTACCTGGCGGAACTCCTCGCCCGCGCGGGCGAGGCGGTGGGCCTCGCGCCCGCCGACGCGCGGCACCTCGCGCGGGTCACCTTTCTGGGGGCGGCGAGACTCCTCGAGGAGTCGGGCGAGACGCCGGAGGCCCTGCGGCAGAAGGTCGCCAGCCCCGGCGGCACGACCGAGGCCGCCGTCAGCCAGTTCGACGCGAGGGACCTCGCCGGCGTGATCCGCGACGGCGTCCGCGCCGCACGCGACCGCGGACGAGAACTGGGGCGCTAGGCCCGCGCCCGATCACTTCCGCCGCCTGAGGTACGTCCCCACCGCGCCGAGGCCCAGGGCCAGCCCGGCCAGGGTCACCGGCTCGGGGATCACGGGCGGCTCGTTGAACGTGAAGTCGTCCATCGCGAAGTGCTCGCCCTGGCCGATGCCGAAGCCGGCGTCCGTCCCGCCGAACGACGTGAACCACAGCCGGTCCACCTCGAGGAAGTCGAACTGGAACCACCTCGGGTGGAACGCTCCCGCATAGACGGTCTCGTCGTACGCCAGGGCCCCGTCGCGGTATCCCTGGACCCGGATGCCCAGGCCGTCGTTCCACGCCCCCGTCAGGTACGCCCCGTTGAAGTCGAACCGGTCGGGCGCCGAGAGGCCCAGGCCCGCGGGCATCGCGCTCGCGTTCACCGCCACGTATGTCGGCGACACGACGCCGTTGGCGTAGCCCGACGGCACCAGGCCGTACGCCTCGGCGTCCAGCACCCAGAAGTTCTCCCAGTCGAACCCGCCGTAGCCGTCGGGCACCCGGGCGTCCGTGTCGCCCGTCACGTCGTCGAACCCCAGGACGGTGGCCCGCGCCGCGGCCGGCGCCAGGGCGACGAACAGACCGAGCAGCAGGATGCGGCAGGCGGACGTAGTCACGGGTATCCCCCTCCATGCGGGGCCGGCGCCTCTTTCCGGGAGGGCCGGCGCGGCAGACGGAGGAGTATACACCAGGAACCGGCGCGGGGCAAATCGGCGGCGGGCGGGCCGCTCGAAACCGCGCCAAGTTGCGTTGTGGTATTAGCCGCGACCCAACGGGGAGCGGCCGAGCCTTTCAAGCCCGCCGCATCGCCGCCGCCAGGGCGAACGGGTCGCTCGAGACGACCGACGAGGCGTAGAACTCCATCGCCCCCACGTCGGCCGTCTTGGCCGCCGGGTCGCCCCGGTCCACCAGGTGCACCAGCACGGGGAAGCCCGCCCAGGCCGGGTCGGGCCCGCCCAGGGGCGGCATGTAGACGGCGAGGTTGTAGGACTTGACGTCCTGGGCGGCGTAGACCTTGAGGGCCCGCCAGATCGCCTCCGCCAGGCCCGGCGCATCGTACGAGTCGGCCACGAGGACGATCTCCCGCTCCTTCGCCGGGGTGAGGTGGGCCAGGGCCGCCACGCCGCCCCACCGGGCCGCCAGGTCCAGGTCCTCGTGGACCGCGACGAAGTCGGCGAAGTAATCGGCCCCGTGGGCGGCGCGGTAGGCGGCGGCGTCGCGGCGCAGGCGCTCGACCTTGCCGTAGTGGAACTTGCGGCCCACGGTCATCTGGGCGTGGCCGTGGATGATGCT
>CAYGZE010000353.1:3413-4938 GCA_964354185.1 uncultured Anaerolineales bacterium | reverse complement strand
GCGATAGGGCTTGCATTTCGGCCGCGCGTCCCCTAGAACGCAGCGCACGAACGGAGGGCTGCCATGAGATGCACGGGAACGGGATGGGTGGCCGCGGGGCTCCTGCTGGCGGCCGCCGGCTGCGCCGCGACGGGTCCCAGCGCCGGGCGCGCGGCCGGGGCCGAGGGGCGATGGCTGGCGCGCCGCTCGGTCGCCGTCGAGGCCTACGAGGCCTGCCGGCGGTCGGTCGTCAACGTGGGCGTCACGCGCCCGGACCCGAAGGACCCGAAGGTCACGCACTTCGAGCGGGGCAGCGGCGTCGTCCTGAGCACGTCGGGCTACATCCTGACCAACGCCCACTCGCTGCGGCACGGCGGCCAGAGCGCCGCCGGCCTCCAGGGCGG
The DNA here is from genome assembly GCA_964354185.1 of uncultured Anaerolineales bacterium. Lineage (GTDB taxonomy): Bacteria > Planctomycetota > Phycisphaerae > FEN-1346 > FEN-1346 > CAYGZE01. The sequence goes on along the minus strand of CAYGZE010000353.1, from coordinate 4,555 downwards.
CAAGGACCTTCCGGCCCGCGTCGTCGCCCTCGACGACCGGCGCGACCTGGCGGTCCTCAAGATCGAGCCTGACGCGCCCCTCACCCCCATCGCCCTCGGCCACAGCCGCGACCTCCTGATCGGCGAACCCGTCGTCTGCCTCGGGAACCCCTTCGGCATGGGCCTCTCGGTCTCCTCCGGCATCGTCAGCGCCGTCGGCCGCGCGACCCAGTCCGACTACACCTTCCATCCCGACATGATCCAGACCGACGCGAGCACGAACCCGGGCAATTCGGGCGGCCCGCTCGTCAACGCCCTGGGCGAGATGGTCGGCCTCAACACGACGACGAAACTCGGGGCGAACAACATCGGCTTCGCCATCCCGGTGGACCGCATCCGCGAGGCGCTGCCCGAGATGCTCGACCCCGAGGGCCGCGGCGGCTTCGTCCTGGGGATGGAGGTGGCGGCGGACGGCCCCGCGCGCGTCACGGCCGTGGCCGACGGCTCGCCCGCCCAGGCCGCCGGCCTGCGGACCGGCGACCTCGTCGTCCGCGTCGGCCGCGCGAGCGTGACGAGCGGCCTCGACGTCGACCTCGCCCTCCTGGGCGTCCAGGGCGGCGAGCCGCTGGCCCTGCGCGTCCTGCGGGGCGGGCGGTTCCTCGACCTCACGGCCCACCCGGCGGCGATCGAGCCCCTCGCCCCCGTCGCCGCCGACCTGGAGCCCGGCATTACGCGAGAGATGTACACGGGCCAATGGGACGCGCTGCCCGACTTCGCCGCCCTGAAAGCCGCCGAGACGGCCAAGGCCGACGCGTTCGACCTCGGCCCCGGCCAGGGCAAGGACGAGTTCGCCCTGCGCTTTACGGGCTTCCTGGACGTGCCGGCCGACGGCGTGTACGGGTTCTACGCGGCCTCGGACGACGGCAGCCGCCTCTGGATCGGCGACCGCCTCGTCGTCGACAACGACGGCCTGCACCCGGCCGCGGAGCGGCGCGGCTTCATCCCCCTCCGGGCGGGCAAGCACCCCATCACGGTCGCCTACTTCGAGCGCGGCGGCGACGAGGCGCTCAAGGTCTCCTGGGAAGGGCCGGGCCTGCTGAAACAGCCGATCCCGGCGTCGGCCCTCTTCCGCCCGAAGCAGGCCGGGTAGCGCGCGGCCGGCG
>CAYGZE010000353.1:2081-3313 GCA_964354185.1 uncultured Anaerolineales bacterium | reverse complement strand
GCCGCCTCGGCCAGCAGGCGGCCCGTCTCCGGCGCGAACAGGCTCCCCGGAAACGTCGTCTCGTACCCGCCGCGCGCGAACGCCTCCTCGTGCGGCACGTAGGCCATCATGCCGTTGGCGTTCGACACGACCAGCGCGTGCCGCGGGTGCGCCCCCTCCTTGATCCGCAGGCCGTTCTGGACGAAGTACTCGGCCGGGATGCCCGCGTAATCGTACTCGTCGACCGAGAGGACCTGGACCTCGACGTCGCGGCCGTCGCTCGCCCGCATCGCGGCCAGGGCCCGCGGGATCATCCGCTCGTAAATCGCCGGGTCGATGAACCGCTGGGCCCCGCGCGCGGTCCCGCGAAGGTCCTCCTCGGTCACCTTCCGCCACGGGGCCCGCACCGTGCGCGACGCCGCGCGCAGGCCGACCGACCGGCGGAACGTCATCCCGCCGATCGCGCGGGCGGCGTCGTCGGCCAGGGCGCGGCCGACCTCCTCCTTCGTCCGTCCCGCGCCGCCGTGCGTCGCGTCGAAGTGGATGAGGTTCCCAGAGGCGCCGTTCAGGAACACGGTCACGGGCCACCCGCGGGCGCGCATCCCGGCCGCCAGGCACCCGGGATACCCGGCCGACAGGGCCGTCTCGCCGCCGTGGTGGGTGGGGTGGCAGGCGAAGTTGACGATCGCGCCGAGCGGCTCGCCCGCGGGGGTCCGAGCCGCCAGGACGGCCACCTCCGGGTCGATCGGCCCCTCGACCCAGAGCGAGTCGGCCGCGTCGAAGAGGTGTTGCGTCCCGACGCTGCCGTCGCGCAGCACCACGCGCCGGTTCCAGGAGACGTCGAACTCGGCGACGCTCGCCATGCCAACCTCGGCGGGGCGGAGGGCGGCGACGGCGCGGCCGACCAGGTCGGCCACCCGCGCGATCATCGACTCGGTGTAGGCGGCGTCGCGGCGCACGTCGCCGCAGTCGGCCACGGCGGGCCCCGCGTGGTTGTGCGTGGCTGCCACCATGAGGTGCGCCCCGGGCAGGCCGTGCCGCGCCTCGATCCGCCGCCGCATCTCGGCCACGTCGGCCGCCTCGACGAAACACGTGTCGAGTTGGACGAACCCGATCCGCTCGCCCTCGGACTCGAGCACCGCCGCCTTGGCCATGACCGGATCGAGGACGCGGTCCGACACGATCACCTTCAGCCAGCCGATCTTGTGCGTGCCGAGCGGGGGCGTGATGTCCGCCTCGGCGAAGCCGGCCCT
>CAYGZE010000353.1:0-1981 GCA_964354185.1 uncultured Anaerolineales bacterium | reverse complement strand
TGGCCGGGGTCGGCCGCCTCCACCTGGTCGAGGTTGGCCATGACCTTGCGGAACGCGGCGGCCACGCGGTCGGCCAACTCGGCCCCGTTCGGCGACCGGAGCGGCGTCGTCATCCCGACGTGCCAGTCGCTGTGCCGCTGGGCTACCGGGAACTGCGCGACGTCGTACCGCACCGTCGACGCGTGGCACCGCCAGGGGCACCCCTTGCCGTAGGCGTTCCGCGCCTGGAAGACGGTCATCCCGGGCACGGGCCAGCCCTGCCAGACGCCCAGGTCGGCCCCCTCGGCCCGCAGGGCGGCCAGGAGTTTGTCGCGAAAGGCCTTGGCGTCGGCGGCGCGGCCGAGGGCGTCCATGTCGAAACGGATCGTGTAATTGTAATAGGTATGTTCGTAGCCCGCCGGCTCGGTCGGCAGGAGGAGGCCCGGCACGTCCCGCAGCCCCTCGGCCAGGCGGGCCGCGTTCGCCCGCTGCCGGGCGATGTACGCGTCCAGCCGCGCGAGCTGCGCCCGGGCGAACGCCGCCGTCAGGTCGTTCTGCCGGTACATCCACCCCATCCCGTAGGTGTGGTACTCGACCGACGCCTCGGGCACGCGGTTCTCGCCGAAGTACCACAGGGTCTTGCCGCGCTCGAGCGTCGCCTCGTCATCGGTGACGAAGAGGCCGCCCTCGCCGGAGCAGAGGCACTTGTTCTGGTTGGTGCTGAAGGCGGCGCAGTCGCCGAAGGTGCCGACCTTGTGGCCGCGGAGGGTCGCCCCGTGCGACTGGCAGGCGTCCTCGATCACCTTGAGGCCGTGCCGCCGCGCGATCCCGAGGATCGCCTCCATGTCGGCCGCCAGGCCGTGCAGGTGGACGGCGACGATCGCGCGGGTGCGCGGCGTGAGGGCGGCCTCGATCCGCGCGGGGTCCAGGTTCATCGTCGCCCAGTCGATGTCGACGAACACGGGGATCGCGTTGTGGTGCAGGCAGCACGTCGCCGACGACGGCCACGAGTAGGCCGGCACGATCACCTCGTCGCCCGCGCCGATGCCGCAGCCCACCAGGGCCATGTGCAGGGCGGCCGTCCCCGAGTTGCACGCCAGGGCGAACCGGTTCCCGTTCCAGGCGGCGAACTCCTGCTCGAAGGCCTTGCAGTTGGGCCCGTACGTGTGCTCGCCGCCCTCGAGCGACCCGAGGACCATCTGCCGGTCGATGTCCTCGATGGGCGGCCACCGGCGCATGAGGCCGTCGGGCACTGCCTTCTCACCGCCCCGGATCGCCAGCCGCTCGCCCATGCCGCACCGCCTCCTCGCGCGCTTGCGCGCTAGCGCCACTCGGCGAGCCGCACGCCCGCCGGGTCGCCGCCCAGTTCCTCGAAGAGGACGAGCGTGTTGGCCTCGCCCAGCCACTCGCGCGGCACGTGGTAGTAGCGCTGGGTTGGCTCGCCGAGCCCCGGGTCGGCCATGAGCCACGCGAGCCACTCCGGCCGCGGGTCGCCGATCGGCGCCAGCCAGTACCGGCCGAGGCACCGGCCGTTGACCCAGGCGAGTCCCTTGCCCATCGAGCCGAGGTCGAGGGTGACGGGGGCGCGGCCCTTCGGCGCGGGGAAGGCGGCGCGGTACCAGGTGAGGGGCCGGCCGCGGCCGCGCTTCGCGGCCTTCCACGGGGCCAGGACCCCGCCGCCCGCCGCCAGGCCCGCGTGCTCGCCCACCAGGCCCGGCCGCATCCGCCACGGGCCGCCCACGGCCTTCCCGTTCCACCGGACGGGGCCCCAGAGGCCCTTGCGTTCTTCGACCATGTTGCGGTGCCCGAGCGACCAGTCGCCCTTGACGAGGCCGAGGGCGCAGGCGAGGACCTGGAGGCCGTGCCGCCCGGGGGCGAGCGTCAGGCGGAACTCGTGTCGATATCCCGCTCCGTCGACGGGGCCGCGGTCCTCCGCGAGGGGCGTCGGCGTCGTCGCCCGCAGCCGCCCGTCCACGAAGACGTGCAGGACGTCGCCCGCCCG
>CAYGZE010000352.1:0-4947 GCA_964354185.1 uncultured Anaerolineales bacterium | reverse complement strand
TGTAGTCGGTCGCGCGGCGGCCGCAGAGCATGAAGTTCAGGAAGTCCTCGATGAGGAGCCACTTGTCGGTCCGCGCGAGGACCTGCGGCTCGTGCTCGGCCATCCAGAGGATCCGCAGGGCCGAGTGGATCGCCCACAGGGGGTTCCCGCCGACGGCGAAGGTCTTCTCGGCCCCCACGTGCTTTTGCCACCACGCCAGTTGCGGCGCGGTGCGCGGGTCGAGCCAACTGATAAAGGGATAGAGCCATCTCCCCTTCTCGTCCATGGGGACGCCGTCCATGCCCATGCCCGTGACGGCGACGCCGCGGATGCGCCGCGCGCCGTCGAGGCGTCCGACGGCCTCGCGCAGGGCGGCGGCCGTCCCGCCCCAGATCTGCTCCGGCTGCCAGACGGTCCACTCGGGATGGGCCGGGTCGGGGTGGAACCGCTCGGTCGGGCGGGCGGCGGCGGCCAGCACGCGGCCGGCCGGGTCGTAGACGACCGCCTTCAGGCTCGTCGATCCGAGGTCGATGCCGACGAGGCAGTCCATGGGGCTCAGTCCTCCAGCCAGAGCGGGTAGCGGCCCCAGCGCCGCAGCGCCTCGAGCATGGCGCGGTAGTTCTCGGGCCGGACGGACGAGTGGATGGAGTTGCTCGAGGAGAGGATGTAGCCGCCGCCGGGCGCCCCCTGGCGCAGGGCCCGCTTCGTGTCGGCGACGACCTCGTCCGGCGTGCCGAAGGCGAGCGCGCGGGCGCAGTCGACGTTGCCCTTGAGGGCGACGCGGCCGCCGTAGGCCGCCTTGACCTCGGCCAGGTCCATCCCCCCCTGCGGGTCGATCGGGTCGAGGCAGGAGATGCCGGCCTCGATCATCATATCGAGAATCGGCCAGATGTTGCCGTCGCAATGCTTGATGAACGGGAGGCCGGCCTCGCGGAAGCCCCGCGCCGCGCGGCAGAGGCCCGGCCAGAAGAGCGCCCGGAAGTGCCGCGGCGACATGAACGGCCCCGCGTTGCCCGCGTAGTCGTCGCCGGTCCAGACGAAGTCGGCCCCGCGGGCGGCCACCTCCCGGGCCATCGCCAGGTTCACCTCGACCGACAGGTCCACCAGCCGCGCCACCAGGTCCGGCTCGGCCGCGATCGCCAGGAGGAGGTTCTCCATCCCCACGAGGTTCCGCGGCACCGAGAAGACGTCGTTCAGGTGGACGCCGATGGCGAGGCGTCCCTTGAACTCGCGGACCGCCCGCTCGAGCGAGGCGTAGCGCCCCGGCGCCCGCGGGTCGGGCGGCGCGTAGCGGTCCAGGTCGTCCCTCGTCCGGATGGGCGAAGAGACCTCGACACCGTGCTCCTCGCCGCCGTACTCCAGGACGCATCCCCACTCCGTCCGCCACCGCGTCGGGCCCACCTGCTCCTTGCGGAAGTCGGGGTCCACGAGGACCGCGTCGTGGCCCATGCGGACCGCGAACTCGTTGTGGCTGCCGCACCCGGGCGCCAGGGCCTCGCGCACGTTCCGGGCGATGAGCCACTCGAAGGTCGGGACGCGGTCCGGCCGGCCGCGCGCCAGGGCCGTCATCACGCGCTCGCGCGAGGTCATCTCGGCCATGGGCGGGCCTCCCCGCGGGGCGCGCCCGCCTCGGCCGCGCGCACCTCGGGCGCCAGGGCCCGGAGGTCCCGCCGCGGGCGGGCCCACGCCTGCCGCACCGCCGCCTCGACGGCCTCGCGCGCGGCCCGGTAGTCCGGGTCGGCGGCATCCTTGTAGATGACTTCCTTGCACGCGCCGGCCCCGCCGGCCTCCTTGGCGAGCGGCGCCGCGAGGAACCGGCTCCGCCCAGGGTCCCGCAGGTCCACCCAGTCGAGGCGCGACACGGCCTCGGCCGCGTGGCACCCGGCGCACCGCCGCGCGTGGACGGCCGCGATCCGCCCCGCCAGGCCCGCGTCGGCCGCCAGGTCGTACGGCGGCTCGGTCGGACGCTTGTCGATAAATGCATCGTGGTACGGCGCGTTGGCGTCGATCCACGTGACGAGCCGCTCCCATTCCTCGGCCTCAAGGGGCGCCCGCGCGGCGTGCGGCTCCTTGCGGAGGACCTCGACGAGGCGGCTCCGGTGCGAGCCGAACGCCAGGGGCGGCGTGATCTTCGCGTCGTCGTTCTTGTCGGACAAGGCCACCAGCCCGCGCCCGACGATCGTGTCGTAGGCCCGGTTGTGCAGGGCCGTCAGGCCGCCCGAGTAGTCGAGGCCGCCCGCGGGCTTCAGACCGCCGTGACAGCGCACGCACCGGCGGTCGAGGAGCGGCTGGAGGTCGCGGAGGAAACTCACCGGGCGCGTCCCCCACGGCGGCGGCCGGGGGACCGACGGTTCGCGCGCCAGGGCCAGCGTCCGGGCGTCGGCGACCGGGGCGGCGGCCCGCGTCTCGTGGCAGCCGGTGCACGCGCGGCGCTCGCCCGGCTGGAAACTGATAAACGACCGCATCCGCCTGAGTTCCATCCCGCCCGCGTCGAGGAGTTGGAAGTAGACGGCCGCGTCGGCGGGGACGCGGAACGCGGCGCTCCCGTCGGCCTCGACGGGCACCGTGCCGAGGATCCGGACGGGCGTCCACGAGACGCCGACGCCCTTGGCGTCGGTCTCGTAGCGCATGCCCCCCCGCGCGCGGTCGTAGGGCCAGGCCAGGTGTTGGGCGATCCGCAGGTAGCGGATGGCGCGCGGGTCCACGCCCTCCACGCCGCGCCCCACGTCGGCCACCGTGCAGACGGCGTACGGGGTGAAGAGGTTCGTCGCGTCCGCAAGGACCGGCGGGCGCGGCCGCGGGCGCAGCGGCACCGGCGCGAAGCACGAGATGGCCGGGTCGCGGTACAGGAGTTCCTTGTTGCCGAAGACGTCGATCAGGTAGAGGGCGTAGCCCGCCGGGTCGGTCTGGCCGCCGTAGCCGTAGGAGACGAGGAAGTACCTCTCCGAGAGTGGCCATGGAGTCATGTAGAAGCCGCCGGAGTCGGGCACGCCGCCCCCCTCGACGGGCAGGCCCGCCATGCCGCCCTCGGGCGGCCGCACGCCGGGCGTCACGATGCGGATGCCCGCGGGGTCGTTGATCCCGACGCCCGGGTCCACCAGGACCACGGGCCCCGCGGCCAGCGTGTGATGGCCCGTCGCGATGGCCACGAGTTTCGTGCTGCCCGGGATCGACCGCGCGTCCTCCAGGGCCCACGGCTCGTTCAGGTGCTGCTTGAAGAGCGCGTCGGCGCCGGTGCCGTCCGGCCGCACCGTCCAGATCGACTGGATGTGGGCCCAGCCGCGCTCCTGGTACTCCCACCGCGTGTAGCCGATCGTGCCGTCGTCCAGGGCGTGGGGCAGGTAGTCGCCGTCCTTGGTGACGCTGAGGCGGCGGACGCCGCTCCCGTCCGGCCGCACGGCGTACAGGTTGCAGGAGGTCTCGTCCTTGTCGAACTCGTTGCACTGGAGGGAGTAGGCGCACCGCTCGGAGGCGAACGCGACGTCGCCGCCGGCGAGGTAGGTCGGGTCGAGGTCGCTCCACGGGCCGTCAGTCAGTTGGCGCAGGCCCGCGCCGTCGACGCCTATCTCATAGAGATGGGTCGGCTCCTCGGACCGCCGGAGGTCGTAACTGCGGGCCCGGTCGAGCCAGCCCTCGGGCGGCCCCGGGCCGCGCGCCTTCGCCCAGCCGAAGACGACGCGCGTCGCGTCCCACCAGAGGTCCATCCCGTGGACGTGGCCGTGGCCGAGCGCCCCCCCGAGGAGCGGCCGCACCGCGCCGCCGGGCGCCACGGGCTCCAGGACGCACAGGTCGCCCCCCGGCCGCGAGACCCACGGCATGTGGTTCAGGCACACGTCGGGATAGGTCTCCTGGGTGAACCGCTTGACGAAGAGGAGCCGGTCGAACCCGAGGAGCGGGTTCGCGAGCGCGAGGCGCCGCACCGCCCGCCGCGCGTCGAGGTAGAGCGCCCGGCGGGCGTCGGCCGGGGCGTCGGCGGGAAGCGCGGCCAGGCGCGCCGCCGCGGCGTCGAGTTCGCGCTCGCACGCCGCCGTCGCGACGCCGGACGCGCGGAGGTCGGCCGCCAGCCGCCGGCCGCGCTCGAGCGCCTCGCCCGTCGGGTACACGGCGGCCGGCGCGGGCGCGTCCTCGCGCACCTTCGCCGTCGACCACGGACTCAGGCTGCTCTGGTCCGCCGGACGGCCGAGCGCGAGGTTCTTCGCGGGGTCCGCCGGGCCGTAGACCTCGACCTCGTCCAGGTGGAAGAAGAGGGGCTGGTCCGACCGGACCTGGAGCCGCACGAACCGCGCGCGGATCTTGCCCGGGTCGAACGCGACCTCCAGGGGCTTGCCGCTCCCGACGCCGCCGAAGTGCCGGCCCGCGTTGTCGTACCGCGGCGTCCAGGCCTTCGCGTCGTCGCTCGTCAGGACGAGGAGGTTGTCGGCGTTGTGGAGCCCGGGCGCGTAGTCGAGGCGGTTGTAGACGACGATCCGCGCGATGGCGACGGGCCCGCCCAAGTCCACCTGCCACCACGGGTTGGGTTCCTGCGCGGTGTGGAAGGCGTACCGGCCGTTCTTGACGCCGTCGCACGCGCCGGCGGCGTCGGAGCGGGTGGAGACGGGCGGCGGGGCCGCGGGCGGCTCGGCCTGGCGGAGCCAGTCGGCCTCGACCTGGCGCATCGCGTCGGCCGCGCCGGGCGCAGCCGCCGCGGCGGCGCACGCGGCGACGGCGCCGAGGGCGACGAGTGCGCAGGCCGCCAGCGCCGCCGCGCCCGGCGCCAGCGCCGCCCCGCACGCCAGGGGATGCCGGCCGAAGTGCCCCACGCTCTTGCCCCTCGCCTGACCCGACGGACCTATGCCCGGTACGTGTTCAGCGTGCCTGGCAGGTTCCCATCGGCGGGTGCCACTGGCGGCTTGTCCGCCAGTGCCGCCCGGAATCGCACTGGCTGCAAGCAGCCAGTGGCACCCTCGTTACGGGCACGCCAAACACGTA
>CAYGZE010000351.1:0-4956 GCA_964354185.1 uncultured Anaerolineales bacterium | reverse complement strand
AAATAGCGCCAGAAGAGGAGTCGCCAACACCTGTTAAGATAGGGGGATTGGGGACCCGGGACCGGGGACTGGGAAGGCCCCAACAGAGGCGAAGGCGGGACTGGGGAATGGGACGAACGGCGCCACGAGCCACGGGCCGCGAGCGACGAGCCAAGGCGAACAGCCACGGCCGGCGAAGGCGGGACTGGGGAATGGGACGAACGGCGCCACGAGCCACGGGCCGCGAGCGACGAGCCAAGGCGAACAGCCACGGCCGGCGAAGGCGGGACTGGGGACTGGGACGAACGCCGGGGGCGTGCCTGAACTAGCCCCCGCCGGCAGGCGGGGGTCCACTTTGGCGTGTGGAGAGAAGGCCGTCGGGTCTGTTGACCCGACCTACCACTCGGCGGGGAACGGCCTTGAAGAATCTCTGTACTTCTGCCATGATGCCAACAGGAACGTCGCGGCCCCCGTCGAGACCGACGGTGACCGAAATCGGGTGAAAAACTGTATCCTGTCTCCGGGAATCCCTGTCCCCGGAAATCCCCAAGGGCTTGGGACACCTGGAATTCGTTGGTCGAAACGGCCAGGCCCGGTAGAATCGTGAACATCGCTGACGGTGGTCGTCGGCAAACAGCCCTATGGGAAATGCCGGATAATGCGGGGGCGACGGCCGGTGCGGATTCCCGCGCGGGTCCGCCGCCGGGGAGGCACGGCATGCACCTGTCGAGACGGACGTTTCTCGCGAAGGGCGCTGTTGCGGCCGGGGCGGGCGGGGCGATGGCGTCGCTCGTCGGCCGGGCCATCGGGGGCGAGCCTATGCCGGCCGACGCGGAGCCGTGCTTCAAGGTCTTCCCCGTGGGGCGGATCGAGGTGAAGGGCCCGTCGGCCCGCATCGTCGTCTTCGAGAAGTACGCCGGCGCGCTGCTGGGCCTCGACGCCTGGTCGCACGTCAACGTGTTCTACTGGTTCGACAAGAACGACGTGCCGCAGAAGCGCGGCATCCTGCAAGTGCATCCTCGAGGCGACGCCAAGAACCCGCTGACGGGCGTCTTCGCCTGCCGGTCGCCGGTCCGGCCGAACCTCATCGCCCTGAGCGTCTGCCGCATCGTGGCGGTCGAAGGCCGTTCCGTCACCGTCGACAAGATCGACGCGTTCGACGGCACGCCGGTCCTCGACCTGAAGCCCTTCATCCCGCCCGACGAGCCCCGGACGGGCGTGCGCGTGCCGGACTGGGCGAAGCCTGCCGAGTAGCCGATCCTGTGCGGCAAACCGGCTTGTGGCGTGCCGCGACGGAGACGAACGGCGAGGACGTGGCTCAACTAGCCCCCACCGGCAGGTGGGGGTGCCGTTCCATTGCGGCGTGCGGGAAGAAGGGCGTCGGGTCTGTTGACCCGACCTACCCCATCGGCCCCAACGGGGCCGCGGATTGTAGCCGCGGGTGGAGCGGCGCGGCCACACAATCCGAGCCGCGACCGTCAGGGAGCGGAGTCGTCCTCGGCCCGACGCGGAACCCGTGGGCGGGAAGCGGGTTCCGCATCCCCCTCTTCTTGCCTATCCTCTTCTTCTCGCCCCGGCGGGGCGACGGAGATCCCTCCGCCCCCTCCATTCAGGCGACGGGTCTTCGCTCCGCTGCGACTTGCCGGGGCTGACGCACACGAGGGGCCGCGCCTACGGGCCAAACTGGGCACGAGTCAGGCACTTTCCCCCTTGCGGAGGGATCGAGACGGGTTACGCTGGTGGGGTCGGCCGCCAGGGGAGGCGATGTGTGCCAGATGGCGAATAGCGGCTCGGCGCCAAGATGGGTGCCTTCTCTCTGTTGCCCGTAATCGTGGGAGGAAATCTCATGCCACGCGTCCATAGGAACACGCTGATTGGCAACCGCGGTGTCTGGACTGTCGGAGCGTGGTTGAGTGACGGAGGCTGCCTTGTGAGACCCGTCGCGGCCGACACGGACATTGGCATTGACCTTTATTGTGAGTCAACGGTCCCGAGCGTGTCGGGCCAGACGCAGGCAGGGTTTCTCCACTTCTTCGTGCAGGTCAAGTCCGGCAAAACCCAGGTTCATGTTTCGCCAGATGGCCAGTTCGCGCAATGCAGACTGAAGCGCAAGCACCTCACTTACTGGGCCCAGCAGCCGGTGCCCGTTTTCGTTTTCCTGTTTCCTGACCCGCCCAAGGGTCAAGGACCTCGGCTTCACGTGATTGACGTGACGAAACGTCTGGCAGAGGGCACGCTCTTTGGCCAACAGGGGGGTGTTGTGTCGGATGCCTCTTACGACCTTCACTCGGGTGAGGACCAACCGGGTTTCCTGAACCTTGCTCTGAGAGCCGCGTATGTCCTCCATGCCTGCTTGCACCACGGGGTGTGCCAGCCCTTTCCACAGACGGCACCAGGCTACGTTAGCCAGTTTCCCGGCGCCTGGGGTTACTTTGCGCGCAACGGCTATAACATCCTGCGCCAGATTCGCGCGTCAGCCACGCAAGCGTTATTCGATCTAGTCAATCGTGGCGATGTAAACCTTCCCGAGGATCATGAGCGGCGCCTCCCCAGAAAAGATCTCGAAGACCTGCTAGCAGGTATTCTCGCAGCCTGTGAGAAGCACGGGCAGTTGCCACACTGGGACAGCCAGCGCGCGGTAGGGGTCTGGCATGAGAAGCGCGGAAGACTCCCACAGGCGAAAAAGTATTTCCTGAAAGGGGCAGGTTCAATCAAGTCAGACAGGTGCTTCCAGCTGGCGTGTCTTGAGTGGCAGAGTTACGTTGAAGACCTGCTTGAGCGTGTGGCTGCGTGTGATCGCCAGTTGTGAGTCCGCTTGACCCTGTGCGCCGGCACGCGGCACACTGGCGGGCAAGCCGCCAGTGGCACCCGGCTAAGGCCGGCCACGGCGCGCCGGGGGCTCCCCGGAGGAAACGGCAACGTCCACGGCGAGGCCACGAGGCCTTGCGGATGCGGGGCGGGACGGCATAATGGGCGGTCGGACCGGCGTTCGGACCGGCGGCCGGCCCGGGCGAGCGGCCCGTGCGGCCGGAAGCGGCGGGAGGACGGCCCATGGCATCCGCGAAGTCGAGCGCCCTTCGGAAGATCCCCTCGGTGGAGGCCCTGCTCCAGGACGCCGCCGTGCGGCAGGCGGCCGAGGGCGTCGCCCATCGGATCGTGGCCGACGCCGTCCGTGAGGCGGTCGACGAGGCCCGCCGCCGCCTGAAGGACGCGCCCGGCGACGCCGCCCCGGCCGAGGACCTCCGCGAGGCCATCGCGAAGCGGGCCGTCGAGCGGATCCGCGCGGCCGCGCGCCCGCATTACCGGCGGGTCGTCAACGCCACCGGCATCATCCTCCACAGCGGCCTGGGGCGCGCGGTCCTCGGGCCGAAGGCGCTCGAGGCCGTCCGCCGCGAACTCGCCGGCTACTCGCTCCTCCAACTCGACACCGAGACGGGCGAGCGGTCGCGGCGCGACGGGCGGATCGAGGCGCTCCTCAAGCAACTCACGGGGGCCGAGGCCGCCACGGTCGTCAATAACAACGCGGCCGGCACGGCCATCGCGCTCAACACCCTGGCCAAGGGCCGCGAGGTCATCGTCTCGCGCGGCCAGTTGATCGAGATCGGCGGGTCGTTCCGGCTGCCCGACGTCATGGCCTGGAGCGGCGTCCGCATGGTCGAGGTCGGGACGACCAATAAGACCCACGCCCGCGACTACGAGCAGGCCATCACGGCCGACACGGCGGCGATTATCCGTGTCCATCCGAGCAACTATCGGATCTACGGGTTCACGGAGGAGGTGGCGCTGGAACGGCTGGTCGAGATCGCCCACGCGCGGGGCCTCGTGGTGATCGACGACATCGGCGCGGGGGCCCTCGTGGACTTCACCGCCCTGGGCTTCCGCGACGAGCCGACGATCCAGCAGTCGCTCCGGGCCGGGGCCGACCTGGTCCTGTGCAGCACGGACAAACTCATCGGGGCGTCGCAGGGCGGCCTGGTGCTGGGGAAGGCCGACCTGGTCGCGGCCGTGCGCAAGAACCCGATGGCCCGGGTGGTGCGGGTCGGCAAACTCACGCTCTCGGTCCTGGAGGCGACGCTCGCGGCGTTCCTCGATGAGGCGACGGCCCTGCGGGAGGTGCCGACGCTGGAGATGATCACGCGCGGCCTCGAGGCCGTGGGCGCGCAGGCGGAACGAATCGCAACGGCCCTGGGCGAGCGGGCGGCCGGCGCGGCCGTGGCGGTCGTCGACGGGGCGAGCCAGACGGGCGGCGGGTCGCTGCCGACGCAGGATATCCCGACGCGCCTGGTGGCCGTCACGCCCCGGCGGATGGCGGCCGAGGCCCTGGCGCTCGCCCTGCGGCGGTGGGAGCCGCCCGTCTTCGCCCGCATCCACGGCGACCAGGTCCTGGTGGACCCGCGGACGCTGCGCGAGGGCGACGAGGCGGTGCTGGTCGAGGCGCTGGCCGCCGCCCTTGCCGCGGGCGCCGGGGGATGCCATGGCGGATGAGGCCGTCAACCTGACGCTCGGCACCGCCGGGCACATCGACCACGGGAAGACGCTGCTCGTCAAGATGCTCACCGGGTGCGAGACCGACCGCCTGAAGGAGGAGAAGGCGCGCGGGATGTCGATCGAACTCGGGTTCGCCCCGTGCCGCATCGCCGGGACGGAGGTGGGCATCTGCGACGTGCCCGGCCACGAGCGGTTCGTGAAGACGATGGTGGCCGGGGCGAGCGCGATCGACGGCGTGATCCTGGTGGTGGCGGCCGACGACGGCGTCATGCCGCAGACGCGCGAACATATGGATATCCTCACGCTGCTGGGCGTGGCGCACGGCCTGGTGGCGCTGACGAAGATCGACCGCGTCTCGCCCGAGCGGCGCGAGGCGGCGGCGGCCGAGACGCGGGCGTACCTCGGGGCGACGTTCCTCCGCGACGCGCCCCTCTGCCCCCTCTCGAGCGTCACCGGCGAGGGCTTCGACGGGTTCCTGACGGCCCTGGG
>CAYGZE010000350.1:0-5010 GCA_964354185.1 uncultured Anaerolineales bacterium | reverse complement strand
CGCCGACGTCGCGGCACATCACCCTGACGTCGGACGGCCCGCTGGGCACGTTCCTGCCCACCTCGCTCGAACTCGCGCTGTCGCATGCCGTCGTGCTCAGACAGGTCCGTAAGATCCAGGGGCTCCAAGCCGGCAAGTCCCGCTGATGCGCCCCGCGCAGCCGCCGGACGCACCCCTTCCCCGACGGGCCCCGGGCGCGAAGAATGGTCGATGGGGGCGGACGGCATCGCCACGGACCGCGTCCGTCCCGAGGGCTGCGCCATGCAAGAGATCGGCGACGTCATCGAGGTCAGGGCGAACCAGGCGGCGGTCCAGATCCGACGCCAGCGCAGCGAGCGCTGCGCGGGCTGCACCGCGTGCCGGGCGCTCGGCGAGCAGGGTCTCGTTCTGTGGGTTGACGCGCCCGACCTCCGGGTAGGCGACCGCGTGACCGTGGACGTGCCCCTGGTCGACCCCTGGCGCGCCCTCCTGCTGGTTTTCGGGGCGCCCTTGGCGGCAGTGGTGGTCGGCATCATCGTGGGAAGCGAGTGGCCCTGGCTCCAGGCCACGGTCGGCCTGGGGCCGGACTCGGCGGGCCTGGCCCTGGGCGCGCTGGGCGGAGTGTCCGCCTTCGCCGCCGCATGGCTTGCGGACCGGCGTTTCGCCCGGCGCCACCGGCCGCGCATCCTGGAAATCCGCCGGCCCGCGTAGCCGCCGCTCCTGTGCGGCAGACGCGGCCGCCCTTCCCCCCCTTGCGGCGGTTCTGCTTGACAAAACCGCGCGGCCACGCTATCGAGAGTCACGCCAGGGCTCAGAAGACCCGGCCCCCGGGGGAAGCGGACCTTAAGATTTCAGTATACCTGGCCGCCTTACCGATACCACTGGGATACGCGAGCGATGGAGCCTTCCCATGGCCGAGACGATTGAAGCGTTCGTGGCGAAACTACAGGCCGAAGGGGTCGAGGCCGGCCGGCGGGCCGCCGAGCAACTCCAGGCCGAGGCCCGCCGCAAGGCCGACGAGATCGTGCGCCAGGCCGAGGCCAAGGCGCGCCAGATCGTCGCCGAGGCCGAGGCCCGGCGCGAGGCGACCCTGGCCAAGTCGCGCACCGAACTTCAACTGGCCGCACGGGACACCGTCCTGCGCCTGCGAGACGCCCTCAGCCGCGCCATGCAGGCCGTCCTGAGCCGACGCACCGGAGAGGTCCTCAAGGACGTCGAGTTCCTGCGGCGGCTGGTCCACGACATCGTCGTGCTCTACGTCCAGTCGGACATCGAGCACAAGGGCACCGTCAAGATCAACGTCCCGCCCGAGATGAAGGAGCAGTTCGCCCACTGGCTGCTCGCGGAACTCGTGCACAAGACGAACGGCCAGTCCTTCGACCTCAAGGGCACGCTCGCGGAAGCGGGTTTCGAGTATGAGGTCGACGGCGCGACGGTCGAGGTCACCCAGCGGTCGGTCGTTGAGGCCCTGTCGGACCTGGCGGGCCCCGCGCTGCGGGAAGTCCTGGACGAGGCCGTCCGAGAAGAAAAGCCGTAGGACGCTCTTCATGGCGCCGCGCAACTTCTACCTGGGGTCTTCCCTGCCGCCGCTGGGCGACCTGGGCAGCAGGCCGCCCCTGGCCCTGGCGGACCTGGCCGAGCAGGTCCGCGAGTTCGCCGGCGCGCGGTCCCTCGTCGAGGCCATCCTCCTGGGCGACGACCTGCTGGAGCGCGAGGCGCTCCTCGCGGGGGAGCACACCGAGGTCGCCCCCGCGGTGCTGACGGCGGCCCAGGCGCGGAACGAGGCCCCCCTGCCGCCGTACCTCGTGGGCGAGGAGGGCGAGGCCCCCCGGCGCATCGCCGCCGACGCCCTCTGGGAGGCGTACTTCCGCCACGCGGCCGCGGTCGCCCGGCGCCGCGCGAGTGCGATGCTCGCCCAGTGGGTCGCCCACGAGGTCGCCATGCGGAACGCCCTGGCCGCCGAACGCGCCAAGGCCCTCGGCCTCGAGCCGGCCGACTACCTGGTGGCCCGGGACCTCGCCGAGGCGGACGCGGATCTCGGCGCCCTGGTGGCCGAGTGGGCCGCCGCGCCCGATCCCCTGGCCGGCACGCGCGTCCTCGACCACGCGCGCTGGCGCTGGCTCCTGGACCACGAGGGGTGGTTCACCTTCGCGGACGACGAGGTGGCGGCCTACGCCGCCAAGTTGATGCTCCTGCATCGGTGGCACCGGCTGGCGGCCGAGGCGCCGGGCGCCGCGCGCGGCCGGGCCGACGGCACGCGCGCCGCACAGGCCTGAGAGGATCCCACGGTGAACGGACGAATCGTGGCCGTCTTCGGAAACATGGTCGTCGCCGAGACCGCCGGGCGCGTCGTTCAGAACTCGGTGGGCTACTGCTGCCGGTCGGACGGCGCGCGGTTGTTGAGCGAGGTGATCCGCATCCGCGGCCGCGTGGCCGACCTCCAGGTGTTCGAGGAGACGCGCGGCCTGCGCGTGGGCGACGCCGTCGAGTTCCGCGAGGAGATGCTCTCCGTGACGCTCGGGCCCGGCCTCCTGGGGCAGATCTACGACGGGCTCCAGAACCCCCTGCCCAAACTCGCCGAGGCGTCGGGCTTCTTCCTCAAGCCGGGCAAGTACATCTTCGCCCTCGACAAGGACCGCCCGTGGGACTTCACGCCCGCCGTCGAGCCGGGCGCGAGCGTCGAGGCGGGCGACACCCTCGGCACCGTGCCCGAGGGCATCTTCAAGCACCAGGTCATGGTGCCGTTCGCGTGGAACGGCGCGCTCCGGGTCGAGAGCGTCGTCCCGGCGGGCGCGTACAAGATCGAGCAGGAGGTCGCGGTCCTCGTGGACGAGTCCGGCCGCAAGGCCCCCGTCACGATGCTCCAGACGTGGCCCGTGAAGCGGGCGCTGGCCGTCAGCCGCCGGCGTTGCATGCCGACCGAGCCCCTCGTCACGGGCGTCCGGATCATCGACTCGATGTTCCCCATCGTCCGCGGCGGCACGTACTGCATCCCCGGCCCGTTCGGGGCGGGCAAGACGGTGCTCCAGCAGATCACGGCCCGCTACGCCGAGGTGGACATCGTGGTCATCGCGGCGTGCGGCGAGCGCGCGGGCGAGGTCGTCGAGACGCTCCGCACGTTCCCCGAACTGGCGGACCCGCGCACCGGCCGCTCGCTCATGGAGCGGACCATCATCGTCTGCAACACAAGCGCCATGCCCGTGGCCGCCCGCGAGGCCTCCGTCTACACCGCCATCACCCTGGGCGAGTACTACCGCCAGATGGGTCTGAATGTGCTCCTCTTGGCCGACTCGACGTCGCGCTGGGCCCAGGCCATGCGCGAGGTCTCCGGCCGCCTCGAGGAGATCCCCGGCGAGGAGGCGTTCCCGGCCTACCTCGAAAGCCGCATCGCCGGCTTTTACGAGCGCGCCGGCGCCATCGAACTCCGCGACGGCCGCATCGGCTCCATCACCCTCGGCGGGACGGTCAGCCCCGCCGGCGGCAACTTCGAGGAGCCCGTCACCCAGGGCACCCTCAAGGTCGTCGGGGCGTTCCACGGCCTCTCGCGCGCCCGGTCCGACGCCCGCCGCTACCCCGCCATCGACCCGCTGGACTCGTGGAGCAAGTACGTGGGCGTCATCGACCCGGGGAAGGTCGCCAAGATGCGGGCGCTCCTCAGGCGCGGCAACGAGGTCCGCCAGATGATGGCCGTCGTCGGCGAGGAAGGCACCTCGATCGACGACTTCACCACGATGCTCAAGGCCGAGTTCTTCGACAACGTTTACCTCCAGCAGAACGCGTTCGACGCCGTCGATGCCGCCACAAGCGCCGAGCGCCAGCAGTTCGTCTTCGACAAGATCCTCGAGATCGTCGACCTCGCGTTCGACTTCGCCGACAAGGACCTGGCCCGCTCCGTCCTCGTCAAGGCGCAGGACCTGTTCCGGACCTGGAACTATGCGGCCTGGCAGGGCGACGACTTCAAGCGGCTGGAGGGGCAGATCGGGGAGTTCGTCGCCCGCCGCGGGCAGGAAGCGGCAAAGCAGAATGCCCAATGACCTATAACCAAGGAAGCGAACGAACTCCACCTGATCTTCGCCAAGAGTTTCCGGACCGCGAGCCAGGAACGGCCGGGCGACCGCCAGCCTGACGTGTAGTTTGACGTTGGGGGCTGGCCGTCCGGCGCGGTCCGTCAGTTTGGCATTTGACATTGTTCATTGGTCATTCGCAGTCGAGGTGTTCAGGCATGCGGAAATACTACGATCAAATCACGCGGATCGCCGGCAACGTCGTCACCGTCTGCGCCACGGGCGTCGGCTACGACGAACTGGCCGTCGTCACCACCCAGCGCGGCACCAGCCTGGCCCAGGTCATCCACCTCGAGAACGACCAGGTGTCGCTCCAGGTGTTCGCGGGCACGCAGGGCGTCTCGACGGGCGACCGCGTCCGGTTCCTCGGCCGGCCCATGCAGGTGCCGTTCTCCGACGACCTTCTGGGGCGCATCTTCGACGGCGCCGGCCGGCCGCGCGACGACCGCCCCGGGGTCGAGGCCGACCCCGTCGACATCGGCACCCCGGCCGTCAACCCCGTCAAGCGCCGCCTGCCCTCCAAGATGATCCGCACCGGCATCCCGATGATCGACGTCTTCAACTCGCTGGTGGAGTCGCAGAAACTCCCGATCTTCTCGGTGCCGGGCGAACCGTACAACGAACTCCTGGCCCGCGTCGGCCTCCAGGCCAACGCCGACATCATCATCCTGGGCGGCATGGGCCTGCGGCACGACGATTACCTGGTGTTCCGCAAGACCTTTGAGGAAGGCGGCGTTCTGGGCCGCACCATCCTCTTTATCCACACGGCGGCCGACCCCATTGTGGAGGCCCTGCTGGTGCCCGACCTGTGCCTGGCGGTGGGCGAAAGTTTCGCCCTTCAGGGCAAACGCGTCCTGACGCTCCTGACCGACATGACCGCCTTCGCCGACGCCCTCAAGGAGATCGCCATCACGATGGAGCAGATTCCATCCAACCGCGGCTATCCGGGCGATTTGTACACCCAGCT
>CAYGZE010000349.1:0-5038 GCA_964354185.1 uncultured Anaerolineales bacterium | reverse complement strand
CCCCGAGCTTCTTGCACACCTCCGGCACCGTCAGCCCCTGGCCAATCGCCACGTCCGCCTCTCGCAACTTCGCCACGATCTGCTGCCCGCTGTGCTTCTTCATCCGAGAGCTCCTTTCGACCCGTTAGGTCGTCAAAAACTCTCATTCATCTTGGTACAGTTTTCGGGGGGAAGGTCAGCAAGACTGCGGAGTTCCTTGTAGAGGATCGGCAGCAATTGGTCGGCGGCCCGGGCGTCGCCCTCCTGAATCGCGTTGAGAATGCGAGTGACGTCGCTCACGGCCGGCCCCACGACCGTCGCCAACCAGATGTGCGGTGAAGCCCAGTGGCAGAGAAGCATCTAATATCGTAACCAGCCAAGACCCGGGCCTCAAGCAAATTCCCCGCGTGAGGGGGCGCAGGAACGCTGGACAGTCGACCGGCGGCCGGCATGGATAAAGGACTCAGTGAGAAGACTGCAAAGCACAGGGCCTATGCCTACAAGCGCGTCGACCCAAGAGCATCTCAGGCAGCAGACTGGAACTCCCGCCAGAACGCGGCCCTGATGTGAAGGGGTACATAGCGGGCCCCCGCTACGAACCTACGACCTTAGGGTTATGATAGCACTTCGTGCTTGAAATCATCTAGGCTGCCTATACTATGAATGGGTCCCAGAGAAGGAGTCGCCCATGAAGCCCGACGTGCGTGAACTGTCCCGCGGATTCTCGATGCTGTCGGACACGACACGGCTGCGCATTCTCCAGTTGCTGGCCAAGGGCCCGAAGAACGTCACGACCATATGCAAGGCCCTGCGCCGGAAGCAGCCTGCCGTCAGCCACCACCTGGGCATCCTGCGGATGTGCCGGCTTGTTAGCACCGTGCGCCAGGGCAAGGCCGTGATCTACGCGACGGACAAGGCCGCCCTGAAGGCCCTGGCCTCGGGCCTCGCGGTGCTGATGCGGAAGTGAGCTCAGGCCCCGAGGGGCACCTCCAGCGCCAGTTCCGCCAGAACGTCCACCAGGGCGCCGTTGAGGTCTGCGGGCCGGGAAGGGATCATCTCTCCCACCCGCGCAAACGCGCCATCGTCGACGCCGGGTGGGAGTCCTGCTCGGGACGACCCCGCAAGGCCGGGCTGGGAGACGGCGGCGAGCGGGTTAGGGGCGCTGAGCGCTTTCGAGCACGCGAAGTTCGTTGATGCGGAACCAGCCGGGGGCGGTAGCGAGGAAACGGAGGTAGCGGGCCCGGGTCGGCTCGCCCGTGAAGGCGGCGACGCGGAGCTTCGGAGCCTCGGGCACGGCGTCGTTGTGCTCGCTCCAGAAGGCGGCGAGGCTGCGCACCCAGGCGGGGAAGCTCTCGGGCGCGAACCAGCGCCGCTGCTCCCCGACGAAGTTGCCGTTCTCCGACGCCCAGATCTCGAAGCTTGCGTTGGTGGCGCCGACCCAGTCGATTCGGCCGATGGTGCGGACGGCCCCGAGGTCGAGGTCGAACCAGGCGTCGTCGCCGCAGCCGGTGTCCCAGACGCTCGCCAGGTCGCCGTCGATGGCGCGCCAGCAGCCGTCGCGGTGGATGTTGCGCGTGGCGATGCTGGCGCTGCGGGCGGCGTTCTCCGCCCTCACGCCGCCTTGGTAGATGGCGAAACGGAGCGGGCAGAGCCAGTCCTCCCTCGCCCCGCCCCAGAAAGCGACGTTGGCCTCAAGGCTCTTCAGGAAGCGGTAGTCCGTCTGGCCGGCCGCGATAGTGCGAATGAGGAAAACCATGTTGCCGCCGACGACGTTGACCCGGCCCCACGGATTGGGGCGCAGGGTGTGGCCGGTGGCGATGGTGACCGGGGCGTCCTCCATGATGGGCTGGGGCGGGACGACGATCTCGCCGCGCGGGTTGGTCCTTCCGGAGACCACGGGGTATGCCTCGGTGAGCTTCCCTGCGGCGCTCTGGAAGACGGTGACCTCGGCGTCCGGGATGGGCTTGCCCGTCCAGTCCTGGATGGCGAGGGTGAGCCTAGCGGGGAGGTCGTAGGTGTAGTCGCCGAAGAAGCCGCGGCGGAAGCCGAGGCTGGAGTTGAGGCCGCCACAGCTCACGGCGGAGTAGAAGTCGCCGCCGTAGGACGGGAGGTCGGGCGCGGGGGTGGTGTGGCCGCCGCCCATCATGCCGCCGTCCCAGTCCCAGTAGCCGCGGGTCAGGAACAGGCCGCCGGGGAGCCTGAAGCAGACCTTGCCTCCCTCGCCCGTCTCGCCGGCGGCGTCCATGTTGCTCCAGTAGTTGTCGATCAGGCCGATCTGGTGGCTGCACTCGTGGAGGAGGCCGTGCTCCATGACGAGGGCGGAGCCGGCGGCGGAACCACGGATCGCCCGGACTCAAAGGACTCGACCCGACCGAGAAACCCTCCCTTGCGCCGAGGGCCTGATTGTGCCACTGTCGCTGACGCTGTACAATAGTGGCTGTGCTAGGCTGGCTTCCATATGCGGTGACTGTTCCATCATTACTGGGACGACACGATGCATAAGCCTGATTATCACAAGACTGGAGGGCGACATTTATCTAGAATGGGAAGCGCTTTTCTTGCGGCAGTGCTGGCACTAGCTGCCTCTGGATGCGGCGTTTGGGACCCTGCTTGCTGGCGTGGTGTTGACAATCTGCAGAGAATTCAGCGAAACAGAACTGAAGGAGTAAAGTGCTATCATCCCCCCGGAGAAATGGGGCGAAGAGAGGAAGACTTTCGCGACACTATGGCCATCGTTAGAGGATTACGTGAGAAACATCACCAGCATGATGGTATAGAAGGCCGACTAGAGCAAGGAGAGTATGCCCGGTAAAATGGAGCATAGAGGATACGCACGATATTAAGTGGGCCAGGGCCTCTTAGATGAAAAGGTTCTTGGGCAAAACTTGGACTTCCCGCGTGGCCCCGTTCCCTTCTGTCCCATCTGGGGCCGACGGCACAAAAAAGGCCATCTCATTTGAGCCCCAAATCCGTCCAGCGCATGGGGAGCACCTCAGGCGCCGGGAGGCTTGTACTGGTCAGTCTACTCATTGTTAGAGGAGCAACTATGAAGCGCCCCATCAAAATCTTGCTGGTCACAGCCATCACGGCCATGGGTTTGGTCCTGCTCTTGTTCGTTGGCGGCTTCATTTATTTTCGCTACTTTTTCAGCCTCGACATCGACCTCTTCGGGTCAAGGCCGCTCCATTACGTGCAACCAGAAGCGTGGGCGCAGGGTGAATCTCTACTGATGAAGTATGTCGAGGCCAAGAAGGGCGACGTGCTTGTCGGGGCGAGCATGTCCTGGGGGGCGGGCGGGGACGGCGTGCCGATGGGGGTCAAGGCCGTTCCGAAAGGCCTCTCCGACAAGGCCAGGTGGTTCACCGTGCCGATGGGGCGCAAGACCGTTAGCCTGTTATTCGGCGGGCTGAGCTACTACACCGTCTCGGCGATCCTCGACGAATCATCGTCGCCGCCGAAACTGTACGTTGATGCGGCCAGGACCGGCGACCTCTCGGAGGCCCAGGCGCTCCTGGGTGCGCCGTCGGGATCGGCATCAGGGGCCCCGGCCATGTGGTTCGGACCGGCCGCGGTAAAGCCGGTCGCGGTCACGGCGGGCCGCGAAATCGGCGACGCGACCGTCAAGGTCTTCTTCGTCAGCACCAGGACCGGCGACAACCAGAGGCTCGGCGCCTGTGTCGCCGGGTACATGGCGGGCGAGGTGAGACTGGACGGCCAGGCGTACCGCGTTGCCGTCATCGACAACAACCTCGACGGCCGCTACTCGACCGTTGACCTGGATTCGCAAGAAACCTGGTGGCAGGCCGATGCCCTGGCGCTCGACCTCGACCAGGACGGCCAGTTCTCTGCCACGGAAGTCCAGCCGCTCACGAAGGCCGTCCACGTCAAGGACGCCTACTACACGGTGCCGGACGGTTCGTCCTCCATCCGGTTCGAGAAGTACGAGCCCAGGATGGGGGCGCTCGATCTGGGTGCCGCCGACGCCACGCTCGTGGCCATGTCGGATAGGCTGTGCCACAACCTGACCGGCCTGGACGGCAAGTGGCAGGTTCCCGAGGGAAGGTACGGGGGCGAACTCTTCAGT
Organism: uncultured Anaerolineales bacterium; assembly: GCA_964354185.1. Classification (GTDB taxonomy): domain Bacteria; phylum Planctomycetota; class Phycisphaerae; order FEN-1346; family FEN-1346; genus CAYGZE01. The sequence continues at coordinate 975 of CAYGZE010000349.1, read as the reverse complement.
CTCTCGAAGACCGACGCCGAGGGCGCGAAGTGGACGCTCAAGTGCCTGGACTTGGGGCCGCTGGCGAAGTTCGAGGTCCGCGGCGGCGAGACGACGGCGATCAAGATCGGCCCGCCGCTGGCGCTGAAGGTGGACGCCGGCCAGCCGCAGTCGGGCCGGATTCGGCTGAAACTGGCGCTTGTCGGCAAGGGCGGCGAAACCTACGCGGTGGGCGTGCAGAAAGGCGGCGTGCGGCCAGAGCCGCCCAAGGTCAAGGTCCTCGACGCCGCAGGCAAGGTCCTGGCCGAGGGCAACTCGGAGTATGGCTGAGGCGACTCGTGCTGGTACTCGTGGCGAGTACCTGAAGGATTCAAGGAGAAGTACCGCGTCGAGGTCGAGGTCAACGCCGGGCCGTTCGAGTGTCAAGGGTGGACAGAAATGTCCGCCGCTTTGGGTGGATAGAGGTGTCCGGTTCGGCGCCGGGGATGATCGGGCGCCGGACGGTAGGGCTGGGCCTGTGGTAGAGTGTCCTTGCCTCTGGGGGGACAGCCGTGCCGCTGGATGATGCGACTTACCCTCCGGCCGGCCGGGGAGCGAGGCCGGTGGAGCTCCTCTCCTCGCCGGTCACATCGCGCCCCAAGGTGAGCCGGGCAAGATCCATCAGTTCATTCAGCCGCAAGTGCCACAGCCGGGCCGTCGCGTCGTCACTGCCCGTTACCAGCCACCGGCCGTCCGGGCTGATGGCCGTACACGTAATCCACCCCTCATGTCCGCGCAGGACGATCGGCGCCGCGGCCGGGTCCTTGGCCGTCAGGTCCCACAGCCGCGACGTCTTGTCCTCCGGCCCGCCCCCCGTGACCAGCCGCCGGCTGTCCGGACTGATGGCCACACACAAAACCGGCCCATCATGTTTGGGCAGGACGATCGGCGCCGCAGCCGGGTGTTCAACGTCAACGACTTTGGCACAAGGGTGAGCCTTGGGTGAAGTGAGAGGTC
>CAYGZE010000348.1:0-5067 GCA_964354185.1 uncultured Anaerolineales bacterium | reverse complement strand
TCCAGAAAGCCGTTGCCGGCCTGACCACGGTCGAAGAGGTCATGCGCGTTACGGCGCTATAGGTAAGGACTTCGCGGACGCAACGATTCCTTCCCTGGTGGCTGCTGATGCCCACCCGGGTTCTTGCGGAGCAGCAATATGGCGAGGACAGAGTCGAAAACGACCCGGGCCGACACGCAGGCCGCGGGGCTGCGGTTCCATTCCGTCGCGCTGGGTTCTCTTGCCGTGGCGTCCTATCTGGCGGACTGGCTTCCCCTGTTGTGGTTCGCGCTCGGGCTCTCGATGGTGTCCATGTTCTCGGTTCGTCTTGCGGTCTTTGCCCGGCTCCACGCCCTTTTCTGTTCGGATGTCTCGCTTCCTGCGGCCCATCCCAACGAGTAGGTCCACCGGTTCGACGAGGGGATGCGCGTGGTCCTTCTCGGGGTCGGGCTCGCGCTGCTTCAAGCAGGAAGACACATCGGCTGGTTTCCATCCTTGGCTGCCGCGGCCATCTCGGTTCTGGGGGGGGCCACGGGCTTCTCGCTGGCGACCGTCATCTACGCCACACTCAAAGCGGCACTCCATCGCGTGCCTCCGGGACGGGAACTGCCCCCCGGAACGCCCTGGAACAAGGCCTGCCTGGTATGCCATGCCCTGGACTGCGTCCCGTATCCCAGGTGCCAGTGGTGCCGGCTTGAAAGCGTCCGCTCCTGCTGCCGGCTTCAGGCCGCGATTCTCCTGACACTCCTGATGGTTATCGCCTTCCTGCTCAGCGCCAGCCTGGCCCCCCCGGTGGCCAAGCTACTGGTGACCATGAGCATCCTGGGTGTGGTGGCCTTGGGGCTGGCCGTCGACCGCCAGACCGACCAACTGGTCACGGCGCTCGATGACCAGGGCAAAACGATGGCTGAGATTGCAGCGGACCGCGGACGCGAGTCGCTACGGTGTGACTGCCTGCGGCGCCTGGCGCGCGCCATATCGGCCGAGGAAGTCGCAAGCACGGCCATCGAGCACATCGTGCGATCCGTGGGCGCACGGCGCATCAGCGTCATGGTTGAGGACCACGGGGTGCTCCGGATCCTTGCATCGCACGGCATTCCTGCGGATGTGGCCGCGCGCATCTCCGTGCCCGTGGGCAGCCGCATCTGCGGCCGCGTGTTCGCCACGGGTCGGGCGGTCGTGTTCCGAGATATCCTGTCTGAAATGCCGGACATGGCCCTTGGACTGGACGCTCTCGGGGGATCGGCGTCGCTGCCCCTTGTCGGCGCGCCTATGGCGAGCCAGGGCCGCAGGATCGGCTGTGTCAATGTGACGGACCATCCCGCCGGCGAGTTCTTGGAGCAGGACATCGCCGAACTGGAATTCGTCGCAGAGGCGACAGGCATCAGCATCGCCGCCCACAGGGCCCACAAGGAAGTCGACCAGGCCAACTATGACACCATACGGGCCCTGGTCATGACGGTGGAAGCCAAGGACCAGTACACGCACGGCCATTCGATACGGGTGCAAGCCTGGGCCCTCGCCATCGGGAGGGAACTTGGCTTTGAGGAACAACGTCTTCGCACGCTCTCATACGCGGGCGAACTCCACGACATCGGCAAACTGGCCGTGCCCGACAGCGTTCTGAACGCCACACGCGCGTTGACTGAAAGTGAGTGGGCCCTTGTGCGGCAACACCCGGGGCGTGGCGTCGAGATGATCGGGCACATCGGGTTCCTGCGTCCCGCCCTTCCGGCCATCCGACACCACCACGAACGGCTTGATGGTCGAGGCTATCCGGATGGGCTCTCGGGGGAGGAGATTCCCCTCGAAGCCAGAATACTTGCCGTTGCGGACTCCTATGACGCCATGACGAGCAACCGGCCTTACCGCATACCCTTCACTCACGAAGTGGCGGCGGCCGAACTGCGTCGGTGCGTTGGAACTCAGTTCGACCACCGCTGCGTGGAAGCGTTCCTGAAATCCCTTGGCGATGCGGGCGAGGCGAAGTGGTCCAGGTGCGCCGTGAAGGGGTGCATTGATCCAGCGGGTGCACGTCCCGACCCGGCAAGGGTCGTCCCGGCCGGATAGGCATCCCCATTCCAGTAGGTACGGCTCTCGGCCTTCGGCGGATCTTCGCGCACTTGAGGCGAACCTGCTGCCCAGTCGGTCTCGCAGCAAGTCTTGCCTGGGCGTAACTGGTCGGCGAGTAGCCGGTGGCAACTAGCCAGGACTCCTCGCTGTCAGCCGTCCAGCCAACAAAGCAGGGGTCCTCTGGATAGAAAGAGGAGGTTGTCCACCGGAGTACCTTCAGGCCGGCTTGCAGATCGGCCAGGAGCCACGGCCCAAGCACGTCGCCCGAGGCGGCCACGGTGTAGCCGAACGCCGGGTCGGCCTGGTCGGCCCAGTCCTGGGGCAGGACCGAGAACTTGCGGCCCACGCACGCGGCGTTGCCGGATACGGTGGCGTTCGTGCCGTCCTCGACGGACGCGATGACGAACGTGCCGACGCCGTGGATGTTGATCCGGGCTCCGACGTGGCCGGCTACAAACCAGCCCTCGCCGGTAAAGGTGATCGCCGTCGTGTCGGTCTCGGCGTCATAAACGCCATCCAGGGGGCTCAGGGTAGGGACGCACCGCGGAAAGCCGGAATCCAGGCCGGCGGCCGCGCGCCAGGTGGGCAGATCGAAGAGGGGGATGCCCGACTCGCCCTCGAAGCCGTCGGGGTAGGTGTAGGAGTCAACGAACTTTGGCGCCAGGGTCAGCAGGGCGTTCTGGAGCGTAGCCCAGAAGGCCGCGTCCAGGGCCGTGCCGGCGGCCGAGACGCTGAAGGTCGCGCCGCCGGTCGCTGCGTTGCCGGCAACTTCGGCCTCATCGACTGCGGGGACGGCGAGGATGCGGAACGTCCCGACGCCGGTTACGGTGATGCACTTGCCGGCATGGAGGGCGGTGAAGCAGGATTCGCTGGCCGTCAGGCGGGTTCGGTCGGCGGTGTAATCTGCCGTGATCGGCTCGTCCTCTGGAACCGGGTCGTCGAAGGTGAACCGAACGCATCCGGTGTTGTAGTCCACGAGGCCCCGCGGCTCTTCGTCCTGGCAGAGGTGACCGCTGCCGTCATCCTGGAGGACCTGCTCGCCGGCGGTGATCTCGCCCGACTTCGTGTCAATCCGGGCCGGCCATCCGATCCTGGCGCCCTCGTCCATCTTCGGCTGGCGCTCGCAGTAGAACGCCGTCGCCGCGGCCTTGCCCTGTGTGCGCCGAATCTCCGTGTACTCCTCCCAGAGCTTCTCATTGGCAGGGAAGGCATAGACGAGGCGCGTGCACTCCGAGTCCCATTCCGGCGACTTCTCCCGGTCGAGGATCGTGTCCGCCAGGTCCCCCTCGTACATCTTCGTGCAGGTGATGAGGGCCGAGAGCTGCTTGCCCGGCCCCGCCATGCCGAGGACATCGCCCGCCAGGAGGGCCTCGCGCCGGGCCGACTGCGACTCGCTCCACGCCGACTCGGTCGTCTGTGGGTCGTCGATGATCACCAGGTCGGGCCGCACGATGTGACCGTCGGCCAGTTTGTGTTTCTGGCCGCGGATGTTGCCGCCCTCAAGGCCCGTGACCACGAGGATCGCCCCCGACGCCGGCGAAAGAGCCACGGTGGGCATCACCACCTTGTCGGCGGTCCAGAGGATGCGCGTGGGCTCGCCGTCCAGCGTCTGGCCCCCAGCGCGGTTGTGGATGCGTTCCAGGCGGCTGATGGGGTAGATGGATGGCGGGAAGTCCTCAAGCAGGGCCTCGTTGCACTCGAACTCGGTCTTGATGGATTCCAGCATGGCCCGCGCCCGGTCGGCCGTCGCGCCGATAAGGCAGACGAACCGGCGGTGGGCGTAGAGGATGGCCCAGATGCAGGCGACCTCGGCGAGGGTGGTCTTGCCGCTGCCGCGCGGCATGGCCTGGGCGAACTGGCCGCCCCGAAGGATCGCCGCCTCGATCTCGGCGATGACCTTCAGGTGGTCCCCCGACCACTCGAGTGTGAAGGCGGCCGGGAAGTAGACGCCGCAGAACCGTCGGAAATCCTTCTCGCAGGCGGCGCGGCGATCGGGGTCGGCCACGCCGGGTATCCCATGACTTCGGCCGGGTCATGCATGTAGTCGATGGGAAGCCGGTCTTTGTGGAGGTGCATCCCGGCCATGTCGTGGACCAGCCGGCCCCAGAACCAGTGCTGGACGGGCTGGGCGGTGCGGGCCTTCATGCGGATGGGGGCGGACTTCGCGCCCTCGCCGTTGTCGCCGAGCTCGAACGGGCCGACGACCATCCGCAGGGCGGACGCGGGCACGCTGCCGTTCCTGCGGGCCGATTCCAGCGTGATGGCACCCGGCTCAACCATTGGTGATCTCCACAATCTGGGCATTGGCGGCAGCGACGTTGGTGGGCAGGCCCAGGGAATCCAGGTACTCGTTCTCCGCCGCCAACTGGTCGGCCACGTCGAAGAAGTCCTTCCCTTGCTGCTTCAGCACGTCCGTGCGCGAGGCGAGGCCAGCGCCGATGGCGGCGATGTCGGCGTTCACTTCCTTGAGGGGGTCAATCCACGGGATGCCCTTGGCGATCCACTCCCACCGGAGGTCCGCCAGCGTCATCCCGCGCGGCAGTTCCAGAACGCCGTCGGCCAGAAATAAGCGCAGGCGCCAGGCCGTGAGGTTATTGAGCATGAGCCGCACATCGTGCCGCTTCACGTCGGCCGACTGCTCGTACTGAAGGAGGGCCTGCCGGGCGCCCGAGTAGTTCGTGTGGGCCTCGTCGAAGAACGAGTACGGGATGTCCAGGCCCTTGAGGGCCGTCTGGATCATCGTCTGCGTGAACGCCTGGAACTCGGTCGAGGGCGACTTCGACTCCAGGAACTCGGCGCGATCGCCGGGTTCCAGGTCCAGGAGGACCGGCCCGCGGCCGAAGTCCACCTGGTAATCCTTCTCCGGTGTCCCATCGCCATCGGCATCCTCGCCGGTCACCTCGCCCATCGGCTCGACCGCCTCGCGGTAGAAGGCCAGGGCGAACATCTGGGCGACCTTTGCCTTCGCGAGGGCGTAGTCGAACCCCTCGTAGGTGTCCCGGAGCGTGTTGATGG
>CAYGZE010000347.1:1681-5088 GCA_964354185.1 uncultured Anaerolineales bacterium | reverse complement strand
CGGCATCCTGGCCGCCAAGCGCACCGCCGCACTCATCCCCCTGTGCCACCCCCTTTCGCTCGACCACGTCGATGTGGCGATCGAGGTCATCGGCCCGCGCGTGCGCGTGGTCGCCGAGGTCGCCGCCGAGGCGCGGACGGGCGTCGAGATGGAGGCGCTGACGGCCGCGTCGGTCGCCGCCCTGACGGTCTACGACATGGTCAAGTCGGCCGGCAAGGGCATCGAGATCGGCCCCGTGCGGCTCCTCGAGAAGGAGGGCGGCAAGTCGGGCCGCTGGACCCGGAAAGGCGGCCGCGATGCCGCGCGTTGAAGCGGTTTGCGTGAGCCAACGCAAGGGCGAGCGCAAGACGCCCGTCCCGGCCGCCGCGTTCCGCGCCGACTGGGGCATCGAGGGCGACGCCCACGCCGGTCCGTGGCATCGCCAGGTGAGCCTGCTGGCGGCCGAGGACATCGACGCCGTCCGCCGCGCGGGTCTGCCGGACCTGGCGCCGGGGGCGTTCGCCGAGAACGTCGTCCTGTCGGGCGCGGACCTCGCGGCCATCGGCCTCGGGACGCGCCTGCGGCTTGGGCGCGATGTCACGCTCTCCGTCACGCAGATCGGCAAGGTCTGCCACGCCCCGTGCGAGATCGCCCGCGCCACGGGCGACTGCATCATGCCGCGCCTCGGCCTCTTTGCCCGCGTCGAGGCGGGCGGAACCGTCCGCCCGGGCGACGCCGCCGAGGTCGTCTCCCTGGTTCCGCGCGACCGCCTCCAGGCGGTGGTCCTCACGATCAGCGACCGCTCCTCGCGCGGCGAGGCGCGCGACACCGCGGGCCCGGCCGCGGCGCGGCTCCTGGAGGGCGCGCTGGGGGCCCACGTCTACCGCACGGAGATTCTGCCCGACGAGCGCGAGCGGATCGCCGACCGCCTCCGCCACTACGCCGACGGGCACGGCATCGACCTCGTCCTGACGGTCGGCGGCACGGGCTTCGCCCCGCGAGACGTGACGCCCGAGGCGACGCGCGCCGTCATCGAGCGGCCGACGCCGGGCCTGGATGAGGCGATGCGCGCGGCCTCCTTGGCCAAGACGCCGCACGCCGCCCTGTCGCGCGGCGCATCCGGCATCCGCGGTTCGACGCTCATCGTCAACCTGCCGGGCTCCGAGCGGGCCGCCGTCGAGAACCTCGGGGCGATCCTCCCTGCCCTGCCCCACGGCCTGCGGAAACTCCGGGGCGACCCCGGCGACTGCGGCCGCGCGCCCGGGGAGCCCGCCTGATGCTCGACGACCTCCCGATCCTCGGCATCGCGGGGCGCTCCGGCTCGGGCAAGACGACCCTCATCGAGGCCCTGCTGCCGCGCCTGGCGGCGCGCGGCCTGGCGGTGGCCGTCGCCAAACTCCACGCCCACGGTATCGACCTCGACCGGCCGGGCAAGGACAGCGACCGCCTCTTCCGCGCGGGGGCCGACGTGTACCTGGCGGGGCCCGACCAGGCGTTCACGCGCCTGCACCCGGCCGGCGCTGCCGCGCCGGCGGTCCGCCTGGCCGACCTGGCCGCGCGGTACGACCTGGTGCTCGTCGAGGGTCGCGAGTCCCTCCCGTGCCGGAAGGTGTGGCTTCTGGCGGAAGGCGAGACGCGGCCGCCCGCCGGCGCGGGCGACCTCATTGCCTGCCTGGGGCGCCAGGCCGACCGGCTCGCCGCCGTCTCGGACCTGCTCGACGACTGGCTTCCCCGCCAGTGGCTGCGGACGCCCGTGTACGGGTGCGTCCTCATCGGCGGCCGGAGCAGCCGCATGGGCAAGCCGAAGCACCTCCTGCGATCCGGGCGGTCGAGAGACAAGACCTGGCTCGAGCGCACGGCCGCGCACCTCGCGCGGGTGGCGGAGCGCGTCGTCATCGTGGGGGCTGGTGCGGTGCCCGAGGCGCTGGCCAACACGACGCGCCTTCCCGACGCGCCCGGCCTGGCGGGGCCGATGGCGGGGATCCTGGCAGCCATGCGATGGGCGCCGCGGGCGTCGTGGCTGGTGACGGCGTGCGACCTGCCGGACCTCGGCGGCAAGGCGCTCGCGTGGCTCCTGGCGACGCGCCGGCCCGGCGTGTGGGCGACGCTGCCGCGCCTCGCGCCCGGCGCGGGCGTCGAGCCCCTGCTCGCCCACTACGACTTTCGCATCCGCGCGGCCGCCGAGGACCAGGCCGCCGCGGGCCGGCCGGCGCCGTCGCTCCTGGCGAACCATCCGAAGGTCACCTGCCCCACGCCGCCCGACGCGCTCCTGGCGGCCTGGGAGAACGTGAACACGCCATCGGACCTCGCGCGCCGGCGCCGCAAGCGGAGCGCTGCGCGGAAGCGGCGCTAGCGCCGTTTCCAGAAAGGTAGCAGGACTCTCGACGGGGCGCCACTGGCGGCCTGTCCGCCAGTGTTCGGGAAGCACTGGCTGCAAGCAGCCAGTGGCACCCGGCACTTGAGAGTCACCGTACCTTTCTGGAAACAGCACTAGAACCCGAAGGGAAGGACCGCGACGCGCTCGCCCGGCTCGTGCGTCCCGGGCTCGAGGACCACCAGCGCATCGGCCCGCGCGAAGCCAACCAGATCGGCCGAGCCGCGCGTCTCGACGACTTCGACTTCCAGGCCCGCTTCGCCCGCCCGAAGCCGCGCGGGGAGGTAGGCCGTGCGGTCGCCGCGAACGATCGCCCGGGCCGCGAGCATCGCCGAAAGCGACGCGGGCGCCGGGTCCGGGTGGCCCATCATCGCGCGGAGGCACGGCCACACGAGCAGCCGGAACGCGACGAGCGTCGAGACGGGGTTCCCGGGGAGGCCGAAGATCGCCCGCCCGCCCGAGGTCGCGAAGACGGTGGGCTTGCCGGGTCTCATGCGGACGCTCGTGAAGTGAATGGCGACGCCCGTCGCCTCGAAGACGTCGGGCACGAAGTCCCACTCGCCCATGCTGACGCCCCCGGAGACGAGGAGGACGTCGCGCTCGAGGCCCGCCTCGATCTTCGCGCGGAGGTCGGCCGGGTCGTCGCGGGCAACGCCCAAGTCGTCGGCCGGGACGCCCGCGCGGCGGCAGCACGCCAGGAGGCTCCAGGAGTTGGCGTTCCGGATCTGGCCCGGGCCGGGCACGGCCGACGGGTCGACGATCTCGTCGCCGGTGGCGAGGACGGCGACGCGCGGCCGCCGGAAGATGCGGACGCGCAGCCGCCCGACCGAGGCCAGAAGCCCGACCTCCTCGGGCCCGAGGACGTGCCCCGCTTCGAGGACCACCTGGCCGCGCCGCACGTCCTCGCCGCGCGGGCAGATGTTCGGCCGGTCCGGACGGACGCGCAGAATGCGCACGCGGCCGCCGGGGGCCGGGCCCGTGTCCTCGACCCGAACGACCGCGTCGGTCCCCGGCGGGACGGGCGCACCCGTCATGATCTTGGCGCAGGTGCCGG
>CAYGZE010000347.1:0-1581 GCA_964354185.1 uncultured Anaerolineales bacterium | reverse complement strand
AGCGCCGCGAGCGCGTGGCCGTCGGTCACGGCGGCCGCGTGGACGCCGCCGGTCTCGCGAAAGAGGGCGCTCGCGCGCTGGAACTCGGCGACGCGCTCGGAGAGGTCCTCGGGGCGGAACCGCGCGTCGCTCTCGACCCGCGGCAGCGCATCGGCCGCGCCCGTGACGCCGCCGCCGCAGCCCGTCGCGACGGCCCGGCGCTCGAGGAACCGGGCGAGGACGTCCGGGTCCACGTCGGCCCGGGCCTCGACCTTCGACAGGTCGGCGGAGACCGCCATCGCGAAGACCGCCGCAGGGCCCGCGACGAGGCCCTCGGACACGAGGAATCCGAGGGCGAGATCCTCGAGGGCCGTCGGCGTGCACACGAGGTGCGCGAGCGTGCGGCCGCCCAGGACGAGTTCGACGAGGCGCTCCTCGACCACAAGGTCGCGCGTCGGCCCGGCCGGCCGCGCGCCGGCCTCGCCCGTGCGGAAGACGGGGACCTCGCGCACGGGGTCGGCGGCGCCTGGCAGATTGCTCATCGGGCGATCTCCGGGCACGGCTCGACGTGGACGGCGCAGACCTTGAACTCGGGGATCTTGGCGACCGGGTCGAGCGCCGCGATCGTCAGGCGATTGGCCGGGGCCTCGCGGTAATGGAACGCCAGGAAGACGGATCCGGGCGCGACGCGGTCCGTAACGCGGGCGGAGATCTCGATCTCGCCGCGGCGCGACGCCACGCGGACGCACGCGCCATCCGCGACGCCCAGGCGCGCGGCGTCGGCCGGGTGAATCTCAATCGCCCCAATCGACACGAGGCGGTCCAGCACGTCCGACCGCCGCGACATCGTGCCCGTGTGGAAGTGCTGGAGGATGCGGCCGGTCGAAAGCAGGAGCGGGTAGTCGTCGTCCGGCAGTTCCTGCGGCGGCAGGAACGCGACGGGGTGGAACCTGCCCTTCCCGCGCGCAAACCGGTCCTTGTGGAGGTAGGGCGTCCCGGGGTGGGCCGCGTCGGGGCACGGCCACTGGAGGCCGCCCGCGTCGAGCCGCGCGTACGTGATCCCGCCGTACGAGGGCACGAGCCGTGCGATCTCGTCCTGGATGGCGGCGGCATCGGGGTACCGCATCACGTAGCCCATGCGACCGGCGAGGTCGCCGAGGATCTCCCAATCGGTGCGTGCCTCGCCGGGCGGCTCGACGGCCTTGCGGACGCGCTGGACCCGCCGCTCGGTGTTCGTGAAGGTGCCGTCCTTCTCGGCGAAGGCGGCCGCCGGGAGGACGACGTGCGCCAGCCGCGCCGTCTCCGACAGGAAGATGTCCTGGACCACCAGCAGGTCCAGCCGCCGCAGGGCCTCCTCGACGCGCGTCAGGTCGGGGTCGCTCAGCATGGGGTTCTCGCCCATGACGTAGAGGGCCCTGAGTGTCCCCTCGGCGGCGGCGTGCATCATCTCGACGACCGTGAGGCCCGGCTTCGGCGGCAGCGCGACGCCCCAGGCCGCCTCGAACTTGCGGCGGGCGGCCTCGTCGTCGACCTTCTGGTAGCCCGCGTACACGTCCGGCAGCGCCCCCATGTCGCAGGCGCCCTGGACGTTGTTCTGGCCGC
>CAYGZE010000346.1:0-5100 GCA_964354185.1 uncultured Anaerolineales bacterium | reverse complement strand
CGGGCAGCGGTCGGCGGCCCTGCGGCCGGGCCAGACGGTGGCCGTCTTCGGGTCGGGCATCTCGGGGGTGCTGCACCTGGCGCTCGCCAAGGCGCTCGGGGCGGGGCGGCTGATCGCGACGGACGTGAGCCCGTACCGGCTGGACCTGGCGCGGCGGTTCGGGGCGGACGCCGCCTTCGACGCCCGCGACGACGTGCCCAAGAGGGTCCGCGAGGCGAACGGCGGCCGGGCGGCCGACCTCGTCGTCGTCTGCGCGGGGGCCCTGGCGGCCTTCCAGCAGGCCCTCGCGAGCGTCGACCGCGGCGGGACGATCCTCTGCTTCGCGACGACCGACCCCGGCGTCGAACTGGCCGTCCCCCTGAACGACTTCTGGCGGAACGACGTGACGCTCAAGCCCTCCTACGGCAACTCCCCCTACGACGCCAAGGTGGCCCTGGAACTCATTGCCGCCCGGCGGGTGCCGGTGGGCGACATGATCACCCACCGCCTGCCCCTGGAGGAGACGGGCAAGGGGTTCGCCCTGATGTCCCGGCCGGGCGGCGAACACCTCAAGATCGTCATCCTGCCGCACGGCTGAGGGGGTCGGCCCGCCCCCGGTCGGGCAGGCGGGGCCTCCCGCGTCTCGGTCGGCGAGACCGCCGCCGGGGCCGTTCGGGGCCGTTGCCCTCTCTGTCGGTACCCCCCTGGCCTGGGCCGCCCCCCCGGCGGCAGGATCAGGGGGCGGCGCAGGGGCCCTCCGGTCGCGGTTTTTGGCCAGCCAGGGGCCTTCTGCACCCATTCTTTCTCCCAAGGCGTTTTTTTTCTTCCCAGGCGTTTGCCTTGAGGCGGCCTATGTGTTATAGTGTCCCTGGAGATTAGGGGGTTGGTGCGAGGCAAAGGGTCTGTCTCGACGTTCTAAGTCCCCTTCTGTCTTAATCCAACCGGAAACTGGGGTTGCTGTCTGGACTGCCTAGGCGGCAGGGGGTGTCGCCATCGGTGGGTCCAGGCCCGAGGGGAGGTCCGGTGATGAAGCGCGCGCAGCAGGTCCTGGTGGTGCTGTTGGCTCTCCTGGCCGTCGGTTCGGTTGCGTCGGCGGCCACGATCTACGACGTCATGGCTAACCAGTTGGCCGATCCGGAGCACTGGTATGATGCCGGCTACGGCCAGAGCGGGTACACCTTGATGTGGAGCGAGATCGACCCCGACGGCAAGACGCTCCTGACGACGACGGGGCGGCCGACGGGCTCGTATACCGGCTCGTGGGCCGACAACCCGGGCTGGCTCGATTTCCAACAGACCAGCAGCGGCGGGGGGGGCGGCGGCACCGGCGGCGGAACGGGCAACAACATCGGGACGTACACCATCGCGGCCACCGACGGCGTGTCGCGCCGGTTCAACTTCTCGACCCTTTTCTATGACCCCGGTCTCGACGCCGCCATCGGCGATGGCGACCTGGCGGTTCGCATCACCCTGACGGGCAGCCTCGGGACGACCCTCGCCGGCACGGCCCCCAACATGAAGGAACTGACGGGCCTCGACGTCCGGAAGGGCACGATGGTCACGTTCAACGTCCTCGCCGAGGCGGGCGAGACGCTCGGCGTCACGATCGAGAGCATCGACACGTATGCGGCCGGGTTCTTCCTCGACACGATCACGGTGGCTCCGGAGCCGGCCACGCTGTCGCTGCTCGGGCTGGGCCTGGCGGGCCTGGTGCTGCGGCGGAGGAAGTAGGGCCGACGCGGTTTCCCTGGATGACGCAAGGGCGGTCTTCGGACCGCCCTTTCTTTTTGGCTGCCGGCCGCGACTTCTGCCCGCTACCCGGGCCCCCTGCCGGGTACACTTTTCCCCGGGCGCCCCTATAATGGGCCGCGGTGCCCGTTGCACCGCGGAGAGGCCGTATGCCCAAAGGCCGTCCCGAAAGAGCGAGCGCGCCGTCCCAGGCCGCGCGGCAGCGGGTCCGCGTCCGTGGCATCGTCCAGGGCGTCGGGTTCCGGCCGACCGTCTACCGCCTGGCGACCGAGCGGGGACTGGCGGGCTGGGTCCTCAATGACGCCGAGGGGGTCCTCCTGGAGGTCGAGGGGCCGCCCGCGCGGATCGCGGAGTTCCTTGAGCACCTCGCGCGCGATCCGCCCCCCCTGGCCGCCATCACCGCCGTCGAGGCCGAGGACGTTCCACCGCAGGGGGAGACGGGCTTTCGGATCCGCCCGAGCGCGGGCGGCGAGCGCGAGGCCCTCGTCTCGCCCGACGTGGCCGTCTGCCCCGACTGCCTCCGCGAACTCCTGGACCCCGCCGACCGGCGGTTCCGCTACCCGTTCATCAACTGCACGCACTGCGGCCCGCGGTACTCGATCATCCTGGATGTCCCGTACGACCGCGCCCGGACGACGATGCGAACATTCACGATGTGCCCCGCCTGCCGGGCCGAGTACGAGGACCCGGCCGACCGGCGGTTCCACGCGCAGCCGAACGCGTGCCCGGCGTGCGGCCCGCAACTCGACCTGCGCGATGCGGCGGGCCGACCCGTTGCGGCGGCCGACCCGGTCCGGGCGGTGCGAGAGGCGCTCCTGGCCGGGCGGATCGTCGCCATCAAGGGCTTGACGGGGTTCCACCTGGCGGCCGACGCGCGGAGCGACGCCGCCGTGGGCGACCTCCGCCGCCGCAAGGGCCGCGACCAGAAGCCCTTCGCCCTGATGGCCGGGTCCCTCGACGCCGTCGCGCGGGCGGCGCTGGTCGATGATGCCGAGCGGCGTCTGCTGGAATCGCGCGAGCGGCCGATCGTCCTTCTGCGCCGGCGGCCGGACTGCGGCATCTCGCCGCTCGTGGCCCCGCGGTCCGGCCGGCTCGGCTTCATGCTTCCTTACGCGCCGATTCACTACCTCCTCTTTGAAGGCGACTTCCCCCCGCTCGTCATGACCAGCGGGAACCTGTCCGAGGAACCGATCTGCCGCGAGGACCAGGAGGCCCTCCAGCGCCTGGCCGGCATCGCCGACCTGTACCTGCTGCACGACCGGCCGATCCAGACCGTCTGCGATGACTCGGTCGGGGTGGTCCAGCGCGGGCGTCCACTGCTCCTGCGGCGCGGGCGGGGCCACGCGCCGCGGCCCTTGAGGCTTCCCCGCGCGTCGCCTGTGCCGATCCTGGCGGTCGGGCCGGAACTTAAGAACGCCGTCTGCTTGGTTCGCGGGCGCGATGCGTTCGTCAGCCAGCACGTCGGCGACCTGAAGAACGCCCTGGCCGCCGCCTACTTCGAGGCGGCGATCGAGAAACTGGAGCGGCTCCTGGAGGTTCGCCCGGCCGCCATCGCCCATGACCTTCACCCGGCCTACCTCTCGACGCGCTACGCGCGGCGCCGCGCCGAAGGCGACGCGCAGGGCGTCCGCCTCATCGGCGTCCAGCATCACCATGCCCACATCGCCTCGGTCTGCGCCGAGAACGGCCTGGAGGGCGACGTGATCGGCCTGGCGATGGACGGCACGGGCTACGGGGCCGACGGCACCGTCTGGGGCGGCGAGGTCCTCCGCGCGTCGGCCGAGCGGTTCGAGCGCCTGGGCCGCCTGGAAGGCGTGCCCCTGCCCGGCGGCGACGCGGCGATCGCACATCCCGTCCGGACGGCGTGGTCGTACCTTGTCCAGGCGTTCGGCCCGGAGGCGGCCGAGGCGCACCGCGTCCCGCTCTGCGAGGCAGCGCTCCGCTGCGCAGGACGAGTCGGCGCCTTGGCCGAGGTGAGCGCGGAGGACCGGCGGACGTGGACCGACATGATCGCGCGCGGCCTGCGCTCGCCGCGCTCGAGCGGCCTCGGGCGGCTGTTCGACGCCGCGAGCGTCCTGGCGGGCGTCTCGGCCGAGAACACGTACGAGGGCCAGGCGGCCATGGAACTGGAGGCGGCGGCCGAGGGCGAGCCCGACGAGGCCGAGCCGTACCCGTTGGCCCTCCGCGACCCGGGCGCGAAGAATGGCGCGGCCTGGGTGATCGAGACGGGCGGCCTGGTGCGCGGCCTCGTGGCGGACCTGGAGGGGGGGGCCGGCGCCGGCCCCGTCGCAGCGCGGTTCCACGCCACGGTGGCGGCGATGCTCCGCGAGGCCGCGCGGCGGGCGCGGGCGCAGACCGGCCTTGGGCGCGTCGCGCTGTCGGGCGGGTGCTTCGCGAACGACCGCCTGGTGCGCCTGGCCGCCGCCGGCCTTGAAGCCGACGGGTTCCAGGTGTATGTTCACCGCGACATGCCGCCGAGCGACGGGGGCGTGGCCCTCGGCCAGGCCTGGGTGGCGGCGGCGCGCCTGCGGGCCGAAGGGGAGGCGTGAGCGATGTGCTTGGCCGTTCCCGGACGGATCGTGTCGAAGGAGGACGCCGTTGGCATGATCGACGTGCGCGGGAACCGCATGCGGGCAGGCCTGGCTTTGGTGCCCGAGGCGGCGGTCGGCGACTGGGTCCTGGTGCACGCGGGCTTTGCCATCACGAAGATCACGCCCGAGGACGCGGCCGAGACGTCGGCGCTCCTCGACGAGATGGAGCGGCTGGAGGGGATCGGGTGAGCCCGCCCGTGGCCGCATGAACGCGAATCGAATCGAGAAACTGAAGCGCGAGATGGCCGAGGCCGCGGCGGCCGTCCCCGGCACGGGGCCGGTCGTCCTGATGGAGATCTGCGGGACGCACACGGTGGCCATCCGGCGGACGGGCCTGCGGAGCCTGCTGCCCGAGCGGGTGCGGCTGGTGAGCGGGCCGGGGTGCCCCGTGTGCGTGACGCCGCAGGGCATCATCGACGCGCTCGTGGACCTCGCGGGGCGCCCGGGCGTGACGGTGGCGACGTTCGGCGACATGATGCGCGTCCCGGGGACGCGCTCGAGCCTCGAGCGCGAGAAGGCGCGGGGGCGGCGCGTCGCCGTGTGCTACTCGGTCCTCGAGGCGATGGACCTGGCGCGGCGGGAGCGCGGCGAGACGGTCGTCTTCGCGGCGGTCGGGTTCGAGACGACGGCCCCGGGCACGGCCGTCGCCCTGGAGGCCGCCCGGGCCGAGGGCCTGCGGAACTTCACGGTGCTCTCGGCCCACAAGTGGATGATCCCGGCGATGGAGGCGCTCCTGGCGGGCGGCGAGGTGCGGATCGACGGCTTCCTCTGCCCCGGCCAC
>CAYGZE010000345.1:1825-5115 GCA_964354185.1 uncultured Anaerolineales bacterium | reverse complement strand
GGCGGGTGGCTGAACGAGTGCAACGAGGCGAACCAGATCGCGCTCATCCGGGCGCTCGAGCCGCTGGGCGTCCAGGCGGTGATCACCGACGCCGGGTGGTTCACGGGCGGCTGGCCCGAGGGCGCAGGCAACTGGGACGCCGACAAGGCCAAATACCCCGGCGGCATGGGCCCCGTGGCGGCGGCGGCGAAGGCGTGCGGCATGACGTACGGCCTCTGGTTCGAGCCGGAGCGGGTCGTCCGGGGAACCACCATCGACCGCGAGCACCCCGCATGGGTCCTTCGCCCCAAGGGCCAGAGCGACGTCGGCGGCCTGCTGAACTTCGGCCTGCCCGAGGTTCAGCGCCACTTCCTGGGCATCGTGGGCGGGTACCTCAGGCTGCCGGGCTTCGCGGTGTACCGGCAGGACTTCAACATGGACCCGCTCGGGTTCTGGCGCGACGCCGACGCCCCCGACCGGCAGGGCATCACCGAAATGAAATATATCGAGGGCCTGTACGCATACTGGGACGCGCTCCGGGCGGCGCGGCCGGACCTCCTGATGGAGGAATGCGCGAGCGGCGGCCGGCGGATCGACCTCGAGACCGTCATGCGGTTCCAGATCCACCAGAAGAGCGACCACTGGTTCGACAACCTGACGGACCAGGCGTCGCTCTACGCCCTGAGCGCGTACCTGCCGAACGGGGTCATCTCCGTGCCGCTCAATCGGCTGGACGATTACTCGTTCCACTCGGCGATGGCGTCGTCGCTCATCACCGGCTGGATCGCCGACGACCCGCAGTTCGACACGGCCCGCGCCAAGGCGATGACCGAGACGTACCGGCGCGTGCGGCACCTCCTCGTGGGCGACTGGTACGGCCTGACGGGCTACAGCCGCCAGGAGCACGAGTGGATCGCCTCGCAGTATGACCGCGCCGACCTGGGCGAGGGCATGGTGCTCGCGTTCCACCGCGCGAAGTGCGCCGACGCGACGCTGCGCGTGAAACTCCGGGGGCTGGACGAGAAGTCGACGTATGTGCTCACGTCCTCGACGACCGGCCAAGTCCGCCGCGCGACGGGGCGGGAACTGGCCGAAGGCTTCGACATCACGCTCAAGGAATCGCCCGCGTCGGACCTGATCACCTACCGCCGGGCGAAGTGAGAGGGACGCCCGCGGCCTCCGGGCCCCGCGGGCCGGGCGCATCGGCCCGCGCGGTGCCCGTCTAGAGAAGCGCGAGGGCCCGGGCGGCCTGGGCGATCCGCGCCGGGTCGGGGCGGTAGGCGTTCTCCAGTTCCGGGGCGAACGGCACGGGCACGTCGGGCGACGCGATGCGCACGACCGGCGCGAGGAGGCTGTCGGCGAACCGCTCGGTGATGCCGGCGGCGAGTTCCGCGGCCACGCCGCCCGTCTTGGGCCCCTCCTCGGCGATGACGACGCGGCCGGTCTTGCGGACCGAGCGGCCGATCGTCTCGTAGTCGAAGGGGCTGAGGCTCCGCACATCGATGACCTCGGCGTCCACGCCCTCGGCCGCCAGCGTCCGGGCGGCTCCTAGCGCGTAGTGGGCCATGAGGAGCCAGCCGAGGATGGTGACGCGGCCGCCCTCCTGCCGCACGGCCGCCCGGCCGAGCGGCACCGTGTAGTCCTCGTCGGGGATGTCGCTCGTGGCGTCCACCGCGCCGGACTCGCTCCGCGGGCCCTTCGAGCCATAGAGAAGTTTATGCTCGAAGATCATGACGGGGTTGTCGTCGCGGACGGCGGCCTTCAGGAGGCCCTTGGCGTCGTAGGCGGTAGACGGCGCGACGACCTTCAGGCCCGGGATGCCGACGAAGAACCGCTCCATGTTGCGGGCGTGCTGGGCGCCGCGGCCGGTGGCGCCGACGGGCGCCCGCATCACCAGCGGCACCCGGACCGTGCCGCCCGACATGTAATGAAGCATCGAGGCATTGCTATGAATCTGGTCCATCGCGCAGGCCAGGAAGTCGCCGTACTGGACGTCGGCGATGGGCCTCATGCCCAGCACGGCCGCCCCGACGGCGACGCCGAAGAAGCCGTTCTCGGCGATGGGCGTGTCGAGCAGGCGGCCGGGGAACTCCTCCTGGAGGCCCCGGGTCACGGTGAACGCCCCGCCCCATCCGCCCGGGACGCCGATGTCCTCGCCGATGCAGAAGACGCGCGCGTCGCGCCGCATCTCCTCGGCGATGGCCTCCCGCAGCGCTTCCGCGATGCCCAGGCGTCTCATGCGATTCCCCTGCCCCGCCCTCAGGCGTACACGTCGGTCGTCAGGTCCTCGACCGCCGGCTTCGGGGCGCGGCGGGCCTCCTCGACGGCCGCGCCCAGTTCCGCCAGCACCTCGGCGTTCACCCGCTCGAGGTCCGCGGCCGTCACGTCCGGCCGCGCGAGGAGCGCCTTCCCGAACCGCGCGATCGGGTCGCGCGCGGCCCACTGCCGCCGCTCCTCCCGGGGCTGGTAGTGGCACGGGTCGCGCCGCGAGTGGCCGGTCATGCGGTAGGTGAGGAGTTCGAGGAAGACCGGCCCGCGTCCCGCGCGGCAGGCGGCGGCGGCCTCGTCGGCGGCCTCGTAGACCGCCAGCACGTCGTTCCCGTCGAGCGTGCGGGCGGGGATGCCGTACCCGGCCACGCGGTCGGCGATGGACTTGACGCGCGTGATCTTACTTACATGCGTCGAGGCGCCGTAGAGGTTGTTCTCGCACGCGTAGATGACGGGCAGGTCCCAGATGGCGCCCATGTTGACCGCCTCGTGGAACGCGCCCTCGCTGGTGGCGCCGTCGCCGAAGAAGCACGCGACGACCTGGGGCCGCTTCTGCATCGCGAGCGCGAGCGCCATGCCCGTGGCCACCGGAATCGCGCCCGCGACGATCGCGATGGCCGGCAGCATCCCCTTCGCGAGGTTGCCGACGTGCATGGACCCGCCCTTCCCCTTGCAGCAGCCCGTCGCGCCGCCGAAGAGTTCGATCAGGATCTCCAGCGGCGTGAGGCCCTTGGCCAGGGCGTGGCCGTGCGGCCGATGGGTCGAGGTGATGTAGTCGCCGGGCGCGAGCGCGCCGCACACGCCGACGGCCGCGGCCTCCTGGCCCTGGCACTGGTGGATCGTGCCGGGCATCGACCCCTCGAGGAACAGGAACCGCACCTGCTCCTCGAACTGGCGGATGAGCACCATCCGCCGGTACAGGCCCAGGAGGAAGTCGCGCTCGTAGGGCCGGCGGCGCGGGCGAGGAGGCCGGGGCTTTCGCGGCCTGGCGATCACAGGGCCTCCAGTTCCGCGACGATCGCGCCGAGGAAGTCGGCGGCGTA
>CAYGZE010000345.1:0-1725 GCA_964354185.1 uncultured Anaerolineales bacterium | reverse complement strand
GCGATCACAGGGCCTCCAGTTCCGCGACGATCGCGCCGAGGAAGTCGGCGGCGTACCGGCCGCCCACGACCCGATGATCGGCCGCCAGCGCCAGGCCGATGCGGCGCTGGACGACGATCTTCCCGTCCGCCGCCACGACCTGCGGCCCCACCTTACCGGCGGCCAGCACCGCCGACTCCGGCGGATTGAGGATCGGGACGAACGCTTCGACGGCCGAGTCCACGAGGTGCGTCACCGTGAGGACGGCCGGCTGGAGCCGCCGGGCCGCGCGGTCGCCCGACCGCAGGCGGTCCACGCCCTCGCGAATCTCACGAGAGATGTCCATAGGATTCTTGTCGGCCGCGCCGGCCACGGGCACGACGAAGAGGTCGCCCCCCAGGTCCACCGCCACGCCGATCGCGTCGGTGGACGGACGGACGAGGCGGTCGTCCTGGAAGCGGGCGGCCATCCGCGGGAAGCGCCGCATCGCCCGGGCGGCGGCCCAGACGAGGAGCGCCTCCCAGGCCGCCTGCTCGGGACCGGCCGCGTCGCGGCAGGCGAGCATCGGCTCGGCGTTGGCGCTCGTGAGGAGGTAGAAGTGTGGCGCGGTCTGCTTGCTTTGCTGCATCCGCCGCGCGACCGTCCGCTGGACCGGCGAGAGCGCCGCGGCGTCGGCGGCGTCCAGCGGGGCGACCTGCGGCGGTGAAAGGGGCGCGGCCGACGCGGGCGGCGCGGCCCCGCTCGACTTCGCTCGGGGCATGCGGGCCTGCCGGGCGGCCCGCTGGCGGTTCCGCGCGAACATCCCCGTGCGGGCGGCCGGTGCGGCCTCGGCGGGGGCGATGGACGCGGCCGGGGGCCGCGTCGCCCGCGCCTCCGACGGGGGCCTGGCCGCGGCCCCCGCGGCCGCCGCGCCCTCCGCCTCCACCCGCCCGATCACCTGGCCCGCCTCCACCTTCGCGTCCGGCCCCGCCAGCACCTCGCGCAGGACGCCGGTCACGAAGGAATCGACCTCCATCGTCGCCTTGTCGGTCCGGACCTCCAGGAGCGGCCGGCCCCGCTCGACGCGCCCGCCCACCTCCACCAGCCACCGGACCACGACGATGTCCTCCTCGGTGGTCGAGAGGTCCGGCATTTTCATATCGACGAGCATCGGCTCACCTCGCGCCCGCGCGGCCGGCGGCGGCCGCGATCACGCCCTGCCCGCGCAGCCGAGCGCCGGCACCCGCTCCAGCACGGCGTCGCGCACGGCCAGGCGCCCGGCCACGAGCACGTCCTCGGGCCCGCCCATCCCCAGGAGGGCGTGCGGATTCGACCCGCCGCCCGCCCCGCCGAGGGCCCGGCGGACCGCGGCCAGATAGCGCTGCTTCAGGCACGTGCCGAACGACACCTTGGCCACGCCCAGCCCGATCGCCTGGCCGAGCGACGCCGGGTCGATGCCCGTGCCGCCGTGCAGGTCGAACGGGACCTGGACGCGCCGCCGGATCGCCTCCAGCCGCTCCAGGTCCAGGCCGCGCGAACCGCTCGTCAACACGTGCACGTTGCCGACGCTCACGGCCAGGATGTCGACGCCCGTCCGGCGGACAAACTCGGCGGCCCGGTCGGGGTCGGTCCTCTCGCCGCGCGCCGCCGCACCCGCGGCCCCGCCGCCGAACGGCAGTTCGCCGACCGCCGCCTCGGACGCGACGCCGCGGGCGTGGGCGTAGGCCGTCACCTCGGCCACGCGCCGCACCACGTCCTCGGGCGGCG
>CAYGZE010000344.1:0-5123 GCA_964354185.1 uncultured Anaerolineales bacterium | reverse complement strand
CTCAAACTCTCCGACGAGCAGCACAAGCAGATCAAGCAGATCCTCACCATCGACGCCGACCGCCTCGCCGACGACATGAAGGCCCGCCAGGACGCCATGCGCCAGCAGTGGGACGACCTGCGCGAGAAGCCCGAGGCCGAGCGCGGCACGGCGATGCAGGACCTCCAGAAGGGGTTCCAGGAGTTCAACACCAAGCGCCAGGACGCCGTCAAGGACGCCAAGGAGAAAGTCTTCGCGGTCCTGACGCCCGAGCAGAAAGACCCCGCCGAGAAGATGGTCACGGAAGCCGGCCAGAACCGCGGACGCTTCGGCGCGTTCGGCGGACTCGGCCTGCCCGGCGGAGGAGGGGGTCCGAGGGGGGCCAGGCCGGCCCCGGCGGCGCCGGCGGCCCCGGCGCCTCCCGCGCCTCAGCCCGGTGCCGCGAGGGTCCCAGCGGCTTCGGTGCGCCTCGTTGCCTGAGGCGCCCCGCGCAGCCAACGCGCAACGACAAGGCGTGCGGCCAGACGGGTCGCACGCCTCTCTCTGCGCCCCTGGGGCCGCCGCGGCGCCGGCCCTACGGCTGGCGCCGCTCCGTCCCGAGCGCTGCCGCCAACCGCCGCACCTCGGCCTCCGGGTCCTGGGCGCCGCAGACGGCGGCCGAGACGGCCAGCCACCGGACGCCCGCCGCGGCGACCTCAGCGGCCCGCGCCGCCGTGATGCCGCCGATCGCCATCACGGGCACGCCCACCGCCCGCGTCACCTCGGCGGCCAGGGCGGGGCCGGGGACGACGGCCTGCGGCTTCGTCTCGCTCGGGAACATGGGGCCGCACCCGACGTAATCGGCGCCGGCCTCGGCGGCCGCCCGGGCCTGCTCCAGGCTGTGCGTCGAGACGCCGACGATGCGGTCGGGGCCGACGATCCGCCGCGCCTCGTGCGGCGCGAGGTCGTCCTGCCCCACGTGGACGCCGTCCGCCGCCGCCAGGACCGCCAGGTCGGGTCGATCGTTGACGATCGCCAGTGCCCCCGCCTCGTGGGCCGTTTGGGCGACCGCCCGGGCCCGCGCGAGGAGCGCCCCGTCCGGCATCGCCTTCTCGCGGACCTGGATGCAGGCCGCCCCGCCGGCCAACGCGGCCCGGAGCACGTCCTGCCACGGGCGGCGGCAGAGGCCCTCCGAAAGGAGGACGCACACGCCCCCGGCCGCGAGGCGCCCCGACGGCCGCAGGGCCTCCTCCAGCCGCTTCTCGAGGTCGTAGGCGCGGTAGCGGAGTCCTTCGACGGCCGCCGCGACGGCCGGGTCGGCCACCTTCCCCGTCTCCTCAAGGACGCGCAGGGCCTCGGTAAGGCGCTTCATCGCGGCCCGGGCGACGTCGCGCACCGAGTCGCGCCGGCGCTCGGCGTCGGTCGAGATCGCCGTGCCGACGTCGCCCGCCGTGTCGCGGGCGGCCACGAGGAGCCGCCCGTCCAGGGGCCCGAGCGCCGAGCGGAGGTCGTGCCGCAGGCGCTTGAGCGCCTCGGCCAGGTCGGGCCGGTCGAGGGCGAAGCGCGCAACGTCCTCGGCCACGCGCAGGGCCTCCCGCGCCCGGTTCGCGTTCGCGTCGAGCATGCGGTAGGCGGCCGTCCGGTCGCGCTCATCCATCGCAGATCCTTACATCACGTACACGCGACGATCCGGACGCCGTAGGGCTCCATCGCGACCTGTCCCCGCACCGCCCGGCCCGACAAGAGGTCCTTGCCGCGCGCTATGCCGAGCGCGACGGTCCGCCGGCGCGCCGCGTGGTTCAGGAGGAAGAGCAGGCGCCGCCCGTCGGGCCCCTCGCGGGCCAGGACCTCGACGCCCTCGACCGGCCTGAGGAGCGGCTCGACGCCCTTCGCGCGGGCCAGCGCCCGGTACAGGTCCCGCAGGAGCGCGTCCTCGGCGTCGGCCGCCAGGTAGTAGGCGCGGCCCTTGCCGAAGGCGTTCTCCGTGAGGCAGGGCCGGCCCTTGTACCAGTCGGCCCCGTAGCGTGCCAGGACCCGCGCCCCCTCGGCCACGAGGAGGTCGCAGTACCGGCCGCAGCGGTACGACTTCTTCGCCCCGGCGAAGGCCTTGGCCGCCGTGACCATCCGGTTGGCGGGGGCGTCGGCCGGCGGCACGTCAATCTCCTCGGCCCAGACGCCCAGGACCTTCCGCAGCGGCCCGGGGTACCCGCCCTCGTAGACGAGGTCCGACTCGTTCGCGATGCCCGTCAGGTACGTGGCGACGAACGTCCCGCCCGCCTCGACCCAGGCGGCGATCTTGGCGGCCTCGTCGATGCGGCCGCTCATCTCCTCCGGCGGGCCGCGCAGGGGGAACCGCCCGCTCTTGACCATGTACAGCATGGGCGCGATGAGGAGGTCGTAGCCCGACCAGTCGGCGTCCATGCGGACGACGTCCACGGAGATCGCGCTCCGCCAGACGGCCTTGTAGTGCTTGTGGAGGGTCTCGACGACCCGCTTGTGCCGCCCCGGGCCGCACGCCCCTTCGAGGGCCCAGCGGTTCTCCTGGTCCCAGAGGATGCCGACGCGGGCCCGCGCGGCCCGGGTGCCGACGATCTCGGGCCCGGCGCGGTCCATCTCCTCGCCTAGGCGGGCCATCTCCTGGAAGACGCGCGGCCGCTCGGTCCCCTCGTGGGCCACGAAGGCGCCGTGGAACTTCTCGTGCCCGCCGCGCGTCCGCCGCCACTGGAAGTACATCGACGCGTCCGACCCGTGGGCCATCGCCTGCCACGACCACAGGCGCATGACGCCGGGCGGCTTGAGGGTGGGGTACTCCTTCCAGTTCGTCGAACTCGGCGTCTGCTCCATGAGGAGCCACGGCCGGCCCGCCTTGAGGCCGCGCATCATCGCGTGATCGCACGCCGGATGGGCCGGGTCGCCCCCGACGTCCGTGTAGCAGTCCCACGAGACCACGTCCATCGCGTCGGCGAACTTCGCGTAGTCGAGGCCCGCGAAGAAGCCCATCAGGTTCGTCGTCACCGGCACCTCCGGCGTCACCGACCGGAGGACCGCCACCTCGTGCTTGAAGAAGTCGCAGACCTGGTGCGACTGGAACCGCTTCCAGTCCAGGACCAGGCCGTCCGGCACGACCGAGCAGTCGGCGTAGGGCGGAATCACCTCGGACCAGTTGCCGAACCGGTGGCTCCAGAACGACGACCACCACTGGGCGTTGAGCGTCGCCAGGTCGCCGTAGCGGTCCCGCAGCCACGCGCGGAACGCCTCCGCGCACAGGTCGCACCAGCACGCCGGTCCGTACTCGTTCGACACGTGCCAGAGCACGAGGGCCGAGTGGCCCCGGTACCGCTCGGCCAGGGCCCGGTCGATGCGGGCGACCTCCTCGCGGTACACGGGCGACGAGGGGCAGAACCGCTGGCGCACGCCGTGCGGCAGCCGCACGCGCCGCTCGTCCACCGCCTGGACCTCCGGGTGCATCGCCGAGAGCCACCGCGGGTGGGCGGCCGACGGCGTGGCCAGCGCGATCCGGACGCCCGCCTTCGGCAGCCGCTCGAACGCCTCGTCCAGCCACGACCAGTCGTACCGGCCGGGCTCGGGCTCGAGTTGCGACCACGCGAAGATGCCGACGCTCATCGTGGTGGCGTGGCAGAGTTTCATCAGGCGCCGGTCCTCGCGGCGGGTCGCCTCGGGCCACTGGTCGGGATTGTAGTCGCCGCCGAACCAGAGCCGCGGCCACCTGGGGTTGACGGGTCCGAACTCGTTCATGGGCCTCTCCGGGTTCCGTGAATGCCGGGCTGATTCTACCCCGCGGCGGCGGTAATATCAAAGGTTCCGGGGATGGGCGGCCGCGCTCGCGATTTCCCCGATTCTTGACCTGCGTCAAGGCGGGCCGGGCGGCCGTCGCGTATCATGCACGCGTACGTGTTCAGCAACCCCGTCAGCCGGGTGCCACGGGTTGCTGGCAACCCGTGTTAGGGGGACCGGCACCGACTTCGGAACGCACGGCTTGGCAAGCAAGCCGTGGCACACGCGGGGTTGCTGAACACGTACATGCACGCGATGGACGGGACGCCGCGTCCCGACCGTTCGACACGTGGGACGACAGCCTCGCAAGCGCAAAGGAGAACGCATGACCACCGCCGGCACGATGTTCTGTTACCAGTGCGAGCAGACCGCCCAGGGCAAGGGATGCACGGCCTTCGGCGTCTGCGGCAAGGACCCGCGGACCGCGGCCCTCCAGGACCTCCTGGTCCACGCGACGGAGGGCGTCGCCCAGTACGCCCACCGCGCCGCCGCCCTCGGCGCCCGCGACCGCGAGGTCGACGTCTTCGTCGTCGAGGCGCTCTTCACGACGGTGACGAACGTGAACTTCGACCCGGAGCGCGTGGCCCAGTGGGTCCGCCGCGCGGCCGGGGTTCGCGACCGCGCGAAGGCGCTCTACGAGGCCGCCGCGAAGAAGGCGGGCAAGGCGCCCGAGGCGCTCGCCGGCCCGGCGGCCTTCCAGCCCGCCGCCGACCTTGACGGCCTGGTCCGCCAGGCCGAGGGCGTTGGCGTCCGCCAGCGCACCGAGGCGCTCGGCGCCGACGCGGCGGGCCTCCTGGACCTCGTCCTCTTCGGCCTGAAGGGCGCGGCCGCGTACGCCGACCACGCGCAGATTCTGGGCCAGGAGGACCCGGCCGTCTACGCCGCCTTCCACGACCTCCTCGACCGCCTGACGCGCCCGAAGCCGACGGCCGCCGACCTCACGGCCTGGGCCCTCGAGGCGGGGGCCCTGAACCTGCGGGTCATGGCCCTCCTGGACGCCGCCAACACCGGCGCCTACGGCCACCCGGAGCCGACCCGCGTCCGCGTCACCCCGCGCAAGGGCAAGGCCATCGTCGTCAGCGGGCACGACCTCCGGGACCTCGAGGAACTCCTCAAGCAGACGCAAGGGAAGGGTGTCAACGTCTACACGCATGGCGAGATGCTGCCCGCCCACGCCTACCCCGGCCTGAAGAAGTACAAGCACCTCGCCGGCAACTACGGCGGCGCGTGGCAGGACCAGCGGCGGGAGTTCGACGCCTTCCCCGGCGCCATCCTGATGACCACCAACTGCATCCAGAAGCCGTCTGAGGCGTACAAGGGCCGCCTGTTCACGAGCGGCCTGGTGGCGTGGCCGGGCGTGCGGCACATCG
>CAYGZE010000343.1:0-5132 GCA_964354185.1 uncultured Anaerolineales bacterium | reverse complement strand
CGGGCAAGCCGCCAGTGGCACCCGGCGCGGAATCAGGAGCACTGGCGGGCAAGCCGCCAGTGGCACCCGGCGAATGTGGCACCCGGCGCGGAATCAGGAGCACTGGCGGGCAAGCCCCCAGTGGCACCCGGCGAATGTGGCACCCGGCGGGGGCCGAACGGCGCGGTCCCCGGAAATGCTGTTGGTGCGGCGGGGGGAAACGTATAAGATCATGGTGTCGGCCCAGGTCAGGCGTGGTCCCTTCGGAGATCGCACATGAGGCAGGCGCATGGGGGTCTGGCGGTCGGCGCGGCCGTGTGGGCGGCGATCGTCCTGGCGGGGGCGGGTCCCCTGGAAGCGGCCCCGGGCGGAGACGGGCTTCCTTTCGGCCCGGCGGCGAAGGACCCGGCAGCCGACGCGGCGGGGGCGGACCGCCAGCGGGCCGACGAGATCCAGTCGGCCTACCAGGCGGGGCGATACGACGAGGTTATCGAGGGCGCCAAGGGGTTCCTGGCCGAGGCGAAGGACGAGCAACTCAAGGGCCCCGTGGCGTGGGCGATGGCCAGCGCGCTCCGCAAGAAGGGCGAGTGGACCCAGTCGCGGGGCGCGTACCAGAAGGCCCGCGACCTTCTGTCGCCCGGGTCCGACGGGTACGTCAAGTGCGACGCGGTGGCCGAGGTCCTGCGGGCGTCGCGCGAGGGCGTCTACCTGGGCCCGGGGGGCAGCGCGGCCGGGCAGGGCCAGACGGGCACCCTCGCGGACGACGAGGTGCTCCAGGCGGCGCTGGTGCGCGTGGCGGAAGGGCGTCTGGCGAAGGTGGAGGCCCAGGTGACGGCGATCCGGCGCCTGCGGACGCCGGCGGAGGTCATCTCGTCCCTCGGCGCCGTTCTGGAGGAGTTCCGGCGGATACGGATCCTGAAGCCCGACCTGCGGGTCGACCACGAGCGCGAGGCGGCCAAGGTGGCCGCCGGCCGCATGGCCGACTTGGCGACCGGTGTCCCGGCCGGCCTCCGCGAAAAGCAGGCGGCGCTCGAGGCCCTGGTGGCGGCCCGGCGCGTGACGACCGCCGAGAAGAAGAGCGCCAGGGGCCTGAAGGCGATGGCCGACGATCTGGCCAAGACCGAGGCGGCGTTTGCCAAGGTCCTGGCGAAGGTCCCGGCCGATGGAACCTGGGAAGACGCGGCGCGTCTAAAGCAGGAGAGCGCGGACCGCCTCAAGGAGTACCAGGAGTTGTCCAAGGCGTTCGCGGCGGTGGACGCGGTGGGGACCGGCAGCGACTGGAACGACTACCGCCCGCCGGCGGGGGGCGGGCCCGGTCGCTGAAGGGGCCGGCCCCGGCGTGAGGCACGGCGGTTTCGCATTGACATGGGCCGTCGGTTCGTCTATAAGGAAGGTACGCACTCTCGGCCGTTCCCGGCACAGGCGCTTCTCGCGGAGGACAAGTCATGTGGCGCATGGGCATCTTTCTTCTGGGCGTTCTGGCGCTCGGCGCGGTCCCGGCCCTGGCCGCCGAGGAAGGGAAACCGGAGGAGCCGGCCAAGGAACCCGCCAAGGCGGGTGCCGAGGGGGAAACCAAGAAGGAGGAGGCCCCCCCGGAGACCCCCGCGATCCTGTCGGAGGACCAGCAGAAGGTGGCCGCCATCCAGGCCGACCTGATGGCCGGAAACACCGACAAGGCCCTGGAGGCGGTCAAGGAGTTCCTGCGGGACACTAAGGACGAGGAGGCGCGGACGGATGCGTACCTCGTGATGGCCGACGCCACGCGGAAGAAGGCCGACTGGCGCAACGCCCCGGCGGCCTACCAGCGCGTCCGGGACCGCTACGAGAAGGGGTCCGACAAGTTCCTGAAGTATGACGTGATCGCGACCGTGCTGCGGGCGTCGCCAACGGGCGTCTACCGCGCGCCAGGGACGCCGCCGAAGTCCGAGGCCGAGCAGAAGACCCTGGCGGACGACGCGGCGCTGGACGAGGCCGTCGCCCTGATGATCTCGGGGAAGATGGAGAAGTTGAAGACGCGTGCGGCCTCGCTGAAGCGGGCCGCGTCGCCGCAGGACCTCGTCAAGATGTTCGAACCGATGGTGGACGAGTGCCGCCAGGCGACCATCGCCGCACCCAAGGCCGACCTGTCGCAGGGGCGCGAAGCGGCAACCATCGCCGGCACGCGCATGCAGGAACTGTCGACGCAAATGACGGCCACGTTCCGCGCGAAACTCAAGGGGTACGCCGCCAAGATGGAAAGGCCGTGGGGCTTCACGAACGTCGAGAAGAGAGACATCGGCAACTACTCGACGCTGTGCCGCGGACTGGCCGCCAACGAGAAGAGTTTCCAGGAGCAGGTGACCAGGATGGCGGGCGGTGGCGCGTGGCCCGAGGGCGATCGCATCCGCCGCGAGAGCGAAAGCCGGCGGGTCTCCTATGAGAACCTGGCCGAGGAGTTCGTCGTCCCGGCCTACACGGTGGACGTCCTCTAGGGACGCCGCCGGGCCGGGGCGACGTGACGTGCGATGCCGCGGGGCGCGGTCCTGGGAGCGAAGGCCGCGCCCCTTCTGATGACCCGTGTGTCCGTCCGGCTTCCGCCGGCCGCGGTCGCCGCCCAGGGGAGGCCCGTCCGATGGCCCTGCCGCACGCGCGTCGATGTTCCCTCACGCAGGTCGCGCCTGGCGCCTGCGCTGCGCTGCTGGTGGTGGCAGCGGCGCTCGCCGCCCGGGCCGAGACCGTGACGCTCCAGCAGGGCGCCGACGGCTACGCCGGGTGCACGACGGCCACGCTATGGGGCCCGGGCAAGGGCGGCGCCGAGCCGCCGGGGGCCGCCGCCCAGGCCGCGCTCGCCCTCCGCGGGTCGGCCAATCACGTCCTCGTGCGGTTCGACCTGCCCGAGAACCTGCGGGCGAAGTCCCTGGCGCGGGCGCGGCTGGAGGTCTTCGTGCCCGAGGCGAAAGGCCTCCGGATGATCTTCGAGGTCCTCTGCCGCGAGGTTGTCGAGGACTGGGCCGCCGGGGCCGACTGGACGAGCGCCGCCCCCGGCCGCGCGTGGCGCCAGCCGGGCGGGACGGCCGACGCGGCCACGGACTACGGCGTCGGCCGCCCGCCGGGCGCGGTCGACTCCTACAGCCTGTGGGAGTATGACGGCCAGTACTTCCCGCACCGGTACGCGTTCCTGGGCGTGCCGCAGGGGGGCAAGTGGATCGACTTCAACGTGACGCCGCTCGTGCGCAAGTGGCTCCGCGAGCCGGCGGCGAACCACGGCGTCGCCCTCGTGCCGATGGACCAGGCGGACCGGCGGTTCCCGTGCCGCGGCGAGATCGACGCCCCGTCGGCGTCGAGCCCGGACGCGGCGCACCGGCCGCGGCTCGTCCTGGACTTCGAGCCGCTCCCCAAGCCCTACCTTGTCGGCATGACGCACGGTCTGCGCAAGTTCTCGGACCGCGACACGCGGTACCGCTTCTTCGGCCCGTTCCAGGAACGCTACGAGATGGCGATGGCCCGTAACGAGTACGAGCCGTTCCAGGTCCTCGTCTACCCGATGGCGGGGGGACTCAAGGGCGTCACGTTCGCGTGGACCGACCTCGAGGGCGAGGGCGGCGCGCGGATCCCGAAGGAGGACATCGCGTACAACCTCCAGGAGGTCTTCCGGCTCCACCCGAACGGCAAGATCGGCGACTGGTACTTCCACGGGAAGAACTTCGACGTGCCGGACCCGCTCGTGGCGCCGCGGCCGGCCGACCTGCCGGTCCACGCGTCGGCGCCGTTCTGGTTCACCGTGCGGACGCGGTCCGACACCCGGCCGGGCACGTATCGCGGCCGGATCACCGTCCGGCCGCAAGGCGCCCCGCCGCGCGACCTCGACCTTGCCGTCCGCGTGTGGGACTACGCGATCCCCGAGCAGTGGAACTTCCAGACGATGGGCCAGACCTGCTGGGACCCCATCCGGCAGGTCTACGGCCGGGTCACGCCCGAACTCAAGCGCCGCTTCGTCGATTTCCTCCTGGACCACCGCTTCAACCCGACGGAGCAGTACATCGACACCCTGTCGCCCGACCTCGAGGACATCCCTTACGTGATGGAGCGCGGGGGGAACACGATCTACCTGTCGGGCAACTTCACGGGCAACGTCGAGAAACTGAAGGAGCGGTACGAGGCGGTGCGCGGGCTCGGCCTGGCGGACCGGGCCCTCGTCTACATCGGCGACGAGACGAACAAGTGGGACGAGATGCGCCGCCGCAGCGACGCCATCCGCCGCGCGTGCCCCGAGCTGATGATCATGATCGGCGGCTCGTTCCCGCGCAAGGAACTGGACGGCGTCATCGACATCTTCGACCCGCAGATCGACCGCGACACGAACAAGGTCTACAGCCTGCCGGCCGACCAGATGGGCCCCCTGATTGCCGCCTCCCAGGCCAAGGGCGAGAAGTTCTTCTGGTACGTCGCCGCCGGGCCCATGCTCCCGTGCCCCAACGTCCAGATGGAGGACCCCCTGGTGGCGTCGCGCGTCCTCTTCTGGATGACCTGGAAGTTCGGCGTTACGGGCTTCGAGTACTACTGCTACAACATCTGGTCGCACAACCTGCCCGACAAGGACGGGAAGCGCTGGCCCGAGAAGCCCTTCCACCCGCGCGGCTGGGGCGACACGAACGGCGACGGGATGCTCTTCTACCCCGGCCCGGACGGCCCGTTCTCGAGCGTCCGCTTCGAGAACATCCGCGACGGCATCGAGGACTGGGAGAGCCACCGCGTCCTGGCGGACTACGTGGCGGCCCTGGAGGCGAAGGTCGCGGCCAGGGACAAGGCGCTCCAGGGCAAGGCCGCGCCGATCCTCGCGAAGGCCCGGACGCTCCTGGCCGTCCCGAAGGAGGTCTGCGGCGAAACGTTCACCGAGTGGACGTGGGAACCCGAGGTGCTTCTGGCGGCCCGGCGCGACCTGGGCGAGACGATCGAGGCGATGGCCCAAGTCGTGACGGAGAAGGAACTGGCGGCCGCGGTCGAGGCCCGCAAGGCCGCCGAACTGGCCCGCCAGCGCGCCATGCTCAAGGCCCGCGCCGCGGCGGCGAAGTAGCGGCTAGATCGTCATCGCCAGGTAGCCGCCGTCGACGCGAATCAAGGCCCCCGTGACGAAGCCCGAGGCCTTGTCGCTCGCGAGCCAGAGGACGGCGCCC
>CAYGZE010000342.1:2855-5135 GCA_964354185.1 uncultured Anaerolineales bacterium | reverse complement strand
AACTTTGAGATTGTTGCCAACTACAAGAATACTCAATCTGAAGCCAGCATCAAGTATGACGTTCTGGCGGCTTTAGCGGCGATAGGACGGTGACATGAGTAAATATATAGACTGGACACCGATTGAGTTCACCGAATACTACAGCCCTGACGGTCAAATCCTGAAGTTCAACACGCGCACACGCGCCTTGATCTCCGAGGCTGGTATGGGTATGCCCGATATTGACTACATCGAACAGCGCGGGCCGCTCCAGCACGGCAATACGATCTATGATTATCGCTTGCAACCCCGTCTTATCCAGATCATGTTCCGTGAGAACGGATGCTCGCGGCAGGAGTATTGGGATATACGTGCGAATATTCTCAACTTATTGCGCCCTAATCGGCAGTTGGCTTGTGAGTTCGGGTTGGGTACTCTGCGCAAGATTTACCCTGATGCATCCCGACGTGACATCCGTGTAATGATCGAGCAAGGGCCGGAGTTCGTAGCCAGACAGCAAAATAAATGGGACGAGTTCAGTGTGATGGAGACCATCCGTTTCATCGCCCCCGATCCCACCTTTTACAATCCTGTTCCAACCACAGTAAGCGCGGTATTCGCTACTGGTAGTGCCGACCTTGTCTTTCCGGTTACGTTCCTGTCTGGAAACCTAATCTTTGGTGGTGTATCCGGATTGTTCGGGATGAATACAACTTATACAGGGACATGGATGTCATATCCAACGTTCATCCTGGTCGGGCCGCTAACTGATGTCGTTATCACAAATTCAACGACCGGAGAGGTTATAGATATTTCCAGCTACACAATGGTAATTGGCGAGACTGTGACGATCAACCTTGAATATGGAAACAAGTCCATAAACAGTTCGATAAACGGAAATCTGATTAGATACCTAGCTTCGGCGAGTGACTTTGCCACATTCCATATCGAACCCGCGCCCAAAGCTCCGGGTGGAGTAAACTCGATATCCATAGTTTGTGCTGGCGTAGACGAGAACCAGAGTTCGGTTCAGATGTCATACTACACCCGCTATATAGGGATTTAGATGACTGAAATCAGCTACTTTTGGGATGGGACTGATACCGGAGATGCACCGGATGAGTATTATGACAACGCCGAGTTCCAGAAGATATTCGGCTTGCTCGCAGTATTCGATCCAACTCAATATGGCATCATCCGGACATGGGGGGATGAGTTTGAAATCACTGGATTATCTCAGCCATCCCTGACCTTTACCATAAAGACAGGGCGTGCCATTGTCGGTAATGCTCTTTACGAATCTAATGCTAATATTTCATACACTCTAACAGCACCAGCAAGTGGTTATTATTATTTCACATTAGTTCTGCGCAAAGACATAGGTGCTCAGACAGTACGGCAGGTAATGCTTGGGCCGAGTGTATCTTATTACCCATCACCAGTTCAGACATCTTCAGTATGGGATTTCCCGCTGGCAGAATTTATAGTCTATCAGCCATTCGGTACTTATTGGACGATTGGTGGAGGTCTTGGAGGACACAGGTATATCCACCCCGACGGAAGCAAGCTGTTTCCTATCATAAAGAGACTTGGTGGGGATGCATCGAACTGGAGCACCCCTGGCACGACCCAATACGACATTGCTCTTGAGGCCACGATGCAGACTGGTATAGCCAAGTGGCTTGGTTCTGATACTGACGGCAATGTGGCTGTTACATTCCCATTTGCTTTTGATAGTGCTCCCATCGTTTTCCTTGGTAATCCGGATTACAACAATTCCTGTGCATGGGAGACGACTCAAATTATTACTGTCGCTTATGCGATCACATCTGTTGGTTTTTCGCTGTATTGGAAATCATTAGTCGGAGCAAGCAGGAGTGAGCTTCACCTGACCTGGATGGCGATTGGGCCGAGGGCAATACGATGAGTGAATACAGTTATTTTTGGATTTCGCCAGATGGAGATGCTTCTCTATCTCCATATGATTCTGATTCGTTCTCCGACTTCTTCAGGAAAACGTTCGAGGGAGACAGGACTGTTGCGAATATTTTGATGGGATATCTTAACAGCCTTGAGGTTAGCAACCCATCTGCTATGACCATCCGGGTTGATTCAGGCGCGGCAATGGTGGATGGTAAGCTGTATATGAATGATGAGGCTATCGACTATGTGCTTTCCGCGCCTGGGTCTGGTACGGATTATTACCGTGTTGTACTGCAAAAATCTTGGTCGGCACAAACTGTAAGAATTGCGTTTCTTGTTAAGAGCGGTGCTTATGAACCCTTGACTCAATCTGATGGA
>CAYGZE010000342.1:0-2755 GCA_964354185.1 uncultured Anaerolineales bacterium | reverse complement strand
CAACACCGACCGTTATCTGCACTCATCATGGCGCATTTTATGTGAACTGTGTCGTTCAGCCGACCACAGCGAACGTGGTTATTTACTGGAAGGATGTTGATGGCAATACACATATTGTGGTCGATATTGCCTGGATCGCAATCGGGGCGATGGTGGTGAATTAATGACAGAGAAAAGCTATTTCTGGCACGGAAGTTCAGATGGGGATGCTATTCTTGCGCCTTACACAATCGATAATATACATGAGATTATTCGCAACATATTCTGCTCGCGCCCTGCGACTGAGGGGGTAATAAAGGGCTATCTCAATGGGCTTGAGGTGACGAATAATAATCCAGGCGCGTTGGATATCAGTATCAACACAGGCGCGGCTATGGTCTACGGTCGTTTCTATGAGAATGATGCGGCAATTACTAACCTCGATGTTGTCGCCCCTGTAGCTAACACGAGATGGTACACCTATTTTCTCACGCTTGATGATGCGGCACAGACGATCCGTGTTACGAGCCGCTATAACGATGCTGTAGCGGCAAATTATCCGGTTGGGACACAATCTGCCTTGACATGGGAGATTGAATTAGCCCGTGTTTCTGTAACTTCTGGTGGTGTAGTTACGGTTACAGACAGGAGATCGTACTGGAGGATGAACGGTCAGCAGCTTCCTATTCATCTTGCTCATCAGTGTCTTGCTGGCAATCAATATGCGGGTGGCACATCCTATATGCAGTTTCATGCATTGGATATCGAGAATGGTGAGTATTCTATTGGTACTCGATATGGGCCAGCGGACGATGTTGGCGATTGCTCAGTAATACATCTCGATGACGCAGATTTCATTCATCACGGTAATCTTGAATCGCCAATATGCAAGTTTGCCACTCCAATAACCACCGATCCGAACATTATGGCGACAATGGGTCAGTATTTTACTGAGCTTTATACATTGAGTTGGGTTGATATCACCGGGGCTAACCATGTGAGCGAGATAATAGGGTACTTGGTTATGGCGTACAGCCGTATTGTCTCTTAGGGTATCAACCTATGCCAGTTACCGTCAGTTCTCTAGGAACAAAAACCAATGGTAATCTTGGTATTAATATACAGTTTTCCTATGCGGATGGTCTGCGTGGAACTGTTGGCGAATGGATTGTCTTTACATTTTATACCGGAGTTGATTTCTTTCCAGACGTAGGATTTCTTGTTGTAGCTGGACAGGTATATGATGCTTATCTGAGTGTTTACAAAAATCCCTATGGGATCGACACTCAATGGAAAGTAGCTATCGGATGGGTACGTGTTCCATCGACAATTTCGGCGGGGGATTATATACAGCTTGAAGATAGTAGCGGTGGCGTTACTACAACAATAGTCTCGACTTTTTACAGGGTAAGCGGGATAAATCAATACAAGCCAACGCCGAGTAGTAATTGGTTTAGTTGCGACACGTCTTATAGTTTAAACGGTTCGGTAAGTGGTCGAAGAAGGATTGGGACTCTTTATTATGTCCTTGGGGTTGGTACGATTTCTTCCGTTACTCTCCAATTGCAGAGAATCGGTAATCCAACTGGCATAGCTTTTGTTTCACTTCGGGATGCCAGGGATGATTCCATAATTGGAATCTTAGCAAACATTGATGTTGCTACCATCCAGTCTCCGGCTCAGTCAAGCACACCTGGATATTATGTATTTGATGATGTTCCGGTTACAAACTCAGTTGTTCGTCCTGTTCGCATCCAGATTGAATATACAGGTGGAGATGCAAGTAATTATATAAAGGTTTATGCCCAATCAAAGTCAATACCTTCCATATATTCAGATAATGGTCTTTGCTTTACAAGTTATTACGAATCAGCTTACCACGATCTTAGACGTTATCAACAGGAACGACCATTAATTTGGATGGAAGTATCAGGTGGGTATATTCTCGATCCATATGACAACAGCAATGCTGCTCTTGGAGAGACCGATACTGTATTCGAAGCCATAATTGGAAGTTATCTAGGCACGCTTAACGCCGAAGGAAAATTAGCGGTTGCCGCGATTGGTTTAGAAGCACCTTACACCGAACCAAATGCTAACATGACATGGGAGGGTAATTCTGATAACGATGTTCATGACAATAGTTTGCGATCTGATACTCAAGGTGCTTGGCCTGAACGTATTCTAAAAAGTGTAGCAACTGTTCTTGACGCTGATGAAGTTGGTATTCGTGCAACGTTTACAAATACGACGGCTTCTCGTAAAGGCTATATACTGCTGGTTCTTTTCATGGAATCGGCTGGATCGCCCAGTCCATCCCCTTCTATTTCTCAATCGAGGAGCATCTCTCCATCCGCGTCCATATCTCCATCCATATCTAAGTCGGCAAGTGTTTCTCCATCCATCTCCAAGTCGGCAAGCATCTCGCCATCAGCCAGTGTCTCGCCATCTATCTCTAAGTCGGCGAGTG
Organism: uncultured Anaerolineales bacterium; assembly: GCA_964354185.1. Taxonomy (GTDB): domain Bacteria; phylum Planctomycetota; class Phycisphaerae; order FEN-1346; family FEN-1346; genus CAYGZE01. Next base: position 306 of record CAYGZE010000342.1, on the reverse strand, counting down.
TCTCGCCATCCATCTCTCCATCCGCGTCCATATCTCCATCCATCTCACCATCCGGGAGTATATCGCCATCGGCAAGCGCATCACCATCTCCGATGTACTCAGTCGATGATGTCACGCTGAGGTTTGTTGCCAGTCCATCCCTGTCGCCATCTGCTTCTTTTTCACCGTCAGCAAGTATCTCTTTATCCGCAAGTGTTTCGCCAAGCGTCTCGCCAAGCATTTCAGAATCCGCGAGCCGTTCACCATCCGCGAGCCTATCGCCGTCTGCATCACCATCTCCATCTCCAGCCGACTTTCTTATCCCTC
>CAYGZE010000341.1:0-5136 GCA_964354185.1 uncultured Anaerolineales bacterium | reverse complement strand
AAGCAGCACGCTCAGCTTGGAATCACTCGCCACACTGGCGAGAAGCAAGACATTGTTGACTCCTGCATGGCGCTCTTCCCGCGCACGGACAGCAAGTCTTGGAAGTTCCCCACGCGCGCCGACATCCTCGGGTTCTACGCGCCTGCCTACAGGGCCGCAGAGAAGCCCGTTGTCGCGCCGAAGTCCGCCGGCAGGGTCAAGACTCCCAGGACGGCTAGCATCGCCGCTACGCCGCCCACAACGGCTCAGAAGAGCAAAGCGGACTACCTCGCCGAACTGGCAAACATTCCCGAAGGCTTCAACGCTGACGGCTATCCGATCAAGTGCTCGCACGTGCAGTACGCCGCACTTGAGTACGCCCGCTCGCGTCGCAATTCGGCGAAGTCTTCGGGAACGACTCCCGCGCCGAGCGTCAACGCTCAAGTCGCCGCGCTTCTCCAGCAGTCCGCGAAGCTCAACGCTCAAGCTGCCGAGCTGCTCGCGAAGTAGCAGACTCAAGAATCCCGAACTAGGTTAGGCGTGCAGGCAGGTTGTCAGGCTCCCTCGGGAGCCTTTTCTTTTGCCCCGCGCGAGGGAGATTCGGACGGTCAACCGAAGAAAATCCCTGCAAATGAGGGGTTGTTTCGGTCGGCGCGACGTGGTAGGCTGAGGCAGGCTCCGAAGAGGGGCAGCGGGTACACCGCGAAGAGCGGCAGTACACCGTATAGACCATAGCGGACACGCCCTAGACAGGGGCGGACAGTAGTATGCCATACCCTAAATGGGTACAGGCTGAGGCTGCCCAAAGTGCCCGTAATGCAGGCTTAGTCCGTAAGCACCTATAGGACAATGCTTTATTGTCATGGCACTATAGGAGAATGCATTACGACAACCGCAGCAGTAACCTGTAACAGCGTAGTTGCGCCAGTAATCAGGTGAAGGCTACATGGACTTCTATGTAGCGGGAGCGTGTAAGGGTGTAAATCCCTTCTCCTTGGGCGGATAAGGAAAGGCAATAAGTATACCTGAAAGGGGTATATGGACAATACCTAAGAGCCTGAACCCGCAAATACTCTGTAGGGTGGTCCGTAAAGGACAGCGGCGGGAGGGGAACGGTAGTATACTAAGAGTGGAGGTGTGTGATGATAAAGGGAAAGAAAATTAACTATACGGCGTTGGACTACATCCATGAGCGTATCCCGGCTGGTCACCGGCTCACTGTTGACCATAGTTGGGGATACGAGGTGTTCCACGAGCTATCGGAGGACTGATGGCAAAAGGCGACAAGGCATACTCCAAAGAGGCTGGCGTCATAGTGTGCCACGCCGAGTGTGCATTGGGGAAAGAGTGCCCCATCGTGCCCAACCCCTGTAAGCAGAAGGCAGACGCAATAGCAGCCAAGAAGTTCCCCACCATCGTCATCATCGACTAAGGAGGAAACATGTTAGAGGATGAAGTGTTTTGCGCCGACTGTGGGAAAGACTTGTACGAGTTTGAACTCGGCTACCCCGCTGTTGAGCCTCATGTCGCCTACAAAAGCCTCCAGCTCAGCCTGTATGGCGGTTATGGGCTGTTCTTCGACACAGACTTTCAGACCGTCCCTGAATACTATGACCTGTGGCTTTGCCACGATTGTGCTCACAAGTTGGTCGATTCGTCTCCGCTGCTCAAAAAGCTCACGGAGAACGGACACATCGAGGAGGAATAATGTCTTACGACTTCGGCATACCCGCTAACTTAGGGGCCATGATGAGGCTTGCCAAACGACAGGAGGAGGTCACTATCCAGCCTATCGAGTACATCAAGTGGGACAAGCAGTACGAGTTCGCCGACTTCGACCTTGAGGCCACCAGTGGCCCCGAGCTGCTGGGCGTGAGCACGAAGCCTGAGTTCGACTATGGGGAGGCGCTGTGAACGCTACAGACTGGCTGTGGATAGTGGTGGGTACTGCGGGCTGGATGCTGCTGTGCCTGTTGATGGTGGCGATGGCAACGGGAGGTATCTGATGAGCGATAACTACTATGAACGATGTTATCTGACATGGATAATGGACGCTAGACATGCCAGACAGCGTGAGATATGGGATAGCTGCAACGCTGTTCACAAACCAAATAATCGCTTTATATGGTATCCGGTAAAGGGCGGATGGTGCCTGTTCGGAGAACTGCCTACAATCTAGGAGGCGTGTGGTGAATGCAGTAGACCTGTATACTGGTATGACTGTTGTCTATAGTGATGACTATGTGAAGGCTTGGGAGAATGCCTATCTTGAGGGAAGGGAGGACTATGAGGATTTTCTGAAGATAGACCTATGGAAGGGAGTACTGGTGGGTCTGACGTTTGTGGCTGGTATTGTCACAGTCCAGACTAAAGCGGGTGCAAAAGAGTTTGCATCAGTCAAGCAAATCCACATTGACAATCTGGCAATCCCGGAGGAGGATGAATGACGCAAATACAGCATAGCCCCACTATCCAGACGTTTCTCGACGAGATGGCTGATAAGCTAGGAATAGGTACGCCTGTTTCAGGCTATGATGGTCACGAGGACTGTGACCTGTTGCCGGGTAGTAAGCTCTGCCTGAATGAGTGTTCGCCGCTTTGTGATAGCTGCGACTTCTGGCTGGACTTCTTTGGGGAGGACGAATGAACACGGTAAATGTCTGCTACGAGTGCGGAGTGTATGTGGAGGCTCGTTATACCGTGTGGATTCCTACCGACTACAGTCACTCATACTATGAGCCATTTTGCCAAAACTGCGCCGTAGAAATCTACGGTGCCTGTGAAGAGGATGAGATATGACTGCTCCTACTATAGAAGACCTGATGGAATGGGAATCAGACGGTGGCTGTGAGGCTACTGATGGCTGCTGGGTAGAGCCTGACGGTATCTGTGAGCATGGCTGCAAGTCTTGGCTACTCGTAATGGGGATGATTTAATGAAACTGCTAACTAAAGACCTTCAAAAGACTTTACCTGAGTTGTATTCTCAGGAGAAGGTAGATGACCCAATCGTATTAGCGCACTTCTTTGACCCATGCGGTGCGGCTAACTGGTGGATAACAGAGGGGTCACCGACTGACTCTAACGACTACCTCATGTTCGGACTCTGCGACCTTGGCATGGGCTTTCCCGAGCTTGGTTATGTAAGCATAAGGGAACTACAGGAGGTACGTGGGCCGCTTGGTATCGGCCTAGAACGCGACTTGTATTGGTCACCGAAGCCGCTTAGCGAGATTCAAGTGAAGGCAGGTTACTGATGGAAATGGCTACTCCCAACAGACTAGAGCCGGATGAGGATGCTCTGTTCTGCCCACACTGTGGTAACGACATTGACGACGACATTGGCTATGAGATTGAGGGTGTGTACAAAGGTAGCAGCTTTTATCTGAACAGGAAGGTGTCGCTTATCCAGATGCTATGCGGAGCGGTGGTGCAGGACGGAGAGTTTCTTAGCAAGCCGATGGCACGAGAGACTTTCGGATGACGGTGCTAGCATGGCTATGGCTAGTGTTCGTAGTAATCCTAATGGCGCAAACTCTTTGGGAGGAGAGACACTGATGGATAATTGTAAAGTGTGCGGTGGACCCCTTACGTTTTTGGGAAGCCTCGGGAAGCTCGGATGGTTTCGTTGTCGTGATTGCGGAATGGAGTTTTGGGGCACTGAATCAGAACTTGAAGAGGTCGACCAAGAGGAAGAGATGGAATACTATGCTGACTCAGAGCTTGTCGGAAGCCCAAGGGAGGATGAGTGATGGCTTCTATGGTAAAGATTGAATGGGGAGAGAAGAGCAATAGGTTTTATGCCGACTCCGTGGCAGATATTGAGTCAATCATAGCCGATACGTTGGAGCCGGAGAGGATTACGGGTATAGTCTGGCCTGATGGTGACGAGGGAATAGTAAACTGTAAGTGCGGAGCAAGCTATTGGAAGGGTGAAGTCCTAACTGTTTGTCCTAAGTGCGGGGAGGTATAATGGCACCCTATATCGCAGATGAGTGGGAGCCTGATTTTCATGCGGCTAAGCTCTTCGAGGAACATCTTCATGACTTGGAGATGCAAGAATACTACGCTGAGTGTGCTCGTGACTTTTACTTGGATGAGGACGAAGAATGAGTATCTGTGGTGATTGCACTCAACTAGACGTATGTGGTGTAGAGAACTGGAGTCCGGCCTGCGAGAACTTCGACCGTGGGCCATCTGAAGACGCCGAAGAGTACCTCACGAAGCCAGAGCTATGCCCCGAGGTCGTTATCCTTATACAAGATGTACAACGGCTGAAGGAGCAGATGCACAACCTAGAGGAAATCTTTGCTGCTATGCACAGAGCATATATGGGAGGAGAGTTATGAGTGCCGTAGACGAGTACCGCAAGCAGCGTGACATGTGCGCCGACGACGACCGCAAAGACCCGGACATCGCCGTCCTTGCCGACGCCGCCATCGCCGAACTGGAGGCCGAAAACAAGCGCCTAAACGAAAAGTGCGAACAGTGGCACGACGAGGTGATTCGCCTTGTGGCCGAACTGGCGGACTGGAAAGCTCTGTACGAATTACATGTTCGACCTAAGTGCGGAAGTGACGCTGCGTTTAAGGCACAGGTTGCTTATGACATGGGCTGCATTGACGGGATGGTGGAGGAGTAATGGCCGGTAGCTATCAGCACTGTGTTGACAAGGCGGGGCGGCTGCTCGACCCGGAGAGCCTGTCACAGATGCTTGAAAATGGCGGCGACGTGTACGAAGCCGTGGAGGAGATGTACGGCATGATTTGGTATCTCGCCAATGGGAACGGACATCTCGTCCGTCAGGCTGAAGCGAACTACACCAATGGATTCACATGGTCGCCTGATGGGGCCGCACGTGATGCCAAATGACTGACTTCATCGACCGGGACGAGATGCGGCGCAGGCTGAACAAATGCCCCAGCGACGAGATAACGGCAGCGTTCGAGATTCTCGACGCCATGCCGGGAGCGACAAGCGAGCTGGCGGCGCTGAAGGGGCGGCGGTGCGAGACGTGCCGATGGTACGTCGCCTTGTATCAAGAACTGATGGGCTGCGGACACTGTGTCATCGTGGCAGGAGAGTCCGTTGACCCCGACTTCGCCTGCAACCGCTGGGCCGAGAGGGAGAAGCCGTGACCGCCGTAGACGAGTACCAC
>CAYGZE010000340.1:0-5139 GCA_964354185.1 uncultured Anaerolineales bacterium | reverse complement strand
GGGGGGGGCGGGGGGGGGAGGGGGGGGGGGGGGGGGGAAGGGGGGGGGGGGGGGCGGGGGGGGGGGGGGGGGGGGGGGGGCTCGGCGCGGCAGTGGTCGGGGATGGAGATGTTTCACCGGAGCCACGTGGCGGCGGACGACGCGCGGCTGAAGCGGGTGTACGCGTACCTGCGGGCGAACCTGGAGGACATCTGCCGCGCGGGGCGTGAGGCGGGGGCGGGGGTGGTGGTGTGCACGGTGGCGACGAACCTGAGGGATTGCCCGCCGTTCGCGTCGGTGCACCGGGCGGGCCTGAGCGAGGCGGAGAAGGCGCGGTGGGAAGGCATGTACGCGTCGGGCGTGGCGCTGGAGGAGGCGGGCAAGCACGCAGAGGCGGCGGCGCGGTACGCGGAGGCGGCGGCGATCGACGAGGGGTACGCCGAGCTGCAATTCCGGCTGGGGCGGTGCCGGGAGGCGGCAGGGGACTACGAGGGCGCGCGGGGGCATTTCGAGCGGGCGCGCGATTTAGACGGGCTGCGGTTCCGGGCGGACTCGGCGATCAACGGCGTCATCCGCGAGGTGGCGGCGGCGCAGTCGGGGGCGGGCGTCCGGCTGGCGGACGCGCAGCGCGCGATGGGCGAGAGCGCCCAGTCGCCGCACGGCATCCCGGGGGAGGGGCTCTTCTGGGAGCACGTGCACCCGAACTTCAGCGGCAACTACGTGGTGGCGCGGTCGGTGCTGGCGGAGGTGAGGGCGGTCTTGCCGGAGCGGGTGCGCGGCCGGGCGAAGGCGGGGGCGGACGTGCCGACGGAGGCGGCGTGCGCGGCGCTGCTGGCGCTGGCGCCCTCGGACGTGCGTTCGATGGCGGGGGACGTGGCCGACATGACGTCGCGGCCGCCGTTCACGTGCCAGATGGGCCACGAGGCGGACCAGGCGCGGCGGGAGAAGCGGGTGCGGGACCTGGGGGCGGCGATCACGCCGAAGGTGGTCGAGGAATCGGTGGCGGCGGCACGGCGGGCGGTGGAGCGGGCGCCGGAGGACCTGATGCTGCGGGTGCGGCTGGGGCTGCTCCTGGACGACGCGGGGGACTATGCGGGAGCGGTCGGCCAGTGGCAGCGCGTGCAGAGGGCGATGCCGTGGCACATGCCGCTGAAGACGATGATCGGAAGGACGCTGATCAAGGCGGGGCGGATCGAGGAGGGCGTGGCGTCGTACGAGGAGGCGATGCGGCAGGAGCCGGAGGACGCGCGGACCAGGTGCGGGCTTGGGGCGGCGCTGCTCAAGGCGGGGCGCGCGGCGCAGGCGGAGGGGTACCTGAGGGAGGCCGTGCGGCTGAACCCGGAGCACGCGACGGCGCAGACGGACCTGGGGATCGCGCTGTCGATGCAGGGAAAGATGGAGGAGGCGGTCGCGGCGTTTCGAGCGGCGCTGCGGCTGAAGCCGGACGCGGCGGCGCATTTCAACCTGGCGGGGGCGCTGACGAAGCAGCGGCACTGGGCCGAGGCGGCGGCGGAGTACCGGGCCACGCTGGCGATGGACGGCGAGCAGGTCGAGGCGCTCAACAACCTGGGGGCGATCCTGATGGCCCAGGGCGATGCCAAGGCGGCGGCGGGGCACTTTGAGGAGGCGGTGCGGCTGAGCCCGGCGTACGCGCGGGGGCACTACAACCTGGGGGAGGCGATGACGCGCCTCGGGCAGGCGGGGCGCGCGGCGGCGGCGTATCGACGGGCGGTGGAACTGAAGGAAGACTGGGCGGCGGCGGCGTGCCGGTTGGCCTGGCTGCTGGCGACGAGCGAGGACGCGGCCGCGCGGAACGGCGAAGAGGCCGTGCGGCTGGCCGAGGCGGTCCGACGCCAGACGGGCGGGAGGGAACCGGTGGTGCTGGACGTGCTCTCGGCGGCGTATGCGGAGGCGGGGCGGATGGACGATGCAGCCGAGGCCGCGGAGGCGGCCGGCCGGATGGCGCGGGCCGGCCGCATGGCGCCTCTGGCCGAGGAGATCGAGAAGCACGCGGCGGCGTACCGGTCGGGAAAGCCGTACCGGAGTCCGGCGGGAAACGTGTATCCGTGATGCCGCGTCAGAAGATGGTGTAGATGAAGGGGGCGAGCCCCGTTCCTCCGAGGACGATGAGGACGGCCAGGAGGAAGAGGCACACGAGGATGGGCAGGAGCCACCACTTCTTGTTGTGACGGAGGAAGTCCCAGACCTCGCGGAGGAGTCCGGGCCGAGCGGCGGCAGCCTCCCGGCGGAACACTTCAGCCCGCGGGTCCTCGCGCGTCATGATGCGGTTCTCCGGCAGACGGCTAGAATTGGCGGAAGTACCGTTTCACGTCATCGGCGTGTTCGCGGCGCACCCAATACGTGTCGGCCCCGCGATCGAACCGCAAGTGGAGCGGATCGCGCCGCACGAGCCGCACCAGGAGTCCGATGGGCGTCAGCACCAGGTAGTATAGCACGGCCAGGACGACGAAGGAAACCAGAAAACCGATCGGGAAGGCGAGGAGGCTCAAGGCGACGTAGAGGGGCCTGAGGGCGCGCGGGGAGACGGTGGCGAGCAGGCCGCAACCGGCCCCGGCGATCCAGAGGACCCACGCGACGAGGCGGGCCGCGCGGTCGGCCATCTCGAAGCCCGCCAGCGTGTGGCGGAGGAAGACCCAGGCCCCGAGGGCGCCGAAGGCGACGAGGGCGGCGGCGCCGAAGAGGCGGAGGGCGCGGCGGTCGGGCGAGAAGTTGATCCTCATCAGCGCCATGGGCGGTCAGTCCAGTTGGAACTGGGCCAGGTAGTCGTCAATCTCGTGCTGCCGGGCCTGGGGCTGTTCCTCTTTCAGAAGGAGGAAGTCCTCGAGGACGAGGACGTCCATGTTGGTGGCCATGAAGCATCGGTAGGCGTGCTCGGGAGAACAGACGATCGGTTCGCCGCGGATGTTGAAACTGGTGTTGATGATGACGGGGCAACCGGTCTTGGCGGCGAACCGGCGGATGAGGCGGTCGTAGCGGCCGTGGCGGTCGGGGTCGACCGTCTGGACGCGCGCGGAACAGTCGACGTGGGTGACGGCGGGGATGGTGGAGCGGACGACCTTGAGGAGGCGTTCGACGCCGGTGAGGCCGTCCGCGCGGCCGTCGGTGGGCAGGCGGCGGTCGGGCAGGACGTCGGCGACGAGGAGCATGTAGGGGCTCTCCTGTCCGGGGCGCATCTGGAACCACTCGTGGACGGCGTCGCGGAGGACGCTGGGGGCGAAGGGCCGGAAGGACTCGCGGAACTTGATCTTGCGGTTCATGAGGGACTGCATCGCGGGGGATCGCGCGTCGCCCAGGATGGATCGGCATCCGAGGGCGCGGGGGCCGAACTCCATGCGCCCGGCCAGGTGGCCGACGACCTTGCCGGCGGCGATCTCGTCGGCGACGCGGTCCAGGAGGGCGGCCTCGTCGGCGTAGCGGTGGTAGGTGGCGCCGACGCCGTCGAGGAAGATGCGGACCTCCTCGGAGGCGTAGCGCGGGCCCAGGAGAGAGCCCTGCTGGAGGTCGTGGACGCCGTCGGCGTGGCGCGGGTTGTCCAGGAGTTGGTGCCAGACGAAGAGGGCGGCGCCGAGCGCGCCGCCGGCGTCTCCGGCGGCGGGCTGGATCCAGATGCGGTCGAAGGCGCCGTCGCGCAGGAGCCGGCCGTTGGCGACGCAGTTGAGGGCGACGCCGCCCGCGAGGACGAGGTCGCGAAGGCCGGTCGAGCGCGCGACGTGGCGCGCGGCGCGGAGGACGATCTCCTCGGTGACGGCCTGGACGGACGCGGCCAGGTCCATCTCGCGCTGGGTCAGGGGCGACTCGGGCCGGCGCGGGGGGCCGAACAGGGCGTGGAAGCGGCGGCCGGTCATGGTGAGGCCCTGGCAGTAGTTGAAGTAGCGCATGTCCATGCGGAACGAGCCGTCGTCCTTGAGGTCGAGGAGGCGGTCGAGGATGAGGTCGCGGTACTCGGGGCGTCCGTAGGGCGCGAGGCCCATCAGCTTGTACTCGCCGGAGTTGACCTTGAAGCCGGTGAAGTAGGTGAAGGCGGAGTAGAGGAGGCCGAGGGAGTGGGGGAACCGGAGTTCGTGGGTGAGGGCGATGCGGTTGCCGCGCCCGGCGCCGAAACTGGCGGTGGCCCATTCGCCGACGCCGTCCATGGTGAGGATGGCGGCTTCGGGGAACGGCGAGGGGAAGAAGGCGCTGGCGGCGTGGGACTCGTGGTGCTCGGTGAAGACGTAGCGTCCGCGATAGGCGCGGCCGAGGCCGCGGTCGATGCGGCGGGGGAGGTGGAGTTTCTCGCCGAGCCAGAGGGGCATGGCGGCGGCGAAGGAGCGGAAGCCCGCCGGGGCGAAGGCGAGGTAGGTCTCCAGGAGGCGCTCGAACTTCAGGAGCGGCTTGTCGTAGAAGGCGACGAAGTCGAGGTCGGCGGGCCCGACGCGGCCCTCGGCGAGGCAGTAGTCGATGGCCTCCTGGGGGAAGCGGTCGTCGTGCTTGCGCCGGGAGAACCGCTCCTGCTGGGCGGCGGCGACGATGCGGCCGTCCTGGACGAGGCAGGCGGCGCTGTCGTGATAGAAGGCCGAGATGCCGAGGATGTTCATCACCTTGCATGGTAGTATCGGCAAGGGCGGCGGGCAAGTTGATAGCGTGTCGGCGGGGCCGATCCGCTGTGACTGTTTTCTCTGGCAGCCCCGCCAGGGGCGTACTGTTATCTAGCCACGGGCGCAAGCCCGTGGAAACGGAAGCGCACAGCGTTGTGTTGTTTGCTCTTCTGAGCCCCGCCAGGGGCGACGGAGCCGGTCCATCGCCCCTGGCGGGGCTTGACAGAAAGAAGAAGAGGGTTCGTGCGCCGTCGCGTTCCCAGGCCTTGCGGCCTGGGCTACAGAACAGTCGTGCCTCCGGCACTTAAGCCACGACGTTTCCGGAACTTGGGGCTGCCAGAGAAAACAGTCACACCCGGCCGATCCGCTCGAAGGCGTCGTCGTCCGGCCGGAACCGCCAGGCCTGGCGGTGGCCGCCGTCCGCCGCTCGGCCTCGCACCAGGGCGCGCGCGTCCGCCTGGCCGATGTCGAGAAGGCCGCCTTGGCCAAGCCCCGCGCCTCACGCCGCCGGGTGCCGGGTGTCATTCCGAGCGAGCGCGTAGGGTGGGCGCTTGCACCCACGCGG
>CAYGZE010000339.1:0-5147 GCA_964354185.1 uncultured Anaerolineales bacterium | reverse complement strand
CATGCACATGGGCGAGGAGCGGGCGGGCGTGCCCCTGGTGGACATCGTCGCGCGGGCCGCCGGGCGCGGCCGGGCCGAGGCGAGGGTCGTCCGCGTCCCGTGGCACGTGAACTTCCGGCCGCACTACGACGTGCTCTTCGAGCGCGGGCTGGTGCGCGCGACGCCGCTCGGGGAGGACACGATCCACCTCATGCGGGTGCGCGACGCCGTCGACGCGGCCGAGGCCAACCTGCGGCGCGACCCGCTCCTGGCGGCCGCCGAGGGGTGCCAGTGCGCCATGTGCCGCCGCGTCCGCGCCGCCGCCCGCTGACGGCGCGCCCAAGAACGCGATCTTCTGCGCGGCGGGTCTCCGCACCCGCCGCGCGGCGCGGCCTTGCGGCGCTACTCCACGCCCCACGCCTTCCGGAGGACGTCGTACATGCCGGGGTCGTGCACCTTCAGTTCCGCCCGGACGAAGGGATAGATGTCGTTGGTTCCGAAGAACGCCTCGGACGTCTCGGCGAAGTACTCCTGGTCGTTGTTCATGGCGTAGGCCCGCTTCCGCGAGCCGTCGAAGTAGAGGACGTCGTCGTACGACTTGCTCTCCTTGGCCCGCTCGTACGCCTCCTTGACGTCGGCCCGGTCGTAGCCCAGGACCTGGTGGTGATAGCCGTGGGCGAGTTCGTGGAGGACCATGGCGAACTGGTGCTTCGTCCACGAGAGGAAGTTCGCGGGGCCGCCCAGTTCGACGCACTTCGCTTTCTCCGGGTTGAACCCGTGCTCCGCCAGCCACTCGCGCGACGGGTGATAGCACATGCACACGACGTCCTTCGAGTCGGCCTCGACCCAGATGCGGACTTGGCGGAGTTTCTCGAGGGCCTTGGCAGGCACCATGCGGTTCACGAGGTGGAGGTGCTCGCCCAGGACCTTGAGCGTCTCGGCGCCCAGGTCCTTCTTCTCGCCCTCCAGGAGCCGCTGGTGCACCAGGACGGTCCAGCCCTCCACGTCGCGGGGGACGTAGCGGCTCGTGGGCTCATAGGCGGGCTTCTCCGGGGGCGCCTCGGACTTCTCGGGTGCCGCGTCGGGTTTCTTGGGCGGCGCCTCGGGCGCCGCAGGGGCCGCCGCGCCGGCCAGCCCAGCCGCCAGGACCACCCATGCTGCCAGCAGGTGCGAAAGGACCATCAGCGCCTCCGCTTCTTATCTTGCCCGGCGAATTCCATCGTCAGGAAGGCCACCCGGACGGGCATGCCCTTCCACGCTCGCGTCTCGCTCACCGCAAAGCCCAGGCGCTCGTACCACCGGCGGAGTCCCCGGTCGGTGGCCGCGATGCCCAGCGTCACGCGCGGCGCTCCCCGGCGGCGGGCGTCGGCTACGACGCGCGCCATGAGCCGCCGTCCGAACCCTCGCCTGCGCCACCGCGGCAGCACCGCCAGGTGCCGCACGTGCATCGCGGATTTCTCCGGCCGCCAGGCGCTCGCCACGCACCCGCGCGCCTCGCCGCCCTCCTCCAGAATCCAGTACCGGAACCCCTCGTCCATGAGCGTACGGACCCGCGCCGCGGGCGTCCACGCCGCGTGCCCGGGCCACGTCCGGCGCGTCATTCGCATCCGCCGCGCGCTCGTGGCGAACGCCCGCCGGATCAGCCGCGCGAGGAGCACCGCCTCCTCGCGCCGCGCCTGCCGGATGCGGACGCTCGCGGTGCCGCGCCCGGCGTCCCCTTCCCGCCTTCGCCGGCGACCGCCCCGCTTCATGGCCGGCTCCCCTGGGCGGCCCGCGCGGCGTCCGTCGCGCGCGGCGGCGCGAGCGCCTCGGCGATCTTCGCCCACGGCACGAGGAGGACCGGCTTCCCCCCGCTGGCCGTGTGGCACGCGAAGAGGCCCCCGGCGAACGGGCCGCCCAGGTCGGCCGCCGTCACGTCCAGGCCGTCCGTATGGTGGGCGCCCGCGACCTCGAACGTCCCGACGAACGTGAACGCGCGGTCCATGCGATAGACCTTGAAGTCGTCGCGGCTCTGGTTCGAGACCACCAGGCACCGCCCCTGGCCGCCGACGTTCGGATGGACGGCGAGGCCCTCGACGTCCGGCCGCAGGCCGTTCTCGCCCGTCTTGATCACCAGGCGCGGCGGCGTCTCATCATCGGGTTCGCCCGGCAGTTCCCAGACGCCCTTCGACTCCTGGGCGACGTAGACCTTGCCCGCCTCGTCGTCGCCGACGGCCGCCTCGGAGAACCCGACCTGCCAGGTGCGGACCAGGCGGCCGCGGACCTTGCCCGCCCCGTCGTCCGCCAGGAGCCACTGCTCCGCGTGGCCGGGCATGGAGGTCGTGATGAAGTAGAAGTCGCCGGTCTTGCGGCTGCGGAAGAGCGTGCCCCCGTAGTTGGCGCGGGTGAGGATGGCGCCGTTGTCGACCCGCGCGAGCCGCCGCGACGCGGGGTCGACGGCGAAGACGGCGACCTGGTACGGCGTGGCCCGCTGGTTGAAGGCGACGACGTCGACCTTCCGCCCGCCCAGCGGGAAGCCGTACCGCACATCGATGTTCCCCGGCTTGGGCGTCTCGACCGACTGGAGGGTCCTGCCCGCCAGGTCGTAGACGAACAGGTGCTCGGCCTCCTTGTCGGAGGCGATGATCGTGGAGCGGACGGGGTCCTTCGGATCGACCCAGATGCACATGTCGTCCTGGTCCCCGACGGCGGGGTCGCGGCAGACGACGGCCGGGTCGACGGGCTTGGGGTCGCCGCCGGCCGCCAGCGCCGCCCCGCAGCCGGCCGAGGTCGCCAGGGCCGCCAGGACGGCCGCCAGCGCCGCCAGGGCTGTGCCGCGTCGGGCCATCGCGCCGCTCCTTTCGGGAGTTGTCCCGTGCCGCCCCCGCGGGCGGCCTCTCTCCTGAAACGCGGGCCCCGGCGGCAGGTCACGGCCAAACGCCCGGGCCGCGTCACTTCGCCACGATGTGGATCCGGCGGCCCCCTACCGGTAGAGCGAGAGAAACCCGCCGGGGGTGAGGCCTGCCTGCTTGATCTGGGCCAGGAGCAGTCCGTACTTGACCGTGCGGTGCCTCGGAATCGTGAGCCTGGCGCGCTCGCCCGGCTTGGTGAGGACCGTGTGCTTGGCGCCCTCTCGCGGAATCCAGCCGGCCCGCTCGAAGGCGCGGATCACCCGGGATGTGGGCAGGTTACTGAGCCTTGGCAAGGCGTTGGTCCCGGCCGGCCGCGTGCCAATCCTCGATGGCGTCGCGGATGTTCCGCAGGGCTTCCTCGGACGTTTCGCCGTCCGTCACACATCCCGGCAGGGCGCGGCAGGAGGCGATGAAGCCGCCGTCGACGACGTCCGGTTCGACCCGCACGCGGTACTTTCTGCCGCGGACTTCGACGCTCTCCCTGGCGGGCCTGATCTTGGCCGCCAGGCGGTCGCGGACATAGTCGCTGAGGGGCTTGATGGCGATGATGGAGACGTATTGCCCGGCCGCCAGGATGTCCTGCATCGCCTTGGGGTCCTCGGTCAGGCGGAACAGCGTGTCGCCGTCCGTGACCAGCCGGAGTTCGGCCAGGGGGTGGCGGACCTTCTCCGGATGTTCCTTCAGGAGGCGCAGCGCCCTGCGCAGTTTCTGGAGGCTGAGGCCGCCTGAGCGGAGTTGCTTGGCCGTACGGGCCTGCACAAGGTCCACGAAGGAGTAGAGCCGCTTGGAGCCGCGTCCACAGGCCGCACCGATCGAAGGCGTGACCACGCCCCTCCGGTCCCAGTAGCGGAGTTCGCGTTCGGTGGCGCCGGTGACGGCACAGGCCACCTTGATGTTGAACGCCTGCATAGCCACCTCCTTGGCATTATAATGACACGCCTGTCATTATAATCTTATCGGCTTTCCGGGCCGCGTCAAGCAGATTCCGGTGCGGACCCGACCGCCGGGCGGAGGCCTACTTCGCCACGATGTTGACCAGGCGGCCGGGGACGACGATGACCTTGCGGATGGTGGCCGCGCCGATCGACTCTCGGATGCGCTCGCAGGCCAGGGCCGCCTCGCGCACGGCCTCCTCCGGCGCGTCGGCCGGCACGGTGATCCGGGCCCGGAGTTTCCCGTTCACCTGGATGGGGATCTCGACCTGGTCCTCGCGGCAGGCCGCCTCGTCGTAGGCGGGCCACCCGGCCGCCAGGACGCTCGGTGCGTGGCCGAGGGCCGCCCAGAGTTCCTCGGTGACGTGCGGCACGAAGGGGTGCAGGAGGCGGACCATCGACTCCAGGGCGAAGCGCACGACGGGGGCCGAGACCGCCGACCGCTCGGTCTGGCCCAGGGCGTTCGCCAGTTCCATGGCCGACGCGACGGCCGTATTGAATTGCCACGATTCCTCGATGTCGGCCGTCACCTTGCGGATCGTCTGGTGGACCTTCCGCCAGAGGGCCTTGACGGGCCCGGCGAGGTCCGAGCCGTCGCCCGCGTAGGGCGCGGCGGCGGCCAGGAGGTCGCGCCCCTCGGCCACGTAGCGCCACAGGCGGTCCAGGAACCGCCAGGCGCCGACGACCGCGTCGTCCTGCCACTCGGCGTCCTTCTGCGGCGGGCCGACGAAGAGCGTATAGAGCCGCTGCGTGTCCGCGCCGTACTCGGCGATGATCGCGTCGGGCGAGACGACGTTCCCCTTCGACTTCGACATCTTCTCCAGCTTGCCCGTGATGGACGACTGCTTGCAGATCATCCCCTGGGTGAAGAGGGCGGTGAACGGCTCGTTGAAGCCGACCTCGCCCGCGTCGTGCAGGACCTTGCACACGAACCGCGTGTACAGGAGGTGCAGCACGGCGTGCTCGACGCCGCCGATGTACTGGTCCACGGGCATCCAGTAGTCCACGTTCGCGCGGTCGAAGGGCTTGTCGTTGGGCCTGCGCTCGGCGTCCGTGAGCGTGTACCGGAGGAAGTACCAGCACGAGCAGAGCCATTGGGCCAGGGTGTCGGTGTCGCGCTTCGCCGCCGCGCCGCACTTCGGGCACTTGGTGTTGACCCACGCGGCGACCTTGGCGAGGGGGCTTTCGCCGCGCGGCGGAAACTCGACGGCCGTCTCGGGCGGAAGTTCCACGGGCAGGGCGCTTGTCGGCACCGGCACGATGCCGCACTTCGGGCAGTGGACGACCGGGATCGGCGCGCCCCAGTACCGCTGGCGGCTGATGAGCCAGTCGCGGATGCGGTAGT
>CAYGZE010000338.1:0-5154 GCA_964354185.1 uncultured Anaerolineales bacterium | reverse complement strand
GCGCGGCGGGCGCCACCCGAAACCGACAGCGCCCCGGCGCGTCGCTCCGGGGCGCTTGAACCTGCCGCGTGGTGGCCGTGTCGACCTCGCCCTACTTCGGCGGGATCTTGAGGACGGCGCCGATCGGGACCGTCGTCTCGCTCTTGATCTTGTCCCGGTTGGCCTCGAGGATCTTCGTCCACAGTTTGCCATCGCCGTAGTAGCGCTTGGCGAGACTATAGAGCGTGTCGCCCTTCTGGACGGTATGGGTCTGGACCGCGCCCGTGACGGCCGCCTTCGGCGTCACCTCGGGCGCCGGGGGCGGAAGCGGCTCGACGGGGGTCTCGGGCGTCGTCGGCCCCACCTCGACCATCGGGAGTTCTTCGGTCTTCTTCGGCCCACATCCGGCCACGGCGAACAGCAGCGGGACCACCGCCAGCATCACCATCCATGCGCGCATGTCTTCTCCTTTGCTCTCGAACCTGCCTGCCCGTCACGGCCACAGCCGCGCCGTGGTCGGACCGGCAGGCAGGTACGGTTCGTGTGTCCGTCCGCGTGTCAGTACGCGTACTTTTTCACGCTGCGGAGGTCGACCGGCCGCCCGTCCAGGCCGGGCGGGATCACGATCTTCACGCCCGGCTTGAAGTACCCCCCCTGGGTGAGTTGGGCCTTGTTGACCTCGGCGATCCGGTAGGCCTGCCAGCCGCGCCCGTAGAACCGCTCGGCCAGGACATAGGGCGTGTCGGCGGGGCCGGTCGTGTACTCCACCAGGGTCGGCTTGCCGGACGCATCCTTGGCCGGCGCGCAGGTGCTGGGCTGGGTGATCGTCGCGCCGCCCACCGTGGCGGCAGCCAGCATCAGGATGAAGCGTCCGGCCATGAGAGGACCTCGCCCCCAGGCGCCCGCCTGCTTACCCGCAGGCTGACTGCGAGTCTATCGACTCGGGCGGCCAAGTCAAGGGCGATTCAGGGCGCCTCGAAGGCACCAGAGAGCCGCAAACATCGGCGACCGGCGCCGGGCGATTTCGGATTGCGGATTGGACGGCAGAGGCCCGGCACTGGCGCGCTGCCGTGCTCCGCGTGCTGCGCGCCGGCCCCCTCGCCGCGCCGCGCGTCCGTCGCAGGCGCGCTCAGCCGAACACCAGGTGCCGCAGCGGGTCGACCGCGGGGACGTCCCAGAAGATGAGCATGAGGATCGGGATGCCCGTGTGGATGTCGAACGGGATGCCCCGCCGTCCCCACCGCCAGAGGACGAGGCCCAGGAGGCCGCGCGGCTGGATGGGCGCGGCGTCCGGGGCGGCGTCCGGCGGGGTGCGGCGGGCCCGCCAGAGGCGGTGGGCCACGGTCGCCAGCGGCCAGACGCCCAGGATCCAGACGGCCGTCGTCACGTGGTGGAACCCGACGCCCAGCAAGATGGTGACGACCCGCTCGCCCCGCTGCCAGAAACCGCCGCCGCAGAACCCCACGGTCTGCTCGGCCCGCGCCCGGATGTAACTGATGAGGTACGCCCACAAGAGGCCGACCCAGGCCAGGACGATCAGGGTGAGGTTGGGCGGCGCGGCGGGGGCGTCGGGCCGGAAGATGAAGTACAGGGCCGCCCCGCCGTACAGGGCCGCGTCGCCGACGCGGTCGCAGCAGGAATCCAGGATGCCGCCGAACCGGGTCTTGCGACCCGAGAGGTTGGCCATCGCGCCGTCGAGGATGTCGCAGGCGCCGGCGGCCACGATGAGGCTGACCCCCCAGGGCCTCCAGTAGGGCTTGCCGGCGGCAATGGCCACGCCGGCGCCCACCGTGCACAGCATGCCTAGGACCGTGACGTGATTCGGCCGCAGGCGGGCGCCCAAGAGCAGCCGCGCCAGCGCGTCCCGAGCCATCACGATGAGACGCCCTATGTGGTCCGCAACCATCGGCGTGGCACAGGTCAGGGTCCGCACGGACGGGAACACGCCGCCGGTCCCTCGGGCCGACGACGCACTTTCCGGATGGTGCCTAGCGCTTCGCCTTGCCGGCGATGAAGGCCTCGACGGCCAGGCGCGCCTCGGCGTCGCTCGTCTGCCGGGGCGGATGCTTCATCAGGTACGCCGAGGCCGCGAGGAGCGCCCCGCCGATGCCGCGGTCGCGCGCCAGCCGGCAGAGGCGGACGGCGTCGATGCCGCACCCCGCGCTGTTGGGCGAGTCCTCGACGCTCAACCTGAGTTCCAGGTTCAGCGGCACCCCCGCGAAGCCCCGGCCCTCCATCCGCAGGAAGCAGACCTTGTTGTCCTTCTGCCAGGGCACGTAGTCGGCCGGCCCGATGTGGACCTGGTCGGGGGGCAGCGGCGTCTCGAGTTCCGACTGGACGGCCTCGGTCTTCGAGACCTTCTTGCTCGTCAGGCGCTCGCGCTGGAGCATGTTCAGGAAGTCGGTGTTGCCGCCCGTGTTCAACTGGTAGGTGGCGTCCAGCGCGACGCCGCGGTCGCGGAACAGGCGCGTCAGGGTGCGGTGGACGATCGTGGCGCCGACCTGGGCCTTGATGTCGTCGCCGACGGCCGGGATGCCGGCCCGCGCGAACCGGGCGGCCCACGCCTTGTCGCTCACGATGAAGACGGGAATGCAGTTGACGAGGCTCACCCCCACCGCCAGGCAGGCCTCGGCATAGGTCTCCGTGGCCTTCTGCGAGCCGACCGGCAGGTAACAG
This sequence comes from uncultured Anaerolineales bacterium, assembly GCA_964354185.1. Taxonomy (GTDB): domain Bacteria; phylum Planctomycetota; class Phycisphaerae; order FEN-1346; family FEN-1346; genus CAYGZE01. The sequence goes on along the minus strand of CAYGZE010000338.1, from coordinate 2,499 downwards.
AGCAGGATCTCGGCGCCCGAGTTCCGCAGGGCCGCCGCCAGGTCGACCGGGTCCTTGCGGGCCGGGATGAACCGCTGGTCGTCCGGGTAGGCGGCCATGTGGTCCGCGCAGCCGTCCAGGACCGGCCCCATCGCGACCGTGACGCCGGTCTTGCCGATGTTCCGCTGGAAGACCTTGGTGCAGTTGGGCGGGGCCAGGAAGGCCCGTTCGAGGGGCTTGCCGACCTTGCGGCGGTCGATGTCGAAGGCGCAGACGCACTGGATGTCGCCCGGCAGGTAGCCGCCCAGGTCGTAGTGCATCAGGCCGACGGCCTCGCGGACGCCGTCGCGCTGGAGCCGCTGGCGGTAGAACGCGATGCCCTGGAGGAGGCTGGACGCGCAGTTTCCCACGCCCGCAATCGCCACGCGAATCGGCTTGCTCATCGGAGCATCACCTCGCGCCTTGCGGACCCGCCGCGTCCCGCCGCAGCCGACCCGTCACCCGGAAGCAATCCACAGATAGCACCCCCGCCCGCGGGTGTCAACGGCAAAACACGCTCAGGCCTGGCGCGCCCGAAGACGGCCGCCGCGGCCCATCCGGCGGGCGGCCGGTGGCGCTGGTGACATATCGACCCGTCTATGGGAGGGGCCGCCCGGCCGGCGCCGGGCCCGCCCAGAGCGCGCGGCCGGCGCGCGGCGCGCCCGGTTTCTCCACCGCCTTTCCACCGTGCGGAAAACCTGTGGAGAAAAAATTTGTGCGCGCCGCGCCTGCGCCTAAGCCCGTTTCCTCTGGCCGCTTCGGAGAGCGCGCCCTCGCGCGCGGAACCTGAGCAAAAGAATTCCGTTTCGCGCGCCGCCCCAGCGCGTACGATGCCCTTGTGCCGTGGGGCGCCGGGCGCGGCTCCGTGGGGAACGCGCCTCGGCGCGGCCGAGGCGCCGCCGTCGCGGGCCGGCCGCCGGGCACGGGGGCGGGGAGGACCGGCGCGTCCGCCCCTGCCGGAGAACGCAACGCGGGCAGCCGCATCGAGCGTGGGGCCTTTTTGTGGCGCCGCTTCAATCGGTACACACCGACTCCTTCCTTGCCGACCTGCGGGCCGCCGTCGGGCCCGAGCGCTGGCGCGTCTGGTTCGAGGACTCCGCGCACATCCACGTGGGGCCCGACAGCCTGACGGTCGGCGTGGCCAACCTATTCATCAGCGATTACCTGAAGAGCCACTTCGGCGACCACCTGGCCGCCAGCGCTCGCCGCACGCTCGGCCGCGAACTGCCCGTCGTCTTCCACGTCGAGGCGGACCTGTTCCAGCGCCGGCGTGAGAAGAACCTGGCGGACGCGGCCGAGGCCGAGGAGCAACTGGGCGTGCCCCCCGCGCCGCCCCGGGCCGCGCCGGCGCCGCCGGCCCGGCCCTCGACGCCCCTGTTCACGCTCGAGAACTTCGTCGTCGGCCCCTGCAACCGGATGGCCTTCGCGGCCGCCCAGTCGGCCGCCGGCGCGCCCGGCAAGGAGTTCCATCCGCTCTTCATCCACGGCCCCTGCGGCGTCGGCAAGACCCACCTCGTCCAGGGCATCCTCTGGGCGCTGCGGCGGAGGCCGAACCTGCGGGTGGCGTGCCTGTCGGCCGAGCAGTTCACGAACCGGTACATCGCCGGAATGCGGACCAACAGCCTGGACGCCTTCCGGCACCGGTACCGCAACTTGGACGTCCTGGCCATCGACGACGTGCACTTTCTGGCCGGCAAGCGCGCGACGCAAGAGGAGTTCCTGCATACCTTTAACGAATTCGACGGCCGCGGCCGCCTGGTGATCCTGGCGTCCGACTCCCACCCGCGCGACCTGGAGGCCGTCCAGGATCGGCTCGTCAGCCGCTGGGTAGGCGGGCTGGTCGTGCGCCTGGCGGCCCCGGACCACGAGACCCGCCGCCGCATCCTCGAGGCCAAGGCCGTCCAGATGGGCCACCCGCTGCCGGAGGAGGTCCTCGCGCTGGTGGCCGAGCGGGTCCAGGGGAGCGTCCGCGACCTGGAAGGCGCGCTCGTGCGCCTGGTGGCCTGCGCCGCCCTGCTGAAGCAGCCGGTGACGGCGGAACTGGCGCGCCAGGCGCTCGCCGACTTCGTCACGACGCGCCGGACCGTGATCGGCCTGGACGAGGTCGTCGACCAGGTGGGCCGGTTCTTCGGGGTGAGCGCGGCCGACATCCGGAGCCGGCGCAAGAGCCGCCTCATCTCGCTGGCGCGCCAGGTCAGCATGGTCCTCGCCCGCGAACTGACGGACCTGAGTTACGCCGACATCGCGCGGCTGATGGGCGGCAAGAACCACACGACCGTCCTGGCCGCCTGCCGCAAGTGGGGCCACCTCGTCAAGCACGCCACCGAGGTTCGCTGGACCGACCGGACTGATCACCGCGCCATGTCGGCCGAGGCCCTCCTGGAGCACCTCAAGGAGCGGATCAGTTGACGGGCCCCCCGGCGTCAGGTGTGACTGTTTTTTCTGGCAGCCCCGTCAGGGGCGCACTGTTATCTAGCCACG
>CAYGZE010000337.1:0-5194 GCA_964354185.1 uncultured Anaerolineales bacterium | reverse complement strand
TCACGTACGGGCACAACGACAGTTGGCGCATGCTTCCCACGTGGAAGAAGGCCCTCGATGCCCCAGGCGCGGTCCAGATGGGGATCCTCAAGAAGGTCTTCCTGGGGCGGCCGGAATGGTGGCGCCTGGTGCCGGACCAAGGCATCTTCGCAAGCGGCGGCAACACCCAGGGCGACGTGCTGAACCTCGCGGCCCGGCACAAGGACGGCCGGTGGGTCATGGTCTACCTCGGCGCCAAGGCCTCGTTTGCCGTCAACATGGACCGGTTCACGGGGGGAGGCCAGGCCAGGGCTTCCTGGATCGACCCCAGGACCGGCGACTCGGCCCCGGCGGGGGCCTTCCCGAACCGCGGCGTCCAGGCGTTCTCGACGCCCGAAGGATGGGAAGACGCCCTGTTGATCCTGGAACCATCGAAGGGCTGAACGCGTACCCCCCTCATACGTACCGCCGCGGCACCCGCCGCCCGATGCCCGTCAGGATCTCGTAACTGATCGTGCCCACCAGGGCCGCCAGCGCGCCGGCCGAGAGGGGGCTCTCGTTCGACGGTTCCATCAGGGCGACGGGCAGCCCCACGCGCGGCCCCTCCAGGTCCGTGAGGTCCACTAGCGTCGCGTCCATGCAGACCGTGCCGACGATCGGGCACAGGCGGTCGCCGACGCGGGCCTTCCCGCGGTTCGAGAGCGCCCGGGGGAACCCGTCGGCGTAACCGACGGGCAGCAGGCCCAGGACGGAGTCCCGCGCGGCCCGCCAGGTGTGGCCGTAACTGGCGGCCTCGCCGCGCCGGACGCACTTCAGGTGCGCAACCTCGGTCCGGAGGGCCATGATCGGCTCGAGGGCCACCCGCGCGGCGGCCTGCGGGCACGGAGGGACGCCGTACAGCGCCAGCCCCGGCCGCACCATGTCGAAGTGCGCCTCGGGCCGAAGGACCAGGGCCGACGAGTTGGCCGCATGGACCAGGGCCGGCCGCACCCCGCGCTCGGCCAGGGCGTCGAGCACCTGCCGGAAGCGGCCCACCTGCTCCCCCGTGGCGGGGTGGGCGTCCGCGTCGGCGCAGGCGAAGTGCGTGTAGAGGCCCTCCAGGACGAGGTGCGGCATGGCGGCGATGGCGGCGGCCGCCTCGGCCGCCTCCTCCGCGCGGACGCCCAGCCGGTTCATCCCCGTGTCGACCTTGAGGTGCACCGCGACGGGGGCCGCGCGCCCGGCGGCGCGGCGGTCGAGTTCGGCGGCCGTCGCAAGGGCGTCGATCGTCGGCCTCAGGTCGTACTGGAGCGCGGCCGCGATCTCGTCGGCCGGCAGCGTGCCCATGACGAGGATCGGCGCCCCGAGGCCCGCGCGGCGGAGTTCGACGCCCTCCTCGGCCAGGGCGACGCCGAGCATGTCGGCCCCCGCCTCGACGAGCGCCGCCGCCACCGGTACCGCCCCGTGGCCGTAGGCGTCGGCCTTGACGACCGCGAGCACCTTGACGCGCGGCTCAAGCAGGCCGCGCAGCGCGCGGAGGTTGCGGCGAAGGGCGCCGAGGTCGACTTCGGCATACGTGGGTCGCGGCACAGCCCGCCCTCGCAAAGGGATGCCCTACCGGGGGTCCCTTGTATCCCCGATAGCAGACAACGTCAAGGGCGGCTGGGGTTTCCCCCTCAGGGCTTGACGAAGCCCCGCTGGAGGGCCTCGGCAAACCCCTTCTTGGACCAGGTCTCCCGAAAGCGCTTGCTGAGTTTGGGCGAAAGGCGCGGATCCGACCCTATCTGGTGCAGCACTTCTTCAAGCGATATGCCCCGCTCGACTTCTTGAACCCACCCCAGGTAGCGAAAGACCACCGCGTCCGAGGAGCAGACAAGAGATGCCTCTAAAGTATCCCCCAATATGTACGCCAGACATTCCATCTCCCCCGCATCAATCTTGCCGGGGAATGCCGGACACTGGCGCATGACGATCGCCAGGTCGGGAGCGGACAGCGAGATCTGTCGGAAAAGCCCATCCCGCGCCTCCGTCTCCAGGTGTTGCTCGAAATCGTCGTATTCCCTGGCGACCTGGATGGTCTCGCCGATTACGGTCTCCGGAAGGGCAACGGCACATCGGTTCAGGATTGACCGCCACACACCCAAACGGTGCGCTTCCAGAACCACGCATGTGTCAATCACAAGCAACGGTGATCTGTCGGTCCGGCTCGAAGTCATCCTCGGGCGGCTCCAAGAAGTCTCTCGCTGCCTTGTGCCTCATTCTCAGGTATTGCGCCCCCTTGCCGTAGGAGATCACGCCCTGCCGGTAGGCTTGGACAACCAGGAATACATACCTGGATGGGAGACTCTCGACGGGGCGGGATTCTCGCTCGAAAGGCGACGTCTGCACCTTGTCGATAACGCCCTGGGTTTTCTCTTTGCGCCAGCACAGGAGGCCGGCGAAGCGGTACACAACCGCTTCGGCCGAAACATCAAGAGCCCTGGCCAAGTCGTGAATCTCCCGTGGCGTGATCCGGAGCGTCCTGTCGGGCCCGATGTAGGGGCCTACTCTCTCCCGGAAAGGAGCCTCCGGCAACAACAGACGGCTTGCGAAGCAATTGGCCCAGCGTTCCTCGTCCTCCCCCGCTACCACGCTGGAGACTTCCTCGCGGTTGCGGAATATGTCCCAAGTCAACAGGTGGAACAGTTCGTGAGCAAGGTCAAAGTTGCGGCGCCAATGTTTGCTGTCTCGGTTCAGAAGGACGGCTGGCCCGAATCGCGGGTTCACGGTTGCTGCGGCAGACGCCTCGCTCTGCATCGATAGCGCGAATATCCTAACATGATACTTCTCCTCCAGCACTGGCCGCAGGCTTTCCGCAGGGACCGTCCCGAGCTTAAACTGATCCCACATGCTGGCCGCAAGGCGCTCTGTTTGCAGGTAACTGAAGCGGTCCTTCGGCGTCGTATCCTTGGGCAGGGCCGATGGGCTGGCCGATCTCGTCAAGTCCTCAATCTCCTGGTAGTCCTCGCAGAGGCTGAAGAACTCCCTCTGAATGCGTTGGGCCGCGACCTCATCTGAAGGCTTGCATCGCCACAGGACCACTTCCGGAGCAAGGGGCTCTGCGCTGAAGAAAAAGTCCATGGAGCGCTTGTAGAGGCTGGCCAGTCTGGCTAACTGCACGGCCTTCGGCTGACGTCGGCCGCTCTCCATCTCGCTGATGCCCGTGTCCGAAATCCCCAGTTCTCGCGCCGCATCGGACTGATGCAACGCAACTGCCTCTCGGGCGTATCGCAACCGCTCGCCCAGACCCATCCCCGCTCCTCCTTGGCAGAACCATTCTAGCCCATTTATCGGCAAAGTCAAGCCGTAACTTCTGTATAACAGCGGTTGGCCGGCAACACCCACACTGCTCGTGGGTCAGGCACCAGTCCGCCACACCGGGTGTTCCTCAGGCTCCAGGCGACGCTGTCGCTGAATCCGGCGGCTCCGCGTCGTCTGCGTCACCGCCGCCGGGCGGCTCGTCGGTCAAGTCCGCCGGGGCGCGGCCGAGGAGGTCGCGAAGTTCGCTCATGCGCAAGAGGTGCGCCGCCGCGGCGAAGACGACCGCCCCCGCGACCATGCCCCCCGCCAGTTGCGCCCCGAGGAGCGGCCGCCCCGAAAGGCCCGCGAGCGGCACGGCCCAGTGCATGACGGCCCACGCCCCCGCGCCCATCGCGGCGGTGGCCACGAGGGTCCGCGCGGCGCTCGACCCCACGGCGCGCCAATCCAGGCGGGCGCTCGCGCGGCTCAAGAAGCGCGCCAGAACCACGGTCTGGAACACGGCCGACATGACGGTCGCCAGGGCCAGGCCCCCCTCGGCCATCGGCCAGACCAGGATGAGGTTGCAGACGAAGTTGAGGCCGGCGCCCAGCATCGCCACGCGCCGCGGCGTCCGGATGTCTTCCATCGCGTAGAACGCACGCATCAAAATGTGATTGGCCGAGTACGACCAGATGCCGAGCGCGTACAGGCCGGCCACCCAGACGGTGCGCGCGACGGCGTCGGGCGCCTGGGCGAAGCGGCCGTGGTTGAACACCAGCCGCACCAGCGGCTCGCACACCAGGATGATGCCCAGGCCCGAGGGCACCCCGATAAAGAGCGTCAGCCGCAGGGCGTGCGACGCCGTCCGGGCCATGCCGGCCAGGTCCTTGCGGACGGCGTAGCGCGTCAGGACCGGAAAGATGACCGTCGCCAGGGCGATGCCGAAGACCCCGAGCGGAAACTGGTAGATCAGCGGGCCGTAATAGAGCACCGACGCCGCCCCGATCTTCATCGGGTACGCGATCTCCCACGGGCCCAGGCGGAACGTCTCGACGCCCGCCACGTTCGGGCTCAGCAGATTCGCGATCAGCGAGTCCATGAACACGTTGATCTGAATCACGCCGACCGCGATCACCACGGGCCCCAGCAGGTGCAGCACCCGCCGCAGGCCCTCGTCGCGCAGGTCCCAGATGGGCCGGAACTCCAGGCCCACGCGCCGCATCACCGGCACCTGGATGGCGATCTCCACGAACCCCGCTACGAGGATGAACGCCGCGATGACGTAGACCTGCGCGGCGGCGCCGCCGCCCACCCAGCGGCCGGCGACGACGGCCCCCGCGATGATGAACAGGTTCAGCACGATCGGCGCCAGGGCCGGCATGGCGAAGTGCCGCCGGCAGTTGAGCGCCGCCTGGAGGAACGCCACCAGGCACACCAGGATCCCGAACGGGAACAGCACCGCCGACAGCCCGAAAATCAGGTGCCACTTCGTGCCAGACTCGGTAAGATAACGCAGCACGAGGAACGCACCGTCGGCCAGCAGCGTGACGGCCGCGAGCGCCGCCACCAGGGCGACGATCATGAGGCTCATGAAGCGGTTGGCGGCCTTGCGCCCCCCGCGCTCCAGGTAGTCGGTGAAGACCGGGATGAAGGCGGCGCTCAGGGCGCCCTCGCCCAGCAGTTGCCGCAGGAGGTTCGGCAGCCGGAAGGCCATGGCGTACGCATCCATGACCCACTGGGCCCCGAGGACGTGGGCCAGGGCGGCGTCGCGGGCCAGGCCGGCCAGGCGCGACAGCACGGTCAGGCCGCTGACGGTCCGGAAGTGTTTCAGGAACGACGCCACGGGCGCGGAAGGCTCCTTGACGGCGCCCCGAGGTCGCGCCGGCCCGCCGGTACCTGTTTGGCGTGCTTGACAAGTTCCCGTCGGCGGGTGCCACTGGCGGCTTGTCCGCCAGTG
>CAYGZE010000336.1:0-5217 GCA_964354185.1 uncultured Anaerolineales bacterium | reverse complement strand
TCGCCAAGGCCATCTCGTTCCAGGCCAGGATCATCGTGATGGACGAGCCGACGGCCGCGCTGACCGAGCACGAGACGGCCACGCTCTTCGCCCTGGTGCGGCGGCTGAAGCAGCAGGGCGTCTCGGTCATCTACATCTCGCACCGGCTGGAGGAGGTCTTCGAGGTGGCCGACCGGGTGGTGGTGCTCCGCGACGGCCGCAACGCCGGCACCATGCCGGTGCGCGAGGCCACGGTCGAGAAGGTGGTCCGCTTGATGGTGGGGCGCGACTTGACGGACATGTTTCGGAAGCAGCCGGTCCACATCGGCGAGCCGGTGCTGGAGGTCACGGGGCTCTGCTGCGCCGCGACCGGCGTGAGGAATGCGAGCCTGTCGGTGCGGGCGGGCGAGATCGTCGGCATGGCGGGCCTGGTGGGCGCGGGTCGGACCCAGATCGCGCGGGCGATCTTCGGCATCGACCTGCCGGAGGCGGGCCAGGTGCGCGTGGCCGGACGGGCGGTCACCATCCGGTCCCCGCGGGACGCGATTCGCGCCGGCATGGGGTTCCTGACCGAGAACCGCAAGGAACAGGGCCTGTTCCTGATCCTGGGGGTCTCCCAGAACATGACCGCCGCCGGCCTGGCGCGGCTGTGCCGATGGGGCTTCGTGCGAATCGCGCTCGAGCGGCGGCTCGTCTCGTCCCTCGTGAGCCGACTCCGCATCCGGACGCCCTCCGAGGAGCAGGAGGTCCAGTTCCTCAGCGGCGGCAACCAGCAGAAGGTGGTCCTGGCGCGCTGGCTGGCGCTGAAGCCCAAGGTGCTGGTGCTGGACGAGCCGACGCGAGGGATCGACGTGGGCGCCAAGACCGAGATCTACGGCCTCATGGGCGACCTGGCCCGCCAGGGGATCGGGATCCTGATGATCTCGTCGGAACTGCCCGAGATCCTCGGCATGAGCGACCGCATCCTGGTGGTGCGCGAAGGGACGATCGCGGGGGAACTCACCCGGGCCGAGGCCACCCAGGAAGCCGTCATCCACCTGGCCACCGGAGGACGATGATCTTGCCGCAGCGCGATGCCGACAAGCGGGCAGCCGCCGTGCCGGTCGTTCCGGCCGCCCGGCCCCTGTCGGGCCTGAGCAAACTGGTCCTGGCGGTCTGGCTGCCGGCGTGCGCGGGGCTGCCGCTGGCGATCCTGCTGCCGGCGCCCGAGCGGGACGCGGTGCGGATCGCCGCCGCCGCCGCGGCCGCCGTGCTCGGCCTGGCCGTCGCCGTGGCCTACGCGATGCGCCGGCGTCCCGCCTGGTACCTGGTGCAGGCCTGCGCGCTGGCGGGCGTCTTTCTCGGCGCGTACTGGAGCAACCGCTGGCTGTTCCTCTACGAATCGGTGCTCATGATCTATCTCTACTTCTCGCTTTACACGCCGGAGGTCCGGCAGGAGTTCGACATCCACGCGGCCCCGCGAGAGGCCGGCGTCCTGCTGGTGCTGCTGGGGATGTGCGCGATCCTGGCGATCCTGCGGCCGCCGTTCCTGGAGGGGGGGAACCTGCTCCTGGTGGCCCGCCAGTTCTCGATGATCGGCATCATGGCGGCGGGGATGACCATGGTGATCATCCTGGGAGGGATCGACCTGAGCGTCGGCTCGGTGGTGGCGCTGTCGGGCTGCCTGGCCACCCTGGCGATCCGCAACCTGGACTGCCCCCTGTGGGTGGCCGTGGCGATCGCCCTGGCCTCGGGCGCGGCCGTGGGGTTCTTGAACGGGGCGCTCATCAGCCGGCTCCGCATGGCCCCGTTCGTGATCACGCTGGGGACGATGAGCATGGCCCGGAGCCTCCCCCTGGTGGTCACGGGGGCCCAGCAGGTGACGGTGAAAGGGGCGGCGGCCAAGGCCGGCTTCGACGCGATCGCCCAAAGCGATACCCTCGGCATACCGAACCCCGTCTGGCTGATGGTCGCCGTCGTCCTGATCGGGGACGTCTTCCTGAGGTACATGCGGACAGGCCGCCATATCTACTACATTGGTGCCAACGAGGAGGCGGCGCGGCTGTCGGGGCTGAACGTCACCGCGATCAAGTGGGGCGTCTACACGGTCTGCGGCCTGCTGGCGGGGCTGGCGGGGATCGTGCAGGCGTCGCGGGTGGAGACCGGGCAGCCGACCGCCGGGACGGGAGACGAACTGCGCGTCATCGCCGCCGTCATCATCGGCGGCGCGTCGTTCTCGGGCGGCGTCGGCACGGTCTTCGGCGCGCTGCTGGGGGCCGCCATCCTCCAGGTACTCAGGCAGGGCCTCGTGATCCTGGGCGTCGAGGCGAACTGGCAGCAATTCGTCGAGGGCGGCGTCATCATCGGCGCCGTCGCCCTCGACCTGCTGCGCCGGCGCCGGTAGACGCCCAGGCTCGGCCCTGCGACGGCCGGAAAGAACGGGGACTTGCGGGCGTCCTGCGAAGGAGCGTGTCCTATGACAGCGTCCAGACTGGGCTTGCTGCTGTCGGCTGCCGCCGCCTCGTGCATGGTTCTGGGTTCCTGCGGCGGCCAACCGCCGAAAGGGCCGGGAGAACTGAGCCTCGAGAGGACACCCTACGGCAAGATGCCGGACGGCCGCCAGGTTGATCTCTTCACGCTGACCAACGCCCATGGAATGCGCGTGCGGTTGATCAACTACGGCGCCATCACCGTCAGCGTGGAAGTGCCCGACCGCCAGGGGAACCTGGCCGACGTGACGCTGGGCTATGACACGCTCGAGGGATGGCTGGCCAACGCCCCCCACTTCGGCGCCACCATCGGCCGTTACGCCAACCGGATCGCCAAGGGCAAGTTTGCCTTGGACGGCAACGCCTACACGCTGGCGACCAACAACGGCCCGAACCATCTGCACGGCGGCATCAAGGGCTTCGACAAGGCGCTGTGGGACGCCGAGCCGGTCCAGACCCCGTCCTCCGTCGCCGTGAAGTTCACCTATCGGAGCAAGGACGGCGAGGAAGGCTACCCCGGCAACCTGGACGTGACGGCCCTCTACAGCCTGACCGACGATAGCGAGTTCAAGGCGGAGTTCTCGGCCACGACCGACAAGCCGACTGTGGTGAACCTGGCGCACCATTCCTACTGGAACCTGGCCGGCCCCGCCTCCGGCGACGTCCTGGGCCACCAGTTGATGCTGAGCGCCGACAAGTACACGCCCGTGGACGCCGGCCTGATCCCGACGGGGGAACTCAGGCCCGTCGAGGGGACGCCGATGGACTTCCGCGAACCGACGGCCATCGGGGCGCGGATCGCCCAGGTCGAGGGAGGCTACGACCACAACTTCGTGCTCCGCGGCCAGGAAGGCCGGGTGACGCTCGCCGCCAGGGCGGTCGAACCCACGACCGGCCGCGTCCTGGAGATCTACACCGACCAGCCGGGCATCCAGTTCTACTCGGGAAACTTCCTGGACGGAACCGTCACCGGCAAGGGCGGCGTGGTCTACCGGCGACACTTCGGCTTCTGCCTGGAGACCCAGCATTACCCGGATTCGCCGAACCATGACGACTTCCCGTCCGTGGTCCTTCGTCCGGGTGAAACCTATAAGCATACCATGATCCACAAATTCTCGGCGCAGTAGGCGGCGGGGCATCCGCCCGGACCTTCCCCTTCACACACGCCGCCTCCGGCCGGGGTCAGAGCGCGAACCGGGTTCCAAGGTTCAGACGTTCCGCGGCGGCCAGCACGCGGTTGGCGGCCGCCATGTCCTGCACGGCCACCCCCACCGACTTGAACAGGGTGACCTGCTCCGGAGACTCCCGACCCTTCCTGAGCCCGGCGACGATCTCCCCCAGTTCCGCGTAGACGTGGTCCTTCGCGATCAGGCCCTGCTCGATCGGGATGATGAGGTCGCCCGCCTCGGCGAGCGCGGCCGGGCGGTGGTCCACCACCACGCGGGCGCGCCGGACCGTCTCGGCGGGGATCTCGCGGACCGTGGGCTTGTAGGAGCCGATGGCGTTGATGTGCGTTCCGGGGGCGATGTCGCGGTCCGCAAACACCGGCTCGGTCGAAAGGAAGCGGAGCCTGCGTTCCATCATGACTTCTCCCGGGGCCCGCGGCCTTCCTATCGCAAGAGCCTCATGGCCCTTGCCGAGGGCGTCGCGGCCAGGCCGCCCAGGGCGGTGCAGCGGAGTTCGTCGGGAAGCATCCTCCCCACGGCATAGACCGCGTCGACGGTCTCGTCCAGCGGAACCGGGTTGGCGTAGCCTCCCAGGACCAGGTCGGCGCAAATGAACGCGTTCGAGGCGGCCACGGCGTTCCGCGTGTGGCACGGGATCTCGACGATGCCCTGCACGAGGTCGCAGACGGATCCCATGGTGTTCTGGAACGCGATGGCGGCCGCATCGGCGGCCTGAGCCGCGCTACCGCCTGCGGCATCCACCACGGCGGCGGCGGCCATCGCGCCAGCCGCCCCGATCTCCACCTGGCATCCCGCCACTTCGGCCGCAAAGGTGGCCCGGTTTTCCACCACCACACCCACGGCCCCCGCCGCGAGGAGCGCGAGCGCGGCCTTCTCGCGGTCGAGTCCCTTCTCCTCCGTCAGCGTCACGAGCACCGCGGGGATCACGCCCGCCGATCCGCCCGTGGGCGCGGCACACACGACGCCCATGCTGCTGTTGACGTGCATGGCGGCCAGGGCCCGCGCGGCCGCGCGGGCGTGCAGCCCCCCAACGGCGAGGCGACCCTCGGCCTCGGCCGCATAGACCTTGCCCGCGCTGGGGGCAAGGAGTTGCATGCCGGCGAGTGCCGGGTCCAGCCCGCGCTCGACAGCGCGGCCCATGACGTCGAGCCGCCGCATCGCCTCTGCGAGGACCTGGCTCTTCGGAAGGCCGAGCAGGGCCGCTTCGTATTCGAGCGCCGCCTGGCCCAGCGACAGGCCGCGGTCGCGGGCGAGGAAGACCACCTCCTGGGCACTCGCCCATGGCGGCTCCCCGCGCTGGACGAAGAAGACCGGCTCCGCCGCCCAGAGCCTGCGTATCCCGACAAGCCCCGCAAGCTGGCGCCGAACGTCTTGCGGCAATGGCTCGCGCCGCCGCACGCAGAGCAGGATAGCGCCCTGGCGCCCCGCGCGAGCCGCTTCGCCCATCGCGGCCCCGTCGCGCGAGAGAAGGTCCAGCGCTTGGGCCTCCGCACCTCGCTCCACCTCGACGGCCACCTCGTAGGCGTCACCCGTGAGGTGCACCGGCCAGTCGCCCAGCCGGACGAACTCCACGGCCCCGCCGC
>CAYGZE010000335.1:0-5230 GCA_964354185.1 uncultured Anaerolineales bacterium | reverse complement strand
GGACGCGCACTGGCTGCCCGTCGAGAGCCTCCGGGTCGAACGACAAGCAGCCCGTGGCACCCGGCCCACGAAAGCGACCGTGCCCGGCGTCAGCGCCGCGGGCCCCAGCACCGGTCCATCCAGGCGGCCGTGCGGCCCTGGAGGCGGGCGAGGGCGTCGCGCGCGGCCGGGCTGCCCTCGCCCGCGCCCGGCGCCACGGGGCAGTTCCCGCCCTCCGCCCCGGCCTCGCCCGCGTAGGCCAGCATCAGGCGGCCCTCTTCCGCGCAGAGTTCGTCGTGCTCGGGCAGGACCTCGCGCAGCAGAAACAGCGCGTACTTCACGAGGCGGAAAGGCCCCACCGGGCGCGGCCGGTCGCCCGGCACGTCCTCGACGGCCACCGAGTAGAGGTCCTTGACGCTGCGGACGAGGTCCGCCAGGTCCGGCCCCGGCGAGAAGACGATCGTGTAGTACCAGCCGAACAGGCCGCGCTCCGGGTTCTCGCACCCGTGCGAGTCGGAGGCGCCCACGATGGGCAGCCGCCGCCCCGCGGCCCGCTCCTCATAGTACCGGGCGGCCTGGAGGGTGTTGCTGTCGAACTCGCCGTACGTGAACCCGCCGACGACCTCAAAGGCGTCGAACGGCTGCCGCTCCAGCAGGCACGCCGTCACGGGCCCGCCCGGCGAGTAGCGCCAATCCGTGAACCAGTAGGGGTGGCAGAAGACGCCCAGGCCGCCCGCCTCGCGGATCCGCTCGAAGCACCAGGCGGCCGAGGCGTACTGGTACCGGTCGACGCCGGGCGGCAGGTCGCCCAGCCGCTCGTCCACCTGGGCGACGCCCCGCCGGTAGGCCCCCTCGTCGGCAAAGAGGTCGTTGACGCTGAAGCGCCCGCCGAAGTTCACCAGGTGCACGAGGCTGTCGGGCGGGTGGACCTCCTCGCCGGGGAAGATCCGAAGGTCGATCGGCGCCCCCTCGTAGGCCCGCTGCGCCTCCAGCGACGGGGCGTAGCGGTGATGGTCGGTGACGGCCATGAAGTCGAGGCCGATGCGCCGGCAGGCCCCGGCCACGTAGGCGGGCGACTCGCGGCCGTCGGACCGGTAACTATGCAGGTGCGTGTCGCCCTTGTACGGCCGCCGGGCCAGCAGGTCCGGCCCGACCGAGTAGACGCGGAAGTCGCCCAGGCGCTCGCGCTTCGCGCCGGTGACGCGGGTCACCAGGAGGACGTGCTCCTGCTCGCCCTCGAAGTACTGCTCGACCCGCAGCACGCCGCCCGCCGGCCTCAGGAGCCGCACCTCGTGCTCCGGCCAGTCGCCGCGCTGGGCGAACTCCTCGGCCGGGAGGTACCGGACCTCGTATTCGACGGCGTCGTCCAGCCGGCAGTGGTCGAACCGGGGCCGAATCTCCACCACGCTCGACCGGTCGGCCGGCACGACCCGCGGCGCCAGGTCGAAGTACCGGTGCTCGGGCCTGACCTCGCGCATCCACCGCTCCTTTCCCGCGCCCCGGCGGCAGGCGTCGGCAACCCATCCCGCGCGGCACCCCGCCGCGCCGGGTGCCACTGGCGGCTTGCCCGCCAGTGCCGTACGCCCGCGCGCCAGGTCCCGCCGCGCGGGCCTACACTGTCAACACACGACCTCCAACCGCCCTACGGTTTCTTCAGGTACGCCTCGGCGCGGCAGATGGCCGAGTTCAGGCCGCGCGCCACCTCCTCCGGCACCGCCTCGACCGGCTCGTCGGGATCGATGCCGTTGAACTCGATCGGCTTCTTGTCGAGGCGCCACCGGCTGCGGACGGACAACGTGACCGAGGCGATCCCGGACGGGAACGTCCAGTGCTGCTTGGCGGTGGAGGAGCCTGCCGTCTTCGCCCCGAACAGGCGGGCGCCGGCGTGGTTCGCGAAGTCGCGGGCGAGGGTCTCGCCGGCCGAGATGCACCCCTCGTCGATGATCACCGCCACCGGCCTCGGCATCGCCTTGACGGCCTCGACGAGGGCGTCGTCGTATCCCCCTCCGGCGTTGCCGCAGAGGTCCACGACCCAGCCCTTGGCGTCGGGCGCCTTCGCGAGGGCCTCCTTGAGCCCCGGCTCGGTGCTGTCGTCGACGCGACGGACGTACATGTAGCCTGCCCCGCCGGGCAGCCGCCCGTAAAAGAACGAGCGCCCGACGCGGGTCAGGTTCGCCGGCTGGTTGTAGGTGTGCGGCCAGCCGCTTGCCTCGACCGTGCTCGTCAGCGTGAGTTTCTGCGGCCTGCCGCGCGCCAGGTAGCCGATCACGTGCTTCTCGCCCTGCCGGCCGCCCAGCGGCATGCGGAACTCGAACAGCCGCGCACGCTGCGGACTCGAGAACCAGCCCCCTGCGGCCCAGGCACGCTTGGCGCGGTCCTCCAGGACGGCCCGGGCGGGCTTGCCGTCGATGGAGACGACGAGCGTGCCGGTCTTCAGTTGCGACTCGTACCCCTTCGGCGGGTACATGACCACGACCGTGTCCTTGACGGCCGCGAGGAAACTGATGCCCGGGTAGTACTCCGGCGGGGGCTTCGGCAGGTCGGCCTTGGGCTGGTCCAGGCTCATGTGCGCGTCGCGCAGGCAGCGCATGGCCTCCAGGACCATGCCGAGGAACTCCGTGTCGGACCGGCACGCGCCCACGCCGGCCGCCAGCCGCGTCTTGGTCGCGTCCCAATCCGCCTGGATCCCCTTGAGTTCGAAGAACGGATAGGCGTCGTCCACCTGCTTGAAGAACGCCGCGAGGTCGGTCGCATACGTCGAGGCAGGGGGCGCGGCCGCCTCGCACCGGCCCTGCCGGCCGGCGAGAACGATGGCGACAACGGCCGCCACCAGGAAGGCCGCCGCCCGGAACCGCCCCGAGGATGAGGACCGACGGACCGCGTCCATGATCGTCTCCTCTCCGGCTCTCGCCCTGCGGCGGCGGCCCGTTCCGCCCGGCGCGCCACCCCGCCCGTGCGGGCCGAGGGCAACCTACCGCCTGGCGCGGGCCCGTGCAAGCGATTCCGGCGGCAGCCCGTCCGCGCGGCCGCCTTTTCAGTTGTCGCGCCGCCCGTCGGCCGCTACAATGCGCCGTCCCGGGCAAGCGACCCGGGCGTGATTGCCGGTGGAGGAAGCCCATGCGTCGAAATCGCGTAGCGTGGACGGCGGCGGCCGTCGTGCTGGCGGCCCTGGTCGCGGGGTGCGACCAGGCCCCGAAGGACGCCCCGCCCGTGCAGCCCGAGGCCACAGAGACCCCGCCCGCCGAGACGCCCGAACAGGCCGCCCCGGCCCCCGAGACGCCCAAACCCGAGAAGGAGTCGACGATGCCCGAGCCCCTCCCCCAGGTCACCCTCGAGACCACCAAGGGCAAGATCGTCCTGGAACTCGCCGAGGACGACACCCCCAACACCGTCGCCAACTTCATCAGCCTGGCCGAGAAGGGCTTCTACAACGGCCTCTCGTTCCACCGCGTCATCGCCGACTTCATGGTCCAGGGCGGATGCCCCAAGGGCACCGGCACCGGCGGCCCCGGCTACGTCATCGCCGACGAGTTCAGCCCGCGCCTGAAGCACGCGCGCGGCGTCATCTCGATGGCCAACGCCGGCCCCAACACCGGCGGCAGCCAGTTCTTCATCACCCACGTCGAGACCCCCTGGCTCGACGGCAAGCACGCCATCTTCGGCAAGGTGACCCAGGGCATGGACGTCGTCGACAAGATCCAGGTCGGCGACAAGATCGAGAAGGTGACCGTCGACCGCAAACGCAGCCACCCGTACAAGCCGAAGGTCATCAACCGTTAGGCCCGCCGCCCCAGGCGGGGCCCGGGCCCGGGAAACCGTGAGTCCTTAGCGTGGAGATGCAGCCGCATGGCCAGTATCAAGGCAATCGATTTGAGGCGCGGCCAGGCCGTCCAGCACAAGGGCGGCATCTGGGTCTGCGTCACCAACGAGAAGGTCGCCAAGGGCAACTGGCGCTCCAGCCAGGTCATCCAACTCAAGAACATCCAGACCGGCCAACTCGTCGAGGACCGTTACCGGACGGAGGAACTGTTCGAACTGGCCCTGCTGGAACGCAAGGTCATGAACTACCTCTATAGCGAGTCCGAGGCCCACGTCGTCATGGACATGGAGACGTTCGAGGAGGTCCGCATCCCCGCCGACCTGGTGGGCGACCAGAAGGTCTTCCTGACGCCCAACCTCGAACTGAGCATCAGTTTTGTCGAAGGCAAGGCCGTCCTCATCGAACTGCCGACCACCGTGACGCTGACGGTCGTCGACACGGTGCCCGAACTCAAGGGGGCCACCGTCACCAACACCATGAAAGAGGCCCTGTGCGAGGGCGGCGCCCGGGTCAAGGTCCCCCCCTTCGTCACGAACGGCACGAAGATCATCGTCGACACGCGGACGGGCGAGTACTCGTCCCGGGCGTGACCCGCCGCGGCGTCCCGGCCGCTTGGCCCCGGCCGCTTGGCCCTTGACCCGGCCCCCCAGCGCGGTTCTACTCGGTCCGTCCGTGCCGCGCGATCCGCGCCCGCGCGGAGGTCCCGTCGGCGGCCTGCCGGAGGCAGGGCAGGTCCCTCCGGCGCCGGCCGGGCCAGGTCCCTCCGCCAGGGCGTCCGCGCGGGCGAGCAGGGAGGGCGCGATCATGCATCCGGCGTTCATCCTTATCGTGCTGGTGGCGGGAGTCGTCCTGTTGGCGGGGGTTGCGGGGCTGGTCCTGCTCATCGTCGGCATCGCCAAGCGGCGGGCGGCCCTCTGGGTCGCGGGCATCGTCGGCATCGTCCTGGCAGCCCTGGTCCTCCTGGTCGCCGTGCCCCTGGGGTGGCTCCTGTGCAGGGGACATGCCAAGGAGGTGCGCAGGCGCGACGCCGTGGCGATGCGGGCCGACGTGGCGATGCGGCCCGCCGAGGAGAGCAACTACGCGCGGGTCACGGACGACCGGGGCAGTGCGCGGGTCGAAGGCGTCGAGTTCGAGGTCCTCGGGGCGCGCGGCAACGGCAGCAGCTTCTCCTCGAGTTCCAGCACGAGCCTCCTGCCGCGCCGGACCCAGGCCCGGTACGAGGTTCACCTGGGCGACGTGCGGATCGTGGTCGAGAAGCGCGACGGCCGCATGACCTTCTCGGTGAATGACCGCGAGTGCGGCCGCCTCGAACCCGGCGACCGCGTCACCGTGACCGAGGACCGCGCGGTCCTCGTCAACGACGAACCGGTCGGCGACCGGCCGCGCCGCGAAGCCCTCGACCGGGGCGACGAGGAATAGCGCTGCGCCGCG
>CAYGZE010000334.1:0-5234 GCA_964354185.1 uncultured Anaerolineales bacterium | reverse complement strand
ATCGTGACGGCGCGCGGCACGCTCTTCGACCAGGTGGGCAAGATCATCGAGGCCCTCGACAAGCCGACGGCGTTCGCCGACACCGAGGTCCTGGTGATCAAACTCAAGCGCGCCGACGCGACGCGCATGGCCGCCGTCCTCAACGAGATGCTCCAGCCCAACGCCGCCGGCCAGGTCACGCCCGAGGCCCGCGAACTCCAGGAACAGGTGCGCCTCCTGCGCCTGCGCATCGTGGGCGCCGAGCGGCCGCCCGAACTCGACCTCACCAAGCCCATCAAGATCACCGCCGACCCCAACGTCGCCAACCAGCAGGGGGCCAACGCCCTGGTCATCTCCTCCACGCCCGACAACCTCAAGGCCCTCGAGGCCGTCGTCGAGATCCTCGACAGCGTGCCCCTGGCCGAGGGCGTCAAGGTCCGCCTCGTCCACCTCCGGAACGCCGACGCCGAGTCGGCCATGACCGTCCTGCGCGAGATCTTCACCCAGGGCGTGCGGCTCGGGGGAAGGACGGGCACCAGCGTCGCCGGCAAGGCCGAGCCCGAGAGCATCAGCGGCAAGGCCCTCGTGAGCCCCCTGAACGTCTCGGCCGACGTGCGGACCAACAGCCTCGTCCTGAGCGGCATCGAGGAGTCGCTGGCCCTGGCCGAGATCGTCCTGAAGGACCTCGACCGCGACGCCGGCAAGATCGTGACCGACGTGCGCCTGTTCCGCCTCAAGCACGCCGACGTGCGGCGGGTCCTGCCGGTCCTCCAGGCCGTGTTCGCCGAGACCGCCGCTGCGGCCGCCACCCCCGGCGCCGAGGGCCTGCGCACGCAGGTCACGCGCCTCCGGACGCTGCTCGAGAAGGAGGAAGGCCACTCGACCGAATTGCCGAAGACGCGGCCGGCCCTCACCGTCCAGGCCGACGTGGCCACGAACACCCTCGTCGTGGCCGCCCGGAGCGACGTGATGCCGCTCATTGCCGACGTCATCGACACGATGGACGTGCCCGGCGCGGGCGGGATGAGCGTCGTGCGGATCTTCCCCCTGGTCAACGCCGACGCGACGCGCCTCAAGACGATGATCGACGCGCTCTACGCGGGCCAGGGCGCGGAGACGGCCGCCCGCCCGGAGGACCGCCCGACCATCGCCGTCGACACGCGCACGAACGCCCTCGTCGTGACCTCCAGCGACAAGACGCTCGCCGTGCTCGAGTCGCTCGTGACCCGCCTGGACATGAAGACGCCGATCGACCTGCGGGACATGCGCCTCATCGCGCTCAAGAACGCCGACGCCGCGCCCCTGGCGCCCATCCTCCAGGCGATGATGGACGCCCGCGTCGAGCGGCAGACGAGCCTGGGCGTGGCCGACGCCGAGGCGCTGCGGACGGTCGTTCTGGCGGACCCGCGCTCCAACAGCCTGATCGTCGGCGGCTCGAAGGAGAGTTACGACCTCGTCAAGACCCTCGCCGAGCAGCTCGACAACGCCGGGCCCGCCCTGAGCGGCCAGGTCCAGGTCCTGCCCCTCAAGTACGCCAACGCCGGCACCCTGAGCACGACGCTGGCGAACCTCTTCGCCCAGCGTTATGCCGCCGCGCGGTCGCCCGACCTGGCCCGCCAGGCGCCCGCCATCCTGCCCGAACTCCGCACGAACGCCCTCATCGTGACCGCCAACGCCGACGATACGCGCATCCTGAAGGTCCTCCTGGAGAAACTCGACGTCGAGCAGCGCGACCTGGCCGTCGAACTGGCCGTCATCCCGATGAAGTTCAACGACGCCGGGGTCGTGGGCCCGACGATCCAGAGCCTGTTCCAGGCGCGGCTGACGAGCATGACGCCGCCCGGCCAGCCCCCGGCGCCGCAGGACCGCGTCGACGTCGTGACCGACTCGCTCACGAACGCCCTGATCCTGTCGGCCAGCAAGGAGAACATGGTCCTGATCCGGGCGCTCCTCGCGAAGGTCGACGTCGAGCCGCCCGACGAGACGGGCATCGTCCGCATGTACGTGCTCAAGAACTCCGACGTCCAGCGCGTGGCGGCCATGCTCCAGGGCCTCATGGCCCAGGGCCTCTACAAGCCGGGCATCGTCCTGGCGGGGCCGAACACGTCGCTGGCGGCCCGCGAGAAGGTCGCCATCGCCGTCGACGTCCGGACGAACGTCCTGATCGTCTCGGCCAGCCGCGAGAACTTCAAGGTGCTCGAGGAGATCATCGACCGCATCGACTCGGGCGGCGACTTCACGGGCCTGAGCGACATTCGCATCTACATCCTCAAGCGCGCCGACGCGACGCGCCTCGGGCCCATGCTCCAGACGTTCTTCAACACGAAACGCGCGGGCGAGCAGGCCGTTGGCGGCGTCGGGCCCACGCTGCCCGTCGTCATCCTGGCCGACCAGCGGACCAACGCCCTCGTCGTCGCCGGCACGCGCGAAACGTTCGCGGCCGTCGAGCAGATGATCCAGAAACTCGACGGCGACCAGACCCTCATGGGCGCCGACTTCCGCGTCTTCTTCCTCAAGCAGGCCGTCGCCACCAGCCTCCAGCCCACCCTCCAGACGCTCTTCACCCAGCGCATCGAGCGCGACACCACGAAGGACCCCGTCACCGTCGTGGCCGACCCGCGCACCAACGCCATCATCGTCGGCGCCAGCCCCGAGGACATGGCCCTGGCCGAGAACCTCATCAGCCGGCTCGACGCCGTGCCCCTGCCGGGCAGCACGCTCCAGGTGTTCCCGCTCTCGAAGTCGGACGCGCTCCAGGTGGCGAACACCCTGCGCAGCCTGTACCAGGCGGAAGGGGCGGCCGCGGCCGCCGCCGTCGGCATCAGCGTCGACACGCGC
This sequence comes from uncultured Anaerolineales bacterium, assembly GCA_964354185.1. Lineage (GTDB taxonomy): Bacteria > Planctomycetota > Phycisphaerae > FEN-1346 > FEN-1346 > CAYGZE01. The sequence continues at coordinate 2,417 of CAYGZE010000334.1, read as the reverse complement.
CTCAACGCGATCGTCGTCTCGGCCGGGCCCGCCGACATGCAGCGGATCGCCGACCTCGTGCGGCAACTCGACACGGCCACCGTCACCCAGGTGACCGAGATCCGGATCGTCTCGCTCGAAAACGCCGATGCGACGGAACTGGCGAGGATCCTCACGGACGCCCTCAACAACAAGCCGCCTACGGTCCAGCCCGGCGGGCCGATGACCCAGGCCCTCCTCCAGTTCGTGACGCGCACCCGGGACGGCCAGGAACTCGTCACCAGCGCCCTTCAGGAAGGCGTCCTCATCACGCCCGACGCGCGGAGCAACGCCATCGTCGTCTCGGCCCCGGTCGAGAACATGCCCCTCTTGGAGAACCTGATCGAGGCGATGGACTCCACGCAGCCGCGCCTCGCCGAGATCCGCGTCATCACGCTCCAGAACGCCGACGCGGCCCAGACGGCCCAGATCCTCTCGGACCTGTTCCGCGCGCAGGCGGCCGGCGGGGGCGCGGGCGCAAACGCCCAGAAGGTCCGATACACCCTCTCGACGACGGGGCCCGAGGGCGAGAAGTCGGCCGCCGCCGCCACCCTCGGCAGCGCCGAGCAATACGCCCTCTCGATCACCGTCGACGCCCGCACCAACAGCCTGCTGATCGGCGGCACGCGGCGGTACGTGGACCTGTGCACCAAGGTCGTCGAGGCGCTCGACTCCAGCCCCGCCCAGGAACGCCAGACCACCGTCTACCGCCTCCGCAACGCCCAGGCCGCCGACATCGAGACGGCCCTCACCCAGTTCCTGACCCAGGAGCGCCAGCGGATCACGGCGACGCTCGGGGCCGACGCCGTCGGCGCCGCCCAGCGCCTGCTGGAGCGCGAGGTTGCCGTCGTGGCCGAGTCGACGTCCAACACCCTGGTCCTGTCGGCCAGCCCGCGCTACTTCAGCACGATCACCAACCTGGTCGAGGAACTCGATCAGCCGCCGCCCCAGGTTCTCATCCAGGTGCTCCTCGTGGAGGTCACGCTGGACGACACGCTCGACTTCGGCATGGACTGGAACTTCACGGACGTCCACCAGGGGAGCCAGCGGATCACGACGACCGGCGGCACCAACTTCGGCGTCCAGGGCGACATCGCCAACGGCGGGTTCAGCGTCACCGTCACCGGGGGCGACCTCCAGTACTTCCTGCGGGCCCTCGAGAGCCAGGGGCGCCTGGAGGTCCTCAGCCGCCCGCAGATCCTCGCGTCCGACAATCAACTGGCGACGATCAACATCGGCCAGCGCGTCCCCTTCATCACCTCCAGCCGCATCACCGAGGAGGGGACCACCTTCAACACCATCGAGTACCAGCCCGTCGGCATCATCCTCAACGTCACGCCGCGCATCAACCCCGATGGCTTCGTCAAACTCCAGGTCAACCCCGAGATCAGCGCCCTGTCGAGTTCGAGCGTCCAGATCAGCGAGACGGTCACCGCCTCCATCATCAACAACCGCTCGGCCGAGACCACCGTCACGGTCCAGGACGGCCACACGATCATCATCGGCGGCCTCATCACCACCCGCAACGATGACCGCGAGCGCAAGATCCCGCTGCTCGGCGACATCCCCATCCTGGGCCACCTCTTCAAGACAACCACCAAGGTCAAGGAGCGGACGGAGTTGCTCATCATCCTCACGCCGGAGGTCCTGCGCACGGTGCCCCATGCCGACCAGGCCACCGTCCGCGAGGTGAAGACGTTGACGCTGCCCAAGGCAATCCAGGCGGACGGCCTGCGCAACACGATGCTCGACCCGGACCGCATCTACCATCCGGACGAGGTCGAGAAAAAGGGCGCCGGCGGACCGGCCCCGTCGCCCGACGCCCCGGCGCCGGACGGCGCGCAGGGCGGCCGCACGCCCCCCGCCGCCAATCCGGCCATCACGATCATCCCCGGACCCGAGGAGCGGGCGCCATGAACCTCCGGGCCGTCGTGGTGCTGCTCGTGTGCGCCGGCGGCGTCGTGGGCTGCGGGGGAGCGGTCCGCCAGGGGGCGACGCCCGACCGCCCGCCGGCGCCCGTCTCCCAGGTCGACGTCGTCTGGGCCGAGGCCGTCCCCATGGCCGTCAACTGGGACGAGCGGCCGGGCCCCGACGGCGTCCGCATCCGCGTCACGCTCTTCCAGCGGGCCCAGCCCAGGCCGGTCGTCGGCAGCGGGATGCTCGACTTTCTCCTCTTCCCCGGCAAGGTGGGCGACGTCGACCCGGCCACCGCGCGGCCGGCGCAGTCGTGGACGTTCGCCTGCGCGGAACTCAGGCCGTCGCTGGTCCGCAGCATCGTCGGTTGGGGCTACTCGCTCTCCCTCGGTTGGGGCAACCGGATGCCCGACAGCCCGACCGTCACGGTCTTCGTCCGCTACGCCGCCCCCGGCGGCGAACCCGTCTGGTCCAAGCCCGTCACG
>CAYGZE010000333.1:0-5267 GCA_964354185.1 uncultured Anaerolineales bacterium | reverse complement strand
GTACGACATCGAGCGGGCCGGCCTGCACGGGGCCGCCCGGGTCGTCTGCGTCAGCCGCCTCACGCGCGACATCGTGACGAGCCGCTACGGCGTCCCCGAGTCCAAGTGCCGCGTCATCCACAACGCGATCACCGTCAACGGGAAGCCGATCCCGCAGGAACTGGAGCGGATCGAGCACGACGACAAGATCGTCCTGTTTGTCGGCCGGGTCACGATGCAGAAGGGGCCGGAGTACTTCCTGGCGGCGGCCAAGAAGGTCCTGGGCGTCATGGACAACGTCAAGTTCGTCATGGCGGGGTCCGGCGACATGATCAAGCGGATCATCGAACTGGCGGCCGCGATGGGGATCGGGCATCGGGTGACCTTCACGGGCTTCCTGCGCGGCGAGGACCTGGACCGCGTGTTCCAGATGGCCGACCTGTACGTGATGCCCAGCGTCAGCGAGCCGTTCGGGCTGGCGCCGCTGGAGGCGCTGTCGCACGACGTGCCGGTCCTCATTTCGAAGCAGAGCGGCGTGAGCGAGGTCCTGACGCACGCCCTGAAGGTGGACTTCTGGGACATCAACGAGATGGCCAATAAGATCATCGCCGTGCTGCGGCATCCGCCCCTCCAGAAGACCCTGCGGGAACACGGGGCGTTCGAGGTGCGCAAGTTCTCCTGGAACGACGCCGCCCGGGCCTGCGTCGACGTCTATGAGGAAGTCGCAACGGCGAAAGGATAGCCCCGAGTTCCAGGTTCCGAGTTCCAGGTTCCGAGTTCCAGGTTCCAGGTTAGCGGCCTGTGTGTGGGCCTTGGGTGTTCCCTTGGAACCTGCGACTTGAGACTTGGAACTCCTGTCAAGGGCGGTCAATGGCCAGCGTCTGCTTCTACTTCCAGGTGCATCAGCCGTTCCGCCTGCGGCGGTACAGCGTCTTCGACTCCGAGCCCTCGTACTTCGACGACTACAAGAACGCCGAGATCTGCCGCAAGGTCGCCGCCAAGTGCTACCTGCCCACCAACCGCCTGATCCTCGACCTCATCCGGCGCTACGGCAAGGACTTCTCCGTCTCGTACAGCATGACCGGGGTGGCGCTGGAGCAGTTCCAGAACTGGACGCCGGAGGTGGTCGACTCGTTCCGGGCGCTCGTGGACACGGGCCAGGTGGAGATGCTGGCCGAGACGTTCTACCACAGCCTGGCGTTCCTCTACAGCCGCGACGAGTTCCGCGACCAGGTGACCGCGCATGCCGCGAAGATGTTCGAGACGTTCGGGGTGCGGCCGCGCGTCTTCCGGAACACCGAGTTGATCTACAACAACGACCTGGGGCACTTCCTCCAGGGGATGGGGTTCGCGGGCGTCCTGGCCGAGGGGGCCGACCACGTGCTGGGGTACCGGTCGCCGACGTTCCCGTACCGGCCGGTCGGGGCCGACCGGATCACGCTCCTCCTGAAGAACTACCGCCTCTCCGACGACATCGCCTTCCGGTTCTCGGACCGGAACTGGAAGGAGTGGCCGCTGAGGGCCGAGACGTTCGCCCAGTGGGTGAACCAGGTCAACGGGAACGGTTTCGTGGTGAACCTCTTCATGGACTACGAGACGTTCGGCGAGCACCAGTGGGCCGAGACGGGGATCTTCGACTTCCTCCACCATCTGCCCGAGCACGTGCTGAAGTACCCCGACAACAACTTCATGACCCTGTCGCGCGCGATCGAGACGTACCCGCCGGTGGCGGAACTCGACATCCCGCACATGATCTCGTGGGCCGACGTCGAGCGCGACCTCTCGGCCTGGCTCGGCAACGCCATGCAGTCGAACGCCCTGCACGAACTCTACCGGCTGGAAGAGCCCGTCAAGGCCAGCCGCGACCCCGTGCTCCTTCACGACTGGCGGCGGCTTCAGACCTCCGACCACTTCTACTACATGTGCACCAAGTGGTTCGCCGACGGCGACGTGCACAAGTACTTCAACCCGTACGAGTCGCCCTACGACTCGTACATCAACTTCATGAACGTCCTGGACAACGTCCGCTCGCGCCTGCGGAAGTAGCCGGAGCCCGGGTTCCAGGCTCATGTTGAACGGCACGTGCGGCGCGGCCGCGCGACGTGCGGTTCTGCATGCTCTTGCCCGGCGCCTGGCGGGCGGGTATCCTTATCATGTGCCAGGAGGCCAGACATGAAACTACGGGTTGTCGTGGAACAGGACGAGGACGGGAAGTTTGTCGCCACGTGTCCGACGCTGCCGGGCTGCGTGTCCCAAGGCGATACGCGCGATGCGGCCGTGGCGAACGTCCAGGACGCGATCGCCGGCTACCTGGAGAGCCTCCGTAAGCACGGTGAGCCTGTGCCCCCTCCCATCACGGAAGAGGTCATCGAGGTGGAGCCGTGAGCAAACTGCCGGTCGTCTCCGGCCGAGACGTCGTCCGCGCCCTGCGCAGGATCGGATACGAGATCGACCACCAGACCGGCAGCCACATGATTTTGCGCCGCTCGACCTCTCCGTTCCGGCGCCTGACCGTGCCGGACCACAGAGAAATCGCCAAGGGCACGCTTCGGGCGATCATCCGGGAAGCGGGGCTGACGGTCGAGCAGTTTGCGGACCTCCTTTGAGTCTTGCGGAGTCCGCATGCTGTCCTTCGCGGCGTTGCATTCCGCCCCCCCGCCCCCTATAATCGCTCGCGGAACATGGGGCGGGCCCCTGGAGGCCTCCGGTGCCGCGCGACATCCCCGTCGGGAACGGTAACCTGCTCGTCGCGTTCGATTCGGACTACCAGATCCGCGACATCTACTTCCCCTACGTCGGCCAGGAGAACCACGCCGGGTGGGGACCGTGCCGCTTCGGCGTCTTCGTGGACGGGCGGCTCGCCTGGACGAGCGACCCGAAGTGGAAGAAGTCGCTGCGGTACCTGCGCGAGACCCTGGCCACCAGCGTCAGCCTCCAGCACGACGACCTGAAGATCCGCCTCTACTGCAACGACGTCGTCGACTTCAACCGCAACGCCCTCATCCGGCGGATGCGGGTCACCAACCAGTCCGACAAGCGGCGCCAGGTGCGCCTCTTCTTCCAGCAGGACCTGTCGCTCTACGGCACGAAGGTGGGCGACACGGCCTTCTATGATCCGCGCCTGAAGACGGTCATCCATTACCGCAACACGCGCTACATCCTGGCCGGGTTCTGCCGGACGGGCGCGTCGGGCGCGGACGTCCACGGCGTGAACGCCTACGCGACGGGCGTGTGCGGGTTCCGTGGCGCCGAGGGGACGTGGCGCGACGCCGAGGACGGCGAACTCTCCGGCAACCCCATCAGCCAGGGGGCGGTCGACTCGACGATCGGCCTGGCGCTCGACGTGGACGCCGGAGAGACGCAGACGGCCTACTACTACCTTGCCGCCGCCCACTCCTACGACGAGGTCCGCGCGCTCTACGACGTCATCCGTCACCGCACCCCCGCCGCCATGCTCGAGCGGACGATCGGCTACTGGAAGGCCTGGGCCAACGGGCCGGCGTTCAACTTCGCGAACCTTCCGCCCCGGATCCGCGACCTGTTCAAGCGGAGCCTCCTGGTGATCCGGACCCAGATCGACAACCGCGGCGCCGTCATCGCCGCCAATGATTCCGACATCATGCAGTTCTCCCGCGACACCTATTCCTACATGTGGCCGCGCGACGGGGCCCTCGTGTGCCTCGCGCTCGACCTGGCGGGCTACCCGTACGTCACGCGCCGCTTCTACACCCTCTGCAATCAGGTCCTCACGGAGGAGGGGTACTTCCTCCACAAGTACAACCCGGACGGCACGCCCGCGTCGTCGTGGCACCCGTGGGTGGTCGACGACAAGCAGCGCCTGCCGATCCAGGAGGACGAGACGGCCCTGGTCCTGTGGTCGCTGTGGCGGCACTTCTGGATCTACAAGGACGTCGAGTACGTGCGGGGGCTGTACCATTCGCTCATCTGCCGGGCGGCCGACTTCCTCGTGGAGTTCCGCGACCCGGACACGCACCTGCCGCTGCCGTCCTATGACCTGTGGGAGGAGCGTTACGGCGTCCACACGTTCACGACGGCGGCGGTGTACGGGGGCCTGGTGGCGGCGCGGAACTTCGCCCAGACCTTCGGCGACCGCAAGCGCGCCGACGCCTACGGCGCCGCCGCCGACGAGGTCCGCGAGGCCATGGCCCGCCACCTCTGGAGCGAGACGCACGGCCGCTTCGTCCGCCGCCTTGTCCCCGCCGACGAGGCGTGGGAGGTCGACGCCACCGTCGATTCGAGCCTCTTTGCCGTCTTCAAGTTCAACGCCTTCGACGTTCGCGATCCGCGCGTCGCCGCCACCATGGACGCCGTCACCAAGACCCTGTGGGTCAACACCCCCGTCGGCGGCCTCGCCCGCTACGAGAACGACACCTATCATCGCGTCTCGAGCGATCAGCGCAGCGTCCCGGGCAACCCCTGGTTCGTGTCGACCATCTGGCTGGCCGACTACCACATCGCCAAGGCCTCGACGGTGGAGGACCTCAAGGCCGCGCTCCCCATCTTTGAGTGGACGGCGGCCCACGCCCTCGAGTCCGGCGTCCTGGCCGAACAGGTCGACCCCTACAGCAACCGCCCCCTTTCGGTGAGCCCCCTGACCTGGAGCCACGCGACCTTCGTCCTGACCCTGATGGAGTACCTCCGGAAACTCGAGGACCTGCACACGTGCCCGACGTGCGGCCGGAGCGTCTTCCGGATGGACCGCGGCGGCCGCCACCAGATCCGGAGCCATTCCTGGCTCGAGGCCCACGAGGTCTCGGAGGTGGACGAGCAGACGCCCGACCTGGTCAGCATCGGCCGCTTCACCGACGACGGCCGGCGGGTCACCCTCTCGGTCAACACGCGCGACTGCATCGGCTGCGGGATGTGCCTGGCCCGGTGCCAGCCGCGGATCTTCGAGATGTGCAACGACAAGTCCTTCCTCCGGGTCGAGCGGCTGGCCATGTGCACCCTCTGCCGCGAGTGCGAAGTGTGCTGCCCGGTCCGCGTCATCCGGCTCGACGTGGACGGGGCCGACGCGGCCGGCCAGGGCGGCGCCGAGGCAAGCCCGGCCGCCGCCGAGCCGGGCGCGGGACAGACCCCCGCCGACCGCGCGCCGGGCGCGTAACCGCCCCGCGCGCCGGCCCTTCGGGAGCGGACCATGCACCGAGACGCCGCCGCCCTGCGCGACAAGCCGCGAGCCCTCGTCGAAGAGTGGCTCCTGGCGGACGGCGCGGGCGGCTACGCCTCCTCCACGGTCCTCCTGTGCGGCACGCGGCGGTATCACGGCC
>CAYGZE010000332.1:0-5276 GCA_964354185.1 uncultured Anaerolineales bacterium | reverse complement strand
CGAGAACGTCGGCCCCCGGAGGCCGTACTCGGCCGCCAGGTGATTGGCCGGCATGTTCGGTTCCTGCTCGAGTTCCCGCATGGGGTCGTACCGCTTGAGGCCGAGTTCGGCGAACCCGACGGCGCTGACCTTGCCGTCGGGGCCGGTGCCGTGCGCGATGCTCTCGCACAGGGTGAAGAAGTCCAGGATGCCCTCGCCGCTGCCGAGGTAGATGCCGAAGCGGTCGGGGTCGTACGGGCCGCCCAGGAGTCCGGCGTCTTCCAGGGCCATGCGTCCGGCGGCCATGGCGAACCGCACGTTCCGCCCCGCCTTCTCGATGATCGCCGGGTCCTTCACGTAGCGGGCCGCGTCGAAGTCGGGAACCTGGGCGGCGAAGGTGGTCGGGAAGGTCGACGCGTCGAAGATCGCGATGGGGCGGATGCCGCTCTTGCCCGCCAGCAGGTTCCGCCAGGTCTCTTCGTACGTCAGGCCCAGCGGCGTGACGGAACCCATGCCCGTGATGACGATGCGTCGCTCCATGCTCCACCCAGGGTCCGGCCTGGCGGCCGGCCGGTTCATCGCTCCAGCCTGACGACGGCGGCCGCCGTCTGGCCTCCGATGGCGTTGCTTGTGACGAGAATGAGGTTGCCCTTCAGCGGCCGCGGCTCGCCGGTCACGAGGGCGAGGCCCCCCTCGGGGTCGGGTCGCCCACAGTTGAGGATGGGCGCCACCTGGCCGTTCCGGAGGAGGACGAGCGCGGCGGCCACGTCCGCCAGCCCGCTGGCGGCCCCGAGGTTGCCGGTCACGCCCTTGGTGGCGGTCACGGGGACTTGGCCGGCCGCCGGCCCGAGGGCCGCCGCCAGGCCGCGAGCCTCGCTGCGATCCTGCATCGCCAGGGCGGTGCCGTGGGCGAAGACGGCGCCCAGGTCGCCGGGGGCGACGCCGGCGTCGGCAAGGGCCCGCCGGGCGGCCGCTGCGATGCCGCGCCCGTCCTCGTCGCACGCGTTGACGCCCGCGGTCACCGTGCTCGTGCCGGTGCCGAGGACTTCGCCGTAGATTCGCGCCGCCCGCTTCTCGGCGGCCTGGCGCTCCTCGAGGACGAGGACGACCGCGCCCTCGGCCGACACCTGGCCCGTGCGGTCGAGGTCGAAGGGGCGGCAGGCGGCGGCCGGGTCGCCGCGCGTCTCCGTGAGCCGCCCGAGCAGGCAGTAGCGGAGCATGAGGACGGGCGTGATGCGGCTCTCGGCGCCGCCGGCGAGCATCAGGTCGGCGGTGCCGCGCCGCATCAGGCGGACGCACTCATCCATCGCCAGGAGGCCGCCCGCGTCGCTGGAGGTGAGCGAGTTGCTGGGACCCTGCGCGTCCCACAGGATGCCCGTGTGGCAGGCGTGCATGTTCGGCAGGTACTTGAGGAGCCACAGGGGGAACATCTGCGGGATGCCGTGGGTGCCCCATCCCTTGAGCGAGAACCGGCCGTCGACGAACGACGCGCGGACGGGGCCGGCGAGATCGTCCAGTTCGGTCGGGATGAAACTCGTGCCGAAGACCATGCCGAAGCGCGTGTGGTCGACGGTCGGGAGGACGGGCTCGTCGGCCTTGGGATCGCCCAGCGGCAGGCCGGTGTCGAGGATGGCCTGGTTGGAGGCGGCGACGGCCAGTTGGATGTCGCGGGCCATGACCTTGGCCATTTTCTTGACGTAGCGGCTCTGGTCCTTGCGGATGCCGGCCGAGGGGTCGAACTCGCGGATCTCGCCGGCGACGCGGCTGGGGTAGAGGGCGGGGTCGAAGCACGTGACGGGCCCGACCGCCGACCGGCCGTCGCGCACCGCGTCGGCCAGGGGGCCGACGCCGAGGCCGCACGGGCTCAGGACGCCGAGTCCGGTGATCGCGATGCGACGGTCCAATCCTGTCCTCCGCCTCACGCCGTGCCGGGATCGGTGGGCCGCCCCAGATGGTTCAACTGGCGCATCCGCAGCATGCGGATGAAGTCCTCGTTGAAGACGAAGTTGTCGTCGCCGGTCTCGACCGGACCGCGCGACTGATCCAGGTGGGCGAACATCATCTCGATGTGCGCGACTTCGGTGCCGTTCTTCGTGATGCGCCCCGAGATCAAGGCCCCCTCGGGGCGGATCTCGCCCACGACCTCGGCCTCAAAGCGGATCTGGTCGCCCGGGAACACGTGGGCCTTGAACGTGGCGCGGGTGACCTTGGCCAGGACGACCTTCTCCCGGAAGTCGTAGACCTCGCCCACCAGGACGCCGCCCGTCTGGGCCATGCCCTCGATCATCAGGGTCGGGGGATGGAGCGGATAGCCCGGGAAGTGGTCGTGCAGGTGCTCTTCCGCGAGGGTGACGTTCTTGATGGCCACCGCGCGTCGGCCGCTCTCGAACTCGGTGAATTTGTCGATCCAGATCCAGCGCATCGCAACCTCACCTACGGGTCCCGCGGAAAACCGAACCCGGCCGCGTCCGCCGGGGCGGACTCCCGAAGTCGGGCGGCAGGGCTCGCACCTGCCTGCCCGTCACGGCCGCCCGGGCACGGCCACGAGCCGTGCCGTGGCCAGCGGGCCGTCCCGGGGCCGGACCGGCGGGCAGGCGCAGAGGCATGTTTGGACCAGGCAGCGCCTAGGCGCTCGCGCCCAGTTTGGCCTCCACGTAACGCACGATCATGTCGACGGTGAACAGGTCGGCGATGTCCTGGACGTTCGGGTTCTTCTCGAAACTCGAGAGGTCCGCGTAGGGCATGCGGGCCTTGAGTTCGGCCAGGCCCTTGGCGGTCAGTTTGCCGTTCTGCACGAACTCCTCGCTCGACAGGATGTTGTCTGGGAACAGGTCGCCGCGCGGGATCTTGATGTTGAACGCCTTCTCGAGCCGAAAGACGATGTCGAGGTAATCGATGCTCTCGGCCCCCAGGTCGCCGCCGATCTTCGCCCCCGGGACGACTTCATCCTCGTCCACCCCCAGCGCATCGACCAGGGCCTCTCGGACCTTCTCCGTGATCTCGTCGCGGCTCAAAGGCATCTGGCATGACCTCCCAAAGTGGTGCCGGCCGGTGGCACGGCCGCCCGGCCCCGCCGGGCTCTCCCGTCAGGCTGACCTGCCGTCGGCGACCCCCGCCGCCTCCAGCGCCTGGGGCCCCCCGATCAGCCGAAAGCGTTCCCTCAGCAGTTTCCGCAGCGGCGCGTCCAGGTCGGCGTTGGCCGGCGTCTCGTCCGCGATGTTCAGGTGCTCCAGCGTCAGCCGCGCCTGCACCGCCACCAGCCCCTCGCACGTCCCGGTTCCCTTGAAGCGGCTCTGGTCGGGCCCCATCTCCAGGACCGTCACCTCCATCGCCAGTTGGCCGCCCGGCCGCACGAAACTCCCGTACCGGACGTTCTGGGCCTCCCGCAGGAGCACCAGCGACTTCTCGAAGTTCGTGCTGGCCCGCACGAGCCAGGCCGCCGACTGGACCAGCGCCTCCAGCATCATCACGCCCGGCATCACCGGATACGCCGGAAAGTGGTCTGCCAGGTACTCCTCAGCCAGGCTGAGGTTCTTGACGGTCACGATCCGTTTCGACGGGACCAGTTCCCGGATACGGTCCACCAGGTAGAATTTCATCGGCCCTCGAGCGCCCGTATTCTAGCGTCGGCCCACAACCCCCTGCAACGCCTTTTTGCGCCTCCGCGGCCCCGAGCGGCGGGTACCGGCGGCACCGGCGCCAAAAAGAAGGGCGGAGTCTAGCAGGCCGCGCGCAGCCATGCAAGCCAAAAACCCGCCCGCGGCCCCGTGGAGGCCGGGACCCGTTGTTCCCCGGGGCGGCCCCGCCGCTGAGAGCGGTGGTCGCTCCGCCCCCGTGCCAGGCACCGTTGCGCGGCGGGTCTCCGCACCCGCCGCGCAGTGCCGCAAAATTGCCGTTTTCGCGCGGTGGGTACGGAGACCCACCGTGCGAAATGGCATCCCAGCGCTGCCGCCTCAGGCCGCCGTCTCGGCGGCCAGCCGGTTGAGCGCCTCGACCCCGCGCTCCAGGGTCCTGCGGTCCGCCGCGTACGCCAGCCGGAAGTGCGTGTCGCGCTCGCTGAAGACGTTGCCCGGGATGACCAGCACCCCCGCCTCGACCGCCCGTTTCACGAAAGCCGTCCCGGACCCGCCCGGCGCCTCGGGGAACAGGTAGAACGCCCCGCCGGGCCGCTGGACGCGGAACCGCCCTTTCAGCCCCTCGTACATGAGGTCCCGCCGCCGGCGGAACTCCGCGATGGCGGCCGAGGGGTCGGTCTCCAGGGCCTCCAGGGCGCCCCACTGGAGCGGCGCGGGGGCGCACACGAACGTGTACTGCTGGAGGGTGGTCATCGCCTGGAGGATGTCGGCGGGCCCGACGGCGTACCCGAGCCGCCAGCCGGTCATCGCGTAGGTCTTCGAGAAGCCGCGCAGCATCACAACACGGTCGTAGAGGGGCCAGGCGCTCGGGGCGGGCCCGTCGTAACTGAACGCGTTGTAACACTCGTCCGCCAGGAGGAGCAGCCCGTGCCGCCGCGCCACGTCCACGGCGGCCCGCAGTTCCTCCGCCGTGCAGACGGCGCCCGTCGGGTTGGCCGGGCTGTCGAGGATGAGCATGCGGGTGCGCGGCGTGACGGCCGCCTCGATCGCCTCGGCCCGCAGGCGGAAGTCGGGGTAGGTGTCGATGAAGACCGGCCGCGCGCCCAGCAGGTTAACAAGATGCTTGTACATGACGAAATACGGGTCGGGAATGAGGACCTCGTCGCCCGCGTTGACGGTCGCGAGGAGCGCCAGCAGGATGCCGCCCGAGACGCCGCCCGTGACGAGGACGGGCCCGTCGAACGAGCCGAACTCGCGCCGCAGCCCCTCGGCGACGGCGGCCCGCAGGGCCGGTTCCCCCTGCGTCAGGGTGTAGCGGTTGTGCCCCTGGCGGATCGCTTCGGCCGCGCGGGCCTTCGCGGCCTCCGGCACGTCGAAGTCGGGCTGCCCGATGCTCAGGTTGATCGGGTCCTTGAGACGGGCCGCCAACTCGAAGACCTTGCGGATGCCGGAGGCGTCGATGCGGCTCATGCGCTCGGCCAGGAGGGGCGTCCTGTCGGCCATGGGGATGCTCCTTCGCCTCGCGCAGGAGACGTTGTGGCCGCGGCCGCCCGTTCCCGCCCGCGACCGGGCAGGAGGACGGCAGGGACCGACGGGCGGGCCGGCGGATCGCGGGCGCTAAGCGGACTTGCCGCCCCCGGCCTTGCCTCCGGCGGCCTTGCCTCCGGCGGCCGGTTTCGCGGCGGCGGGGGCCTTGCCGGCAACCGGGGCTTTCCCGGCGGC
>CAYGZE010000331.1:0-5277 GCA_964354185.1 uncultured Anaerolineales bacterium | reverse complement strand
GCCGTACGGCTCGAACGATCACCAAATCGCCGAGGCGATCTTCAAGACCCTCGCCCGCGCGCCGAAGGAGGCTGTCGCCCGCGACCCGCGCGTCACGGGAACCCCGTCGACCAAGGGAATCCTGTAACCGTGATAGCCGGGACGGCAGGGGCGGGGACCAGATCAGCCTGTGGTATGCCACGGTGTGCGGCCACGGCGGGCACCCGCGCGCTAGAGTCTCTTGAGGACGACCGCCGTCATGTCATCGGCCTGTTCCTGGGGGCCGACGAAGGCCTCAACCTCCTGCCGGACGCAGATGATCATGTCGGCGGGGGCCAAGTCCTGGTGCGCGCTCAAGGCGCTCAACAGCCGCCGGATCGAGAACTGCTCGTCCTTCGCGTTGACGGCCTCATAGAACCCGTCGCTGAAAACCGCCAGGAAGTCCCCCGGGGCCATGCACAGACGTACAAACCCCCGGGGAAGCCCTTCTTCACCAGTCGCCAGCGCGCGAAGAAGCGGCAGTTCCGTTGCCCGCTGCGCGTCAATCCGGTCGCGCGATCGCACGTAATGCATGATGGGTCCCTGGCCGGCTGATGCGTACGAGACGCTTGCCGAGGCGGGATCCAGCAGTGCCACGAAACACGTGATCATCTGCCCCTCTTGCAGGTCCAGGGCGAGCAGTCGGCGCATCTCCTTGAGGATCTCGTCCGGGCCCTTGCAGTGCCCGGTCAAGGCGCGGAGCACGGCCCTCACTTCGCTTGCGATGAGGGCCGGCCCCAGACCGTGGCTGCTTACGTCCGCCAGCATCACGAGCAGGCGGTTGCCTGGCAGAGGGAACACGTCACAGGTGTCTCCTCCCGTCCTGTAAGCCGGCTGGCTCCATGCTGCCACGTCGAAGCCGGGAACCGAGACCACGTTGGGCGGGAGCAGGCCGTGCTGGATCCCGGAGGCGATCTCCATCTCCCGCTCCATGCGGGTCCTCTCGCGCATGGCGTCGATCCCCTCGCGTGCGAGTGCCACACTGGCGACCACGGCCATTGGCACGACGGCAATGGGGATGGCGCTGATGCTCGCCCACGGCGTTGTCAGCATGAGGAACCAGTCGATCAACGCGCCGAAGGCCTGGATCATGATTGCGATTCGCAGCAGTCCGATCCTGCGGTGCGAGCCGGATGGCGCCCCGGAACTCCCTGCCCGGAACAGGAACAGCCATAGGACATAGGCGGTCGAAGCAAGCCACAGCCCCCCGACAAGGAATTCGAGCGGTTTCATCACGGGCATCCACGGCACCGCGCACGCCCAACCTGCGGTTTGGGCAATGGGCGGGGGGCGGCGGACCTCTAGGAATGCAGGCGACCACACCAAAGGCATCGCCAGAACGCTGGCCAGGTAGAGCCACCTGATGTTCCGGCTGATCGCGTTGCGGACGCCGCAGTAGTGCAGGGCGAAGTGCAGGTGGATGACAATTGCAGTTAGCGCTATCATATGGGCGGCTTGGAACAACCGCAGAGTCTCGTGTGCCGCCTCAGGTTGGGCGTAGGCGTCGCTCCCCTGGCCCACCACGTTGTCCTCGAAGAACATCACCAGGCAGCACGCGGCACAGGCGGTGAGCGCGTTCGCGAACAGCAGTTCGACCAGCCGCCGCCCCAGGAACCAGTACGAGATGTGGAAAAGGATGGCCAGGGCCGCGGACACTGCGAACCCAATCAGGTCGGGCACCGAGAAAGTGTTGATCTGCATGGGTGTTTCAGAAACTGATGCTGACGGAGATCGTCCAGCCGCGGGACCGGCCCAGGTCCGGTTCCAGTTCGGGGAACATGTTGTCCTGGAATGCCATGTCGATCGAGAAGCGGTCGCAGGGATAGATGCCGAGGCCCGTCGTCCACGACGCATTCCCGCGCGTGTCCAGCGCCGCGCCTCCGCGAACGAAGAGTCCCTTCACGATCCGGTGGTCCGCTCCCAGGTAGAACCGGTGCACGACGAGGCGGCCCGTGTCATCAGCAAACCTGCCGAACTGGTAGTCGGCGTAGAAGAAGGACTCCTTCAAGTACTCATAGGACACGCCAGGCCGCAGCACGTACTGCGAAGCCGTGTCGTCCACATGTACGTTGCCGGTCCCTAGCTGCATGAAGTCGTACAGCGTGGTCCGTGAGGGCGCGAACGCACAGTCGAAAACGACGGCCGCAAGCCACCGCTCCGCGAGCTGGTGGAGGGCACCGAACCGGAACCCGTACGTCTCGCTCACCGAATCGCTCACGGGCAGCTGCCCGAGGTCGAACTGCGACTTGGCCTTGGCGAAGTTGAAGTTGGCCCCGACGGCCGTATCGTCGCTCAGGCGTTTCCCCCACTGCACCTGGACGTAGTCCATGTCGAACCGGAAGTCCAGGCCCTGGCGCGTGGTCTTGCGGTTGCTCCGCACCTGGGCGAGGCTCGGCTGGAACGTGCCCAGTCTGGCCGCGTCCACGACGAGGGCCTCGGCCATGACATGGAGGCGCGTACCTTCATCGAACTCCAGGTTGTAGTACTGGGGGCTGAGGCTCAGTCGGGCGCCCTCGGGGAGCGGCTCCCACCCGACCGACGCCGGGTTCACGGAGGAGGACCACTTGCTCGCCGCCGACGCGCCTCCCGCCGCCGCCACGTCCGCGTAGGACGCAAACCGCGTGAGCGCCGCCGGCAAGCGGAGCGAAAGGGGCTTGTCGTCGAAGTCCTCCGGCGCCCCAGCCGCACGGGCGGCCAGCGCCCCTATCGTCGCGAGCGCCAGCCAGAGATGCCGCCGGCAGATGTGCATGATCTGTGCCCTCGGACCGCTGCCCCTCGAGCCTTCCGACCGTTCGCCGCGACGTACCTCTACATCGATAGGGGCGGGGCCTCCCCGGGTCAAGAAAAAAAGTGGAGCCGCAACAGCCCGCCGGCTGCGGCTCCATGTAGCCCTCAAGAGGAGGAGTTCAGCCCAGCAGGCCCGTCTCCGGCAGGCCGCCGACGAGGGGCAGGCAGTAGTCACGGAACGCGGGGCAGATGTCGCTTCCGCCCGGGCAGATGTACTCCTTCGGCACTTCGCGGTTCTTCCCGGCCACCAGGTCCAGGGCCACGGGCTCGTAGTAGACCTTGTAGGTCCGGCCCTTCTCGCGCTTAATGGTCATCGACCCATCACCGCCCTGGCAGGCCGCGCGGACAGCGGCGCGGGCGACCTGGCGGGCCTCCCGGGCGTCGACGCGGCTGTAGAGCCCGGGGAAGGAGCGCTGGAGATATCCGAATGTGTCGCCTCGGACGCGGCCGAAGTCGCCGGCCTCCTTGATGCGGGCCGTCAGGTAGTCCGCCAGGATCCCCGTGCCGGACAACTGGTAGTGGCCGAACGCGTCGCGCTTGGGCTTGCCGAGGAGGTTCTTCGCCTCGTCCTTGAGGGCCTCGAAGACCTGCTCGCCGGCGATCTCGGCCCACAGGCGGCCGCCCGGGTCGCGGATGCCCTCGCTCGCGGCGACGAGGCAGCGGCCGTACTTCGCGTGGGCTTCCTGCACGTCCTTCACGAACCCTTCGATCGTGAAGGGCGACTCCGGCAGGTAGACGAGGTGCGGGCCGTCGCCGGGGCGCCGGCGCGCGAGCACGGCCGAGGCCGTGAGCCACCCGGCGTCGCGGCCCATGAGGATGTCCACCTTGATGCCGGGGATGCTCCGGTTGTCGAGGTCGTCGCCGCGGACGGCGCTGGCGACGAACCGGGCCGCGCTCCCGAACCCCGGCGCGTGGTCGTTCTCCATCAGGTTGTTGTCGATCGTCTTCGGGATGTGGTAGATCCGCAGTTCGTACCCCGCCGCGGCGGCCATGCCGTTGAGGGTGTGGGCGGCCTTGGCCGAGTCGTCCCCGCCGATGTAGAAAAAGTAGCGGATGTCGTTCTTCCGGAACACGTCGAGCATCCGGCGGCACTCGTCGTCCGTCGGATCGTGCCGGACGCTGCCGAGGGCGGCCCCGGGCGTGACGGCCACGGTCTCCAGGCGGTCCTTGCGCACCTTGTACAGGTTGACGAAGTCCTCCTTCAGGATGCCCTTGGTCCCGTGCCGCGCGCCCAGGAACTTCTTGATCTCGGCGTGCTTGCGGGCCTCCTCGATGGCCCCGACGAGGCTCTGGTTGATGACGACGGTCGGCCCGCCCGACTGCCCGATGAGGGCGTTGCCTTTGAGTTTCGCAGCCACGCGTCTTCTCCTTTGTGCCGCCCCCGACCCCCGGCCCCGCCCGGGGCGCGGTATCCTTCCCCAATCCCGGCGCCGTGTCAAGAGGGTAGCGCGGGGCGGCCCGCGCGGCGTCAGACGACCTCGCCGGTGGAGAAGTCGTAGTGCCAGGGCTTGAGGGCGCTTTCCCAGTCGAGGATCTCGTCGGGTCGGAAGAAGAGGGCGATCTCGTGGGCGGCCGACTCGGGCGAGTCGCTGCCGTGGACGAGGTTGAAACGGTTCGAGACGCCGAAGTCGCCGCGCAGCGTCCCCGGCTCGGCCGCCGGGCCGAACGTCGCGCCCATCATCTTGCGGACCACCGCGACGGCGCCCTTGCCCTCGAGCACCAGAAAGACCGAAGGCCCGCTCGTCGTGAACCTGAGGAGCGGCTCGTAGAAGGGCTTGCCCTTGTGGGGCGCGTAGTGGCGCTCGGCCAGGGCGCGGTCGATCCGGGCCATCTTCAGGGCGACGACCTGGAGGCCCTTGGCCTCGAACCGCGCGAGGAGGCGCCCGACCAGGCCGCGCTGAACGGCGTCCGGCTTGAGGATCACGAGGGTGCGTTCCACGCCCGTCTCCTTTGGGTATCCGTAGCGCGGCGGGTGCGGAGTCCCGCCGCGCCCCGTCACGCTACGCGATGTCCTCGAAAAGGCGCGTCGACAGGTACCGCTCGCCGCAACTCGGGATGATGACGACGATGTGCTTGTCGGCCATCTCGCGGCGTTCGGCCACCTGGCGGGCGGCGGCGAGGGCGGCCCCGCTGGAGATGCCCACCAGGAGCCCCTCGTCGCGGGCGGCGCGGCGGGCCCAGTCCAGCGCCTCGTCGTCCGTGACCTGGATGACCTCGTCCAGGAGCGAGACGTCCAGGATCGGCGGGACGAAGCCCGCGCCGATGCCCTGGATGCCGTGCTTGCCGGGCTTGCCGCCCGAAAGGACGGGGCTGCCGGCCGGCTCGACGGCGATCGCCTTGAAGGACGTCTTGCGGCGCTTGATGACGTCGGCGACGCCGGTGATCGTGCCGCCCGTCCCGACGCCCGCGACCACGGCATCGACCTTGCCGTCCAGGTCCCACCAGATCTCCTCGGCGGTGGTGCGGCGATGG
>CAYGZE010000330.1:0-5297 GCA_964354185.1 uncultured Anaerolineales bacterium | reverse complement strand
GAGTTCATGGAGCAGCGGGCCCCGGGGCACACGGTCCTGGACGACAAGATCTACCGCAAGGGCCTCGTGGACTTCCAGGCCCAGATCGCCCGCGCGGTCGCGGCCCTCGACTTCGCGGGCGACCCGGAGGCGTACGCCCGGCGCGAGCAACTGGCGGCCATGTCCATCGCGTGCGACGCCGTCATCCGTTTCGCCGCGCGCCATGCCGCGCTCGCCCGCCAGGAGGCCGCGCGCGAGGCCGACCCGCGCCGCCGGGCCGAACTCGAGAAGATCGCCCAGGCCTGCTCGCACGTCCCGGCCCATGCCCCGCGCGATTTCCACGAGGCCCTCCAGGCGTACTGGTTCTGCCACCTGGCGGTCATCACCGAACTGAACGGCTGGGACGCCTTCAGCCCCGGCCACCTGGACCAGCACCTCCTGCCCTTCTACCGCCGGGGCCTGGCCGAGGGGACCCTCACGCCCGAGGTCGCGCGCGAACTCGTGGAGGCCTTCTTCGTCAAGTTCAACAACCACCCCGCCCCGCCCAAGGTGGGCGTGACGGCGGCCGAGAGCGGCACCTACACCGACTTCGCCAACATCAACCTGGGCGGACTCTTGGCGGACGGGACCGACGGCTCCAACGAACTCTCCGACCTCGTGCTGGACGTCCTCGACGAGATGCAGCTTGTGCAGCCAAGTAATAATCTCCAACTTTCCCGGAAGACCCCCGACGCCCTCCTCCGGCGCGCCCTGCGCGTCATCCGGAAGGGCTACGGCTTCCCGTCGCTGTTCAACGCCGACGCCGTCGTCGAGGAGCAGTTGCGCCAGGGGAAGACCCTCGAGGACGCCCGCGCCGGCGGGTGCAGCGGATGCGTCGAGACCGGCGCGTTCGGCAAGGAGGCCTACATCCTCACCGGCTACTTCAACCTGCCGAAGGTGCTGGAACTGGCGCTGCACGACGGGCGCGACCCGCGCACCGGGCGCCAACTCGGGCCGCGCACGGGCCCGCCGGGCTCCTTCGCCGCGTTCGACGACCTCTTTGCCGCCTTCCGCGCGCAACTGCACCACTTCCTCGAAGTCAAGATCGCCGGCAACCAGGTCATCGAGCGCCTGTACGCGACGACGATGCCCGCGCCGTTCCTCTCGGTCCTGACGGACGACTGCATCCGCAAGGGCCGCGACTACAACGCCGGCGGCGCGCGGTACAACAACACCTACATCCAGTTCGTCGGGATCGGCAGCCTGGCGGACTCTCTGGCGGCCGTGCGGCACGTCGTCTTCCAGCAGAAGGCGCTCGATCTCGGGCGGCTCGTCGCGGCCCTCGACGCCGACTTCCAGGACGAGGAGGTCCTGCGCCAGCGCCTCCTGAACCGCGCGCCCAAGTACGGCAACGACGACGATGCGGCCGACGACCTGGCGGTCCGCCCGTTCAACGCCCTCTTCGACGAGGTCGACGGGCGCCCCAACACCAAGGGCGGGCACTATCGTATCGAGATGCTTCCAACAACCTCCCACATCTACTTCGGCAGCGTCACGGGCGCGATGCCCGACGGCCGCAGGGCCGGCCAGCCCCTCTCCGAGGGCATCTCGCCCGTCCAGGGGGCCGACCGGCGCGGGCCGACGGCCGTCTTCCGGTCGGCCGCCAAGATGGACCACCTGCGGACGGGCGGGGCCCTGCTCAACATGAAGTTGACGCCCGCGCTCGTGGCCGACGACAGCGGCATCGAGCAACTCGGCCACCTCGTGCGCGGCTACTTCCGGATGGACGGCCACCACGTCCAGTTCAACGTCGTCCGGGCCGAGACGCTGCGCGAGGCCCAGGCCGACCCCGAGTCGCACCGCGGCCTGATCGTCCGCGTCGCGGGCTACAGCGACTACTTCTGCGACCTGGCGCGCGACCTCCAAGACGAAATCATCTCGCGGACCGAGCACCAGGCGGTCCGATGACCCAGGGCCCGGAACCGGCAAGGCAGCGCCCCCGCGGCGAGCCCTTCGCCGGCGCGGGATTCGCCGCGGAAGTGCGGGCGGGCGCGCTCGTGAGCCTGAAGCGAGCCGGCGACGCGTTCGACACCGACTACGTCCTCGCCGGCGAGAGGCTCGGCGACGTCCTGGTCCGCTACCGCGCGGGCGGCGGCCCGTGGCAGGAGGCGCTCACGGCCGACCTCGCGCCGGCCGCCGGGGCGCCGGCGGCCCCGGCCGGCGCTGCCGCGCGCGGCGCGACCTATCTCCTGGGCCGCGGCGACCGGCCGGACCTGGCCCTGGCGGTCCGCCTCGCCCTCGAGGGCGAGGCCCTCGGGTGGACCCTCGCGTTCCGCAACCTCGCCGCCCACGCGATCGAACTCGGGGACGTGGCGCTGCCGCTCCCGATGAACACCGAGTACACGTGGGACAAGGACGAGACGGCCACGCGGCGCGTCATCCGGCACAGCCTCGTCGCGGGCCACGCCTCGTTCGCCTTCTGGATGCGGTGCAACGGCGTGGGGCCGTACCTGGTGATGGTGCCGGCGGGCGACACGCACCTGGAGTACTTCGACGCCGCCGGCCGCGGGCCGCCCCTGCCAGGCATCTACATGACGTATATCCACTCGGCCGCCCAGGGCGCGGTGGCGCGCGGCAAGGGGTGCGCCTGGCGGCAGCCGCACACCGGCGCCGTCCTCGCCCCGGGCGAGGAGCGGGCCTACGGCTTCCGGTTCCTCTGGGCCGACGGCTACGAGGCCGTGCGCGACGCCCTGTACCGCGAGGGGAAGTTCGACGTCCACGTCGTCCCGGGGATGACGGTCCCGACGGACCTCGGCGCGATGTTCTCGCTGCGCACCCGCAGCGCCGTGCGGGAGATCGTGCCCGAGCATCCCGCGGAGACGCGGATCGAGGCCCTGGGCACCCCCGCCCCGGACACGCACGTCTACCGCGCGACGTTCGCGCGGCTGGGCGAGAACCTCCTCACGGTCCGCTACGGCGACGGGCACTACCTGGCGCTGGAGTTCTTCGTCACGGAGCCTGTGGAGACGCTCGTGCGGAAGCGCGCGGCGTTCCTCGTCCGCTCGCAGCACCGCGACCCGGCCAAGTGGTACGACGGCCTCTTCTCCGACTGGAACATGAGCACGGGCGTCCTCCTGGGGCCCGACAACCTGGACCGGATCAAGGGATGGCGCCGGTACATGGTGTCGTGCGACGATCCCGGCCTGTGCAAGGCCCCGCTCGTGGCCGCCAAGAACGCCGAGTATCCCGACCCGCGCGAGGTCGAGGCCCTCGACCACTACATCGGGCACTTCGTCTGGGGCGGGCTCCAGTGCACCGACGCGGAGGCGTACCCCTTCGCCATCTACGGCATCCCCGACTGGAAGGAACTGCGCGAGAGCCCCGACGACGGGCCCAAGGGCCGGCGGCACCTGTGGCGCATCTACGACTACCCGCACATCGTCATGCTCTACCTGGAGATGCACCGGATCGCCCGCGACTATCCGGAGGTTCGGACCGCGCTGGGCGCCGACGAGTACCTGCGCCGCGCGGCGGGCACGGCCCTCGCTTTCTTCACGGTTCCGCTGGCGATCCGCGGCTGGTCCGCCTACGCGACGGGCACGTACAACGAGGTGGTGATCCCGCGGCTGATCGACGACCTGGAGGCCCGCGGCTGGCCAGAGGAGGCCGCGCGCCTGCGGCAGCACTGGGAGACGAAGGTCCGCACGTTCGTCACGGACAACCCGAACCTGTTCGGCTCGGAGTACCCGTTCGACTCGACCGGCTTCGAGTCGACGCACGCCCTGGCCCGCTGGGCCCTGGAGCGGATGGCGGGCGCCCGCGCAGGCGGCGCGGGCGGCGGCATCGCGCGCCGGGACGCCGAGCGGTTCCTGGAGCGCCAGACGGCCTGCAACATCGCCTGCCGCGGCTGGATCGAGACGGCCTACTACCTCCTGGGCAGCGACTACCGGGCCGGCGGCAACTCATCGTATACGCTAAGTTACATGTCTCAGATGGGCGGATGGGCGCTGCTGGACTACGCCCTGTACTGGGCCCGCGACCCCATCCCGCACCTTCGCCTCGCCTACGCCTCGATCCTCAGTTCCTGGGCCCTGATGAACACCGGGACGCCCGAGTCCGGCTACGGCTACTGGTATCCCGGCAAGGAGAACGACGGGGCCGCGGGAGGCGGCTTCGAGCCCGAGCCGTTCGGCGAGACCTGGCTCGGCCAGCCGCACAGCCGCGGCGCGTGGTACTACGGCTGCGAGATCGACCTCGGGTACGGCGGCGCGCTGCGGGCGGCGGCCACGGTCGTCGCCGAGGACCCCCTGTTCGGCCTGATCGCCTACGGCGGCGCCTTGAGCCGCGACGGCGGACGCATCGCCGTCGTGCCGCGCGACGGCGTCCGGCGCCGGTTCCACGCCGTGGGCGGCGGCCGGCGGTTCCACATGCTCCTCGCGCGGGACCACTATGCCGCCGACAGGCCGATCGTCCTCGGCGACGACCTGCGCGAGATCCGGTTCACGCTGGAGGTCGTGTCGCGTGCGGCCCACACGACGCGGCTCAGCCTGTCGGGGCTTCCCGGCAGGCGATGCGAGGTGCGGATCGACGGCCGGCCCGCGGGCGGCGGAACCGTGGCCGACGGCGGCGAGGCGGTCGTCGACCTGCCCGTGCCGGCGGGCGCCGCGACCTGCGAGGTGGCCGTCCTGACGGCGCGGCCGTGAGGCGCGCGGCTCAGGTCTCGAGTTCCGGCACCACGCCGCGCCGCATCGTGTTCTCGGTCACCGAGCGCGGGTCGGCGAAGAACAGGAGGTAGTTCGGCCCGCCGGCCTTGGTGCCGATGCCGCTCATGCGGAACCCGCCGAAGGGCTGGCGGTCGACCAGGGCGCCCGTGCACCCGCGGTTGAGGTACAGGTTCCCGACGCGGAAGGCGCGGCGGGCGTGCTCCAGGTGGGCGGGCGACCGCGAGTAGACCGATCCCGTCAGGGCGAACTCGGTCCGGTTCGCCAGGTCCATCGCCGCCCCGAACGAATCGGCCCGCAGGACGGCCACGATCGGGCCGAAGAACTCCTCCTGCATCAGGCGATGGCCGGGGTCGGTCACCTCGAAGACCGCGGGCGGGACGAACCAGCCGCCCTCGGGCGCGCGGCCGACAAAGAGGGGCCTCGCGCCGGGGCCCGGGTCCCCGATCACCTCCAGGAGGCGATTCTGCGCCCGCGAGTCAACGACCGGCGGCAGGAGGGTCGCGGGCTCGTGGGCCGGACCCACGGGCACCGACGCGCAGGCGTCGACGAAGCGGCGGACAAACGGCTCGTAGGCGCTGCCGACCACGATCACGCGCGAGCAGGCCGAGCACTTCT
>CAYGZE010000329.1:0-5307 GCA_964354185.1 uncultured Anaerolineales bacterium | reverse complement strand
CTCGCCGCCCTTCGAAAGGAGGTCCTCCGCTCGGCAAACTGGGGATGAGTCAGCGCGCGGGCCGATTGACAGGCGCCCGTGCTGCGCTTAGACTCCCACGCCAGGTCCCCAAGCGAAAGGCGAGACCGTGAACGACCGCGAGCGTTTCCTGGCCACGATGCGCTACCAGCCGCGCGACCGCTGCCCCATCTGGGACTTCGGCTTCTGGGACGAGACGCTCCTCCGGTGGCACGCCGAGGGCCTGCCCGACGACGTGACCGACAACGAGAAGGCCGCCTGCTTCTTCGGCATGGACGACTTCGACCGCGGCCTGGGCGTCACCGGCGGGCTCGTCCCCGCCTTCCCGTACGAGGTGGTCAAGGAGACCGAGGACTACCGCTGGCAGCGGCGCGGCGACGGCGTCGTCGAGAAGTGGCACAAGCACTCGACGACGATCCCCGACCCCGTAGAGTTTCTCCTCACGGGGCGGGACACCTGGCCCGAGTACAAGAAGCGGCTCGACCCGGCCGACCCGCGGCGCATCCCTTCCGACTTCCAGGCGCAACTCGCCCGGAACCGCGACGCCGAGCGCACGTGGCCCCTCTCGACCTGGGCGGGGAGCCTCTACGGCGTCCTTCGCGACTGGATCGGCATCGAGAACCTCAGCGTCATGCTCTACGACGACCGGGCCCTCGTCGAGGAGATGGTCGAGACGCTCTCGGACTGCCTCTGCGTCCCGCTCGAGAAGGCGCTCGCCATGGCCAAGGCGGTGGGCGTCACCTTCGACTACGCCGGCATGTGGGAGGACATCTGCTTCAACCGCGGGCCGCTCATCTCGCCGAAGATGTTCCGCGAGATCACGGGCCGCTACTACCGTCGCGTGACGGACCTGCTGGCGCGGTACGGATGCAAGATTGTCCAACTCGACTGCGACGGCTGCATCGACGCCCTGATTCCCGTCTGGTTCGAGAACGGCGTCAACTGCATGTTCCCGCTGGAGATAGGCGACTGGGCCGACCCGGTGGCGATGCGGCGGAAGTACGGCCGCGGGATGCTCCTGCGGGGCGGGTTCGACAAGCACGTCCTGGCGCGCGGGCCGGAGGCCATCTCGGCCGAGGTCCGGCGCCTGACGCCCTTGGTGGAGGAGGGCGCGTTCATCCCCCACTGCGACCACCGCGTCCCGGCCGACGTGACGCTGGCCCAGTACGTCCACTACGTCCGCGAGGCCAAGCGGGTCTGGGGGAGGGGGCTCCCGAACCTGCGGCCGATGGGGCGGCTGAAGACGGTCTAGACGGCTGCCCTAGCGCGCCGCCTTGGGCGCGGGGGCCTTGCGGACCTCGATCCGGCGGACCTTCAGCGGCGACCCCGGCGTGTACAGGCGCAGGTCGCTCCCGAGGTTCTCGCGGTTCATGAAGCGGGCGTCTTTCAGGGCGAAGGCCGCGCGCTTCCACGTCGCGGAGTCCGCCCGCGAGACGCTGCCGCCGACCTTGTACGCGCCGTCGAGCGTCGCGGCCGGGTCGGCCGAGTCGTAGTCGAGGCGCACGGGCTCGGTCCCCTCGTCGAGGTACTCCAGCGCGACCTCCACGGGCTCGCCGGAGTCGAAGTAGAAGGAGTCGTCCACCTCGAAGTAGAGGTATTGATCCTTGTTGAAGCGGTTGGGCAGAACCTGGATGCAGGCGGACCCGGCGGCCTCGGCGGGGCTGGCCTCGCCGTCGGCCCCGGTCTTCAGGGTGATGCCCGCGCTCTTGCCCTCGGGTCCGAACGTGAGGGCGACCTCGGCGACGGCCGCGTAGGAGCCGGTCGGCTTGCGGCGTTCGCCCGCCTTCCAGGCCGCCGCGTACGTCCGCGTCAGGTCGATGTACTGGCGGCCGTACTCGCGCGACGCGGCGATGTCGGTCCCCTCGTGCAACTCGTTCCAGGTCTCGATCGTCACGAGGTGCGGGCGGCGGGCCGGGTCGATGGCGAGGAGCCGTTCCCACAGGCGGCGGTAGAACGCGCCGCCCTCGCGGTCCTGGCGCGGCGTGGTGCGGCCGGGGACGGCGCTGTCGTCGTAGCCGGGGCCCAGGCTGGCCACGCCGAGGACCTGGAGCCCGAAGGCCGCGCCCCACGCGTACGTGCTGTCGGCGGGCAGGCGCCACGACCGCTCGGCCACCAGGTACGGCACCGCGCCGCCGAAGTCCCGCGCGAAGTGCTCGCGGACGTAGGCGACGAGGGCGGGGTCGTCGCCTCCCTTGGCGGCAAAGGCGGCCGCGTAGAGGAAGATGATCGGCCGCCCGTCGATCGTCGCCCAGCGGGCCGGCGGGATGAGCGAGAAGAAGTCGCGGATCGTCACGTAGAACCACGCCCGCCCGTCCGCCGTCGTGAGGTCCACGTGCCGCCCGGCGGCGTTGTACTGGAGCGTCGAGGTGTCGTAGAAGAGGCCGATACGCGGGGGCGTGCGGCCCTCGGCCAGGAGTTTCTCCTGGGCGGCCACCAGGGGCGGCAGGCCCTCGAAACTCCACTTGCAGCACCCCGCCAGGTGCGTCGCCGGCGACGCCCAGTACACGGGCAGCACGACGTCGATCCCGGCGTCGATCAGGTCGAGCATCTCGCGGCGGTGCCAGTCAGGGCTCTTATAGGAGTAGCCCTTCGGCTCGGCCGGATGGTCCGTCAGGGCGTCCGAGCCGTCGCCGTCCACGAAGTGGGCGCGCGACGCATCGTCATACCAGTAGAAGTAGTACGTTCCGACCAGGCGGTCCTTCGAGGAGAAGCCCGGGACCTTGACCTGGTCGGGCTTGAGGCCGACGTGCGGCCCGGGGGGCGCAAGGTCCAGGAGGGCCTTCTCGGAGAAGCGGTCGTCCTGGGTGGCCCACGCCGCTGCCCCGGCCAGGGCCACGGCGCCCGCCAGCATCCCCGCGATCGTGCGTTTCATGGAATCTCCCCCAAAGCCTGTCCGGCCAGGCCCTTATCTTCGGTTCCTGCCGCCGCGGTCGCGGCGGGTGCGGCCGCGCGACTTGCGGCCGGCTTTCTTTCGGCCGCGCGGTTTCTCGCCGTCCTCGCGGTGGGCGCGGAAGAGGAGGCGGATCGGCACCTCCGCGAACGGCAGCGCCTCGCGGAACCGGTTCTCGAGGTACCGCCGGTAGTCCTGCGTGAAGAGATCGGGGTTGTTGACGAAGAAGACGATCGTCGGCGGGCTGACGGCCACCTGGGTGGCGAAGTAGATGCGCGGCAGGGTGGCGCGCGGGCTGGGGGGACGCCGCGCCTTGAGGATGTCCTCCAGGACGCGGTTGAGGCGGCTCGTCGAGACCCGCTCCGTGGACTGCTTGTGGAGCGCGCGGGCGAGGTCGATCGTCCGCTCGACGTTCTTCGAGTCCTTCGCCGTCACCAGCGCCAGCGGCGCGTACGCGAGGCCTGGCAGCATCTTCGTCAGGTATTCGGTGTACGCCTCCGGCGTCGCGCGGCCCTCGGCGAGGTCCCACTTGGTGACGACGAGGACGACGGGCTTCTGCTCGGCCTCGACGGCCGCGCCCAGGTGCTTGTCGACCTGGCTGATGGGGACGGCCGCGTCGATGAGGAGCAGGACGACGTCGGCCCGGCGGACCGATTCCATCGCGCGGGTCATGCTGTAGAAGTCGATGTCGTCGCGGAGGCTCTTGCGCTTCCGCAGGCCCGCCGTGTCGATGGCGACGTACTGGAGGCCGTCCTTCTCGAAGCGGACGTCGATGGCGTCGCGGGTCGTCCCGGGGATCTCCGAGACGATGACGCGGTCGGACCCGACGAGGCTGTTGATGAAGGTGCTTTTGCCGGCGTTGCGTTTGCCGACGACGGCGATCTTCATGGCGACGTCGCGCGGCACCTCGTCGGACCCGGCGGGGAGGCGCGCGAGGATGGCGTCGCGCAGTTCGTCGCGCCCGCGCCCGTGCTTGGCGGAGACGGGCAGGACGGGGTCGTAGCCGAGGGCGTAGAACTCGCCCGCCCCCGCGGCGGCGCGCTCGGTGTCGGCCTTGTTGGCGGCGACGAGGACGGGCGCGGCGGCGTGGCGGAGGCGCTCGGCCACGTCGCGGTCCAGGGGCGTCAGGCCCTCGCGCACGTCGACCACGAAGACGATCACCGAGGCCTCGCGGATGGCGTGGCCGATCTGGCGCTCGACGTCGGCGGCGAACTCCTTGGTGGACTCGAACTCCATGCCGCCCGTGTCCACCAGTTCGAGCCAGCGGCCCTGCCACTCGACAATGACCGAGACGCGGTCGCGCGTGACGCCCGCCGTCGGCTCGACGATGGCCACACGCCGGCGCGCGAGGCAGTTGAGGAGGCTCGACTTGCCGACGTTCGGCCGGCCGACGATGGCCACGATGGGTAGCGCCATGGCTCTGGACCCGAGGGGGGCGCACGTGCCGCGCCCGGCCCTTCCTCCCGCCCGCCTCTCGCCCGCGCCGCCGCGGGGCCGGCGGGGCGCCGCGCGGCCGTCACTGTTTCCGCGGCGCGATTTCGCGCGGCACTGGCGGACAAGCCGCCAGTGGCACCCGCCGATGGGAACTTGTCAAGCACGCTAAGCACGTACTCGCGCGGCCGTCACTGCTTTCGCGGCGCGAACCGCTTGAGGGGCAACGTCACGTTGCGGCCGGTCATGGCCGACTTGTAGACGGCGCAGATGACCTCGACGGCCTTCTTGCCTTCCTCGGGCGTGACGCAGGGCGCGCGGCCCTCGCGGACGGCCGAGGCGATGTCCTCGATGTTGCGGGCGTGGCAATCGCCGGAAAGGGCGGCCGGGTCGCTGGAGGTGGCGGCCGCCTCGACGCGGGACGCCGGCGTCGGCGCCGCGGCCGCGCCCGCCCCCTCCTCGTCGCGCAGTTTCCAGAGGTCGATCCGGTCGTCCAGCAGGAAGACGTTCCCCGCGTTGCCGAGAAACTCGTGCCGCACGGGCGCGCCGGGATAGGCGGCCGTCGTGCCCTGGATGACACCGAGGGCGCCGCTTTCGAACTCGACGGTGGCGACGGCGACGTCCTCGACCTCGATCCGCTCGTGCGAGAGGAGGGCCGTCCTGGCCGAGACGGACTTGATGGGCCCGGCGATCCAGAGCACCAGGTCGATGGCGTGGACGCCCTGGTTCATCAGGGCCCCGCCGCCGTCGAGCCGCCACGTGCCGCGCCAGTCGCCCGAGTTGTAGTAGTCCTGCGTCCGCCACCAGGGCGTCGAGCAGGTCACCAGCGTCAGGCGGCCGAGGCGGCCGGCGCGGACGGCGTCGCGCGTCTTGCGCGGCCCGTCGGCGTAGCGGTGCTGGAAGATGCCGCCCAGGGTCGTGCCGGACTTCTTGAACGCCTCGATGATGCGGTCGCACCGCTGGGGCGT
>CAYGZE010000328.1:0-5325 GCA_964354185.1 uncultured Anaerolineales bacterium | reverse complement strand
CGTCGCGCCGGGCCGTCCCCCCCTTTCGGCGCCCGGCGGACGACAGGCCCCCCGCGGGTCCCGGCCGCCGGCCCCCACGCCCCCCCCATCCGCGGGAACCGCGAAATACCCCGGTCGGGTCGCCCGTTGACACCTGGGGCGGATTTTTCTAGAATCGTCCGCTCGTGGGGGGCGTATCAATAGTGTGGCACGCCGCCTCCCTACCGCACGCGAGACGGATACCCGTATGGCGGAGACACCCCAAGACGCGGGCGACGCGACCCCCTGGCGCGGCAAGCAGACGCCGTGCGTGTACTGCGGCCAGCTCATCGAGCGCGACGCCGACCGGTGCCCCCATTGCCGCACGTCCTTCTCCGTGGCCGTCCGCAAGGCATCCCGCGAGGTCCTCGGCCCGTGGTACTACCTCGATCCGCGTAACCCGAGCGGCCGGGGCGTGACGCTGGAGACTCTCCTGAAGATGATCGAGAAGGGCCGCCTCAAGCCGGACTCAATCGTTCGCGGCCCGACGACGCACCAGGACTGGCTCTTCGCGGCCGAGACGCCGCGCCTCGCCAAGTACCTCGGCATGTGCCCGCACTGCTTCGCGGAGGCCAAGCCGGAAGACACGTACTGCACGCATTGCCAGTTGAACATGAACGTGCGTCCGGGGGAGCCGCGCCCCGGCATCCCGGCGTCGCTGGTGAAGACGCCGTTCCACGCGGCGGCGCACGAGATCGAACTGGAACTGGCGGGAAGCGAGGCGTCGCCGCTGGCGGCGACGCTGGGCGAGGAGGCGCTGGTGGCGCCCGTCTCCGCGCCGGCGCCGCCACGGCCCGACGCGGCCCTGGCCGCGGCCGTCCGGCCCGATCCGGCGCTGGCCGCCGCGGCCGCGAGCGGCCTGGCCGCCGCCGTCTCCGAGAAACGGACGGCCGTCCTGCCCGCCCTGCGCCGGCGGAGGCCCAAGGTCTGGCTCGTCCTCATCCTGACCTGGGCGACGCTGATCCCGCTCTTCTTCCTGGCCGTGTACACGTCCCTGCCGCTCTGGTTCGTCCCGTCGGCCTGGGAGCAGGGCTTCCGCGACCGGCAGGACGGCATCCGGAAGACCCTCGGCGGCATCTTCGCCGGGCGCAACCCCGCCGGGGTGCCCGGCACCCCGGTGCCATCGATCGACGAGACCTGGCTCAACCAGCAACTGGCCGAGGCCACCCAGGCGGAGACGGCGGGGAACTACGGCCGGGCCATCCTGATCCTCCAGGGCGTCATCAACCGCGCGCCCGAGTCGCCGACCGCCCAGGTCATGGGGGCCCGCATCGCCGACCTCCGACGCAAGATCCAGGCCGAGAGCGAGGCCCGCCTTGCCAAACTCGGCGAGCGGCTGCGCCTCGCCGAGAGCATGGCCAAGAAGCAGGATTTCGCGAGCGCCCTGGACGTCCTCAAGAACATCGGCGAGGCCGACCGCGGCGCGCTGGCCGCCGCCGGCATGAGCGTCGTGAAAATGGAGGCCGACATCCGCGCCACCCAGGCCAAGTGGGCCGCGGAACAGGAGGCCAAGGCTAAACAGCAGGAAGACGCCCTCCTCGCGCAACTCGGCCAGGCCACCCAGGCCGCGACGAACGGCGAACTCAAGGAGGCCCTCAGCCTGTACGACAGGATCGCCGCCTCGTTCCCCCCGGAACTCGTCGCGAAGTACGTCCCGAACCTCAAGGCCGTCGTCCAGGACCTCCAGACGCGCCTGGCCGCCGCGCCCACCCCGACCCCCGTCGAGCCGACGCCCAAGGCGCTCACGCCGGCCGAGATCGCCAAGGCCGTTGCCGACCTCATGGCCCAGGCCGCCGCCCTGGAGAAGCAGGGGAAATTCGTCGAAGCCCTCGACAAACTCGGCGAGATCAAGAAGCAGTTCGAGAAGAAGGACTGGCCCGAGAAACTCGACACCCTCGTCGAGGACCTGAAGGCCCGCGAAGAGGCGCGCAAGTTCTTCGGCGTTGAGTAGGCCGGCCCCCCGCCGCGATCGCGCAAAGAGCGAAGCCTGCGCCCCGCAGGGCCCAGGCTTCGCGTGTTCGTTGCGCCTGCGCGTCGATCCGCCGGTTCAGTGCGACGGGGCGGGCTTCGGGTCGCCCTCCGCCGGCGCTTCCTTCGCTTCCGCCTCGGCAGGCTTCGCCTCCGGCGCCGCCTTCGCCGCCGCCTCCTTCGCCGCCGGCAGCACACGGATCACCAGGATGACCTGGTTCTCCCCGAGCCACACGGGGAACCCCAGCGCGGTGACGGCCCCGTTGACATCGGCAAACCATTCGCCCCGGCCCCAGGCGGGCAATCCGAACCCGCCTGCGGACGTGCGCGGCACATCCCCATTCCCGCCGTCGACCGTGCCGCCGGCGCGCGGCCCTGCCACGGGGGCGGCGGCCGGCGTGCTGCGTCCCCCGGCGCCGGCGGCCCTGGGGGTCCCGAGGCCCTTCTGCGGCGCGAACTTCGCCGAGTGCCCGTTCTGGCGGCGTCCCGTGCCGCGGACCTCGGCGTCGAGGGGCTTTGCCTCCCCACTGCCGAGCGCCTCCGTCTGCTTCGCTTGGCCGCGCGCCACTTCGGCCGGCGCCTGCGGCGCCTCGGACGGCGAAGCGGCCGGTTGCCCCAGGCCGCCGACCCCATGTTGGGCGGGCATTTCCTCGGCGGCCTGCGCGAGCGGTTCCTCCGCGCCAGGCGGGGTGGCCGCCGGGGCCTGGGGTGGCTGGCCGAGCGCTTCCTGGACGGGGGCGCCTGCCACCGCCTGGCCGACCTCGCCCTGCACGCGGTGCTCGTCGCCGGTCACGGCGGCCTTCTCGTCGAGATTGCTCGCCTCCTCGGAGACCTTCCTGGCGGCAACGGCCGGCGCGGGCGCGGACGGCTCAGCGACCTTGCCGAGGTCGGCCTTGGGCCGCATCTCTTCCTTGGCGCCCTCTTTCCCCGCGGCCTCGCCCGTCACAACGCCGCCGAAGACCGACGCGCCCCGCTTCTCCAGAGCCGGCGCCATCGCAAGGTCCCCCCCCTCGTCAGCCCGCAGGTGGTCCTGCTCGGCGGTCTCCAGCCCTTCGACGATCCCCTGCTCGCGGGCGCGCCGCGCCAACTGAAGGCCGCGGACACCCCGCAGGAGGTCGCTCGACCTCTCGCTGACTGGAAGGTCGTCCGCCGCCGCCAACTGGCTGCCGAACCGCGAGAGGTTGTCCAGGTCGGTGACGACGACGTACGTGTCTTCGCCATCGTGATGGGCGAGGTAGTAGAAGCCCGCGGGGGCCGGGGAGGGGCGCGGCTCCTCGGGCCGCTTGAGTTTCGCCTCGACGGCGCCCGCCCGGCCGTAGGTCCAAGCCTCGACGGGCCCGTCCAAGGGGGCCATGCCGTTGGCCCCCAGCAGGCGCGTCAGGTCCTCGTTGGCCCGGTCGCGCGACTCGGTTTCGATCACGAGTTGATTGCCGATGCGGGCGAGGTTGTCCGGCGTCGCGGCGCGCTTTAGGTTTTCGACGCCGGCGCGACCGGTCATCACACTCACCATGGCGAGTTGAAGCGCGACCTCCGGCGTCGCCAGAACGCTCAATCGGTCGCCCTGGAGGTCGAGCGTCCCCGAGGCGTCCTCGGCCAGGGCGACGGCCTCGATGGTGGCGGCGGCATCGGTCGCGGCGCCCCCGCCGGTCACGCCATGCAGCGCCACCCCCTCCTCCTCTACCGCCATGCCCCAAGACGCGTCCGCCAAGGCCGCCGCGTTGCCGTTCGTGCCGGCCGGCACAGGCTGTTCCTTCAGGACCGGCGCGTCCACCCGCGTCGCCAGGCGCTCGTTGAGGACCTCCTCATGCTCACCATCCTTGGCCCCGGCCTCCGCGCCATAGGGGGTGGTCTTGTCGCGGCGCACGCCCAAGTCCTTGC
Source organism: uncultured Anaerolineales bacterium (assembly GCA_964354185.1). Taxonomy (GTDB): domain Bacteria; phylum Planctomycetota; class Phycisphaerae; order FEN-1346; family FEN-1346; genus CAYGZE01. Next base: position 1,461 of record CAYGZE010000328.1, on the reverse strand, counting down.
CTGCGGCATCGTCCGGCCGGGCGGCGGCCTGGCGGAACGCCAAGTCGTAGGTCTCGGACATCGTCTCGCGCGCGGCCCGCGGCGCCGGCTGACGGACGCGCGGACCCGGTGTGCCCAGGTAGGACAGAAGGCCGATGCCAAGGCCGAGGACGAGCGTGGCGGCGACGGCGAGGACGCGCGGCCAGGGGCTCGCGCGGCGGATGGGCAGGAGGCGTTCCTGGGGCGCCTCGTCGGCCGGGGCCGCCGGGGCGGACAGGATCATGCGGCGTTCGATCTCGCGCTGCACGTCGGCCGCCAGGTGCTTCGGCGCCCCGCAACAAGGCAGGCCGCCCACCAGGTCGATCGTCGCGCGGAGTTCCTCGAGGACCTCGCGGCACGCGGGGCACGCGTCGACGTGGTCGCGGACGGCGGCCGCCTCGGGCGGCGCCAGTTCCCCGTCGAGGTAGGCCGACAACTCGTTACGCACCTGTTCGCACACCATGGTCGATCACCGCCACCTTCGCCTGGGGGCCGCCTCTACGCCCGGAAGAGCGGCCTCAGTTTCTCCCGCAACATCAGCCTCGCCCGGTGGAGCCGCGACTTCACCGTCCCTGTCGGGATCTCCAGGATCTCCGAGATCTCCTGGTAATCGCAGTGCTGGATGTCCCGCAGCACCACGACCGTGCGATGCTCGTCGTCCAGGGCGCTGAGGGCCTCCTGTACGAGGGCGCCCGTTTCGGCCGCCTCCAGCGGACCGGCCGGGTCCGGCGCCGACGGGTCGGCCCATTCCTGGGCCGTGCCGCCCTCCTCCGCGTCCGTCCCCGCCGCCACGGGCATCCACTTCCTTTTTCGGCGGTGGCTCAGGCTCGTGTTCACCGCAATCCGGAACAGCCAGGTGTACAGGCTGCTCCCGCCGCGGAACCCGTCCAGGTTCTCGTAGGCCTTGACGAAGGTGTCCTGGAGCACGTCCCGGGCATCCTCGGTCGACCCGACCAGGCGGCAGACGGCGTTGGCCAGCCGGTCCTGGTAGCGTTCGACGATGAGGCCGAAGGCCACCCCGTCGCCCTTGACGACCCGTGCGATCAGTTCGCCGTCCGCCGGGCCGCCGTCGGATGCCGATCGAGAGATCACCGCTGCCGATCCACCCTGTTAGACTGTACCCGTTCCAGGGGGTTCCCAAAAAACTCCCGGAACCCGCCGATTTCGGGGCCCTCCGCAGCGCCCGGGGCCCCGCTGGAGGCCCTACTATAGGCCCCCCGTGCCCGCCCGGCAAGGGGCCGCGCGGCCCCGGGAGGCGCAGACGTTCCCCTCTATAGTTTACGATATCGGCGGCGGTTTGTTTCGTAACAACCGCGCAACTGCGGCGGCCGGCGGCCGCCCTTGCGGCCGCGCGGCCGGCGGGGTATCATGCCGCCCGTCCGACCTCCGAGGACGGGAGAGCGCGCCATGAGCCGCGAACGCCGAGGCATCGCCTGCGCCGGC
>CAYGZE010000327.1:0-5338 GCA_964354185.1 uncultured Anaerolineales bacterium | reverse complement strand
GGCGTCCCGTTCTGCGGCGACTACCTCGAGGCCAACGCCTGGGACGACGGCGAGAAGCGGAAGTACGAGCACTTCGCGGCCAAGCGCCGGCGGATGGAGGCCCTCGAGCGCGAAGGCATCGAGGCCCTGATCGCCCGGGAAGAGTCCCGCGCGGCCGCCGAGCGCGGCGAATCTTCGGGCCCGCCCGCACCTGCGGCGAGCGAACTCCCTCGCCCCTGACACGAGAGGTGCCCCATGCGCAAGCGCAAGCCTGCCGCCGTCCTGAAACCGTTCGGGATCGACCTGGACCTGGGCGCGGGGACGATGCGCCGGCCGCGGCGGATCGTCGTCCGCCGCGCGTCCGACCTGCGCGGCTGCTACGCCGACGCGGCGGCCCTCGAGCGGCTGATCGCCCGGGGCGACCCCGTCCACTACGAGGTCTTCGAGGTGCCCGTGCCCGAGGCGCGCGGCCACCTGATGTACTGCATCAGCCGCATCCAGCCCGGCCGCGTCGGCCGGGAGTGCTTCATGACCAAGGGCCACTATCACGCCGACGCCGGGGCGGCCGAGGTCTACCTGGGTCTGGCGGGCGAGGGGCGCGTCCTCCTGAAGACGCGCGACGGCCGCTCGGCCGTCGAGCGGATCGCCCCCGGCCGCATGGTCTACGTCCCGCCCTGGTGGGCCCACCGGACGGCCAACACCGGCCGCGGGCCGCTCGCCTTCTTCTGCGTCTACCCGGCCGACGCCGGCCACAACTACGGCGACATCGAGCGCGAGGGATTTCCGAAGCGGATCGTCCGCCGCGGCGGCCGGGTGTGCGTGGTGCCGGCGTCGCCGGCGCCTGCCCGGCGCGGTCGTGTGCGGCGCGGGGGCGCCCGTCGCGGCCGCGCGCGGCGCTGACCGCCCGTCGGGCGCGGGCTACTTCGCCTTGACGAACTCGAGCGCGCCGAACTTCGCCGGGTTGTGGAACGAGTGGCCCACGAAAGTCCAGGACGCGTTCTCGCGGGGCTCGGGCTGGCGGTCGCGGCAGAGGTTCAGGCCCCACGCGAGGTCGGGCCCGACGCGGGCCTTCATCGAGGCGAGGCCGACGGCGATCTCGACGTCCCAGAAGCCCTTGCCCTTGCGGACGGCGGTCCGCACGTCGCCGTTCCAGGCCCCGTCGCGCATCTGGGAGTCCTGGATCGTGCCGAGCGAGTTGACGATGACTTGGAAGTATGTCGAGTGGTCGTGCGCCGTGTCGAGGAAGAGTTCGACGGCGTCGTCCTGCCAGACGTCGGCGTCGCGTTCGGTGGCGTAGGTCCTCAGTTCCCCGTACTTCGGCTCGATGCAGTGGAAGGCGAAGTAGACGGACCTGCCGTCCGAGACGATCCGCACCTCGGTCGCGAGGGCCGACGGCTCGCCGGTCGCCGTGCTGATGAAGTCCGTCTGGACGGGGGCGGCCTGCCAGGCGGCGTCGTCCAGGGCGCCGTCGATCCTGGGCGCCCGGTCCACGAGGAGGCACAGGGCGGTCTTCGCCTGGTCGGAGGCCCGCTGGGGCAGGGGGGCCCAGGCCTCCGGGACGCGCGCGGCCTTGGCGCGGGCGCGGATCGCCAGGAGGTACTCCGCGATCTGCCGCCGCCACGCGTCCAGGTGCGGCCTGACGCCGGCCTCGGAGTACTTCGCCCCCGCCTCGGCCCCGGTGACCAACTCGGTCTCGGGGTAGTCGGGCACGGCCTTCCTGAGGGCGGCCAGGAAGTCGCGGGCCTCGCGGGCGGCCTGGGCGGCGAGGCCGTCGGCGGGCGCGTCGGCGACGGCCCGCTCGAGCGTCGCGAGGTACCGCAGGTCGTCCACGCCCTCGCGGGCCCACTCGTAATTGATCTTCGGGAGGACCCCCTTCGCCCACGGCACGACGCTGTCGCCGATCCCGATCTCGTCGTCGATCAGGGGCGGCGCGCCCCGCGCTTCCCACGCGTAGACCCACTCGAAGTCCGCCAGCGCCGCCGACTTCCACAGGTGGAACCCCCACGGGAACCGGTCCACCCCGTCGTTGTAGAACCAGAGGTCCGCCAGTTTCTCTTTGCCGCACAAGAAGATCGTGCGCACGCTCTCGGGCCAGGAGTGCGTCCCGCAGACGTCCAGGAGCGGGATGAGGACGGTGTACGGGTTCCCGAAGCCGTCCGTGTCGGCCATCGGGTTGACCATGAACCGCAGGTCCGGCACCTGGCGCGTGAGGCGCAGATACCGGATCGTGTCGGCCCGGTTGCGGTTCCACGAGTTGAGTTCGGTTTCGCGCGGCTCATCGGTCACCTGGAAGACGACCCGCAGGCCCTGGTCCTTCCAGAAGGCGGCCGTCTGGCGCAGCAGGTCGAGGTAGGCGCGGTCGAACTCGGGGCTGAACTCCTTGAAGCCCCGCTTGAGGAGGACGTCGACGGTGTTGCCGCCGCCCGAGAGGTGCTCGTGGGCCTGGAGGTCGAACTGCTTGACGAGGCCGGCGTAAAGGCGGGCCTCGGCCCAGTCGAGTTTCAGGTTGCCGCCGTCCGGGTCGACCGACTGGAAGACGGGCGGCGGCAGGCTCACGCCCGTGACGCCGTGGGCGACCATGTCGGCGAACTCGGCCTCGGACACCTGGCGGGCCAGGGCGTCGGCCCGGTCGGGGAAGAGGCGGACCACCTGGTAGTTGGGCGCCCGCGAGTTCCAGAAGCCGTGGGCCCGCGGCGACTCGGCCAGCGCCAGCGGCCAGACGCGAACCTCCAGCCCCAGGTCGCTCGCCCCGCCGCCCTCGCAGCGGACCCGCACCGTGCCCGTGTAGGTCCCGGGCGCCTGGTCGGCCGCCGCGTGGATCGTCAGCCAGTACTGGCGGTTGAAGTCCTTCGGCAGGTCGAGCGGCCGGCAGGGGAACAGGTACGACGGCGTCAGGACGTAGTCGATCGCCCCGCGCTTGAGGGGGAAGTACTTGACGACGTCGAGCCGCACGGCTGCGCGCGGCAGGACCGCCCCGCCGGGGCCCGCCAGGTCCGTCACCTCGACCGTGACGCTGCGGAGGTCCCTCAGGGGGCGGATGACGAACGTCGCGGGCTCGTACTCGCCGGGCGCGAGCGCGACGGCGAGCCGCCGGATGAGTTCGTCGGGCCGCGGGTTGCGGTTCGGATAGACCCGCAGCGTGTACGGCCGCGCGAACAGCAGGTAGCCGCGCGACTTCGCCTCGGCGTCGGGCTCGCGCGGCTCACCGGCGTCGGGGGCGTCGGCGACGCGGGCGATGCTCGTCCGCACGCGCCAGTCCTGTTCGCCCTGGATGGCCTCGACCCGCGCGCGGCCGGCGGCGGCCTGGGCGGCCGGGTAGATCCACGCGGCGTAGACGGCGCCGTCGTGGAAGTCCAGGTTCAGTTGCCCGTCGGCCACGTCCGCCTGGAACGTATGCGTCGTGAAGTAGTCGCGCCCGTACTGGGCCCAGAGGGTCCGCGTCGGGTCATGGAAGCGGTCGACGCCCCAGGAGAGGCCCCGGCCCGAGTAGAAGACCTCCTCGGTCAGCGGGACGCTGACGACCTCGCGGCCCTCGGCGTCGATGCGGTAGTTGAAGCAGCGGACGCCGTCCCACGTGAAGGCCATCGCGACGGCCTGGACCTCGTAGCGGCCGTTGGGAACGTCCACCGCGAAGGAGACTTTCTTGCCGCCGATGCCCGTCGAGAAGACGGGGAACTTGCCCGCGGCCCGCAGCGTCGGGGCCAGGTCCTTCGTGTCCGTGAACCCGTAGCCGGTTTCCTTGGCGTAGGCGGTCGCGGGCGTCACGGGCAGCGTGCCGGGCACGGGGTCCGCGCCGGGGCCGTGGAAGTCGAAGTAGAAGAAGGGCGTCGGCCCGTCGAGAATCCGGACGAGGGTCAGGCGGTCGATGACGACCTGGCCGGGCGCGGCCTGGCGCTCGAAGGCGACGCGCAGGCTGCGCATCCGCCCCAGGTCCAGCGTGCCGGAGCCGTCGGCCCGGTGGAAGTGGCCGAGCGGCACCGCCACCTCGACGCGCTCGCCCGGATCGACGCCCGCGCCGAACGCGCCGTGCCGGCCTTCCTGCGCGGCCGCCTCATCATGGAAGTAGAGCCACGGCGTGGTCCGGACGGTGCCGCGGTTCGCGACGCTCAGGCGCAGGTAATCGAACGCCGACCAGTCGGCGTTCTTCCCGTCGGCCTGCCACAGCCGCGCGGAGGGGAGGGCCTCCTGCGGCGGGAAGTCGATTCGCACGCCCGCCTGCTCGGCCGCCACGCGGACGCCCGGGTGCTCCGGGGCGACGGACTTGGCGGCTTTTCGCGCCGTGAAGTCGGCGAGTTCGAGCGACCCAAGCGGCCGGGTCTCGACGGCCGGGCGCTTGGGCTGCGGCTCCGCGCCCGAGAGCGCCCGCGGCAGCGCCGCCGTGATCACCAGGCACAGGACGACCTTCGCGACGCGGCTCATGGGCGGGCCTCCCCTGAAGGACCGCCTCATTGAACCGGTCGCCGCCCAGGAACGCAACCCTCAATCCGGGCGCCTGGTGCCGGCAACTTGGCAGGAACCGCGGCGGCCGGGCGAGGTTCACTCCAGTGTCCCCCGAGGGCCGCCGGGCGGGTCGCCGGGGCCCGCGGCAGGACAGGCGGCGCGGCCCGGCGCCTCGCGCGGCGGGCGCCCGCCCGGCAGGGGCCGGCGTCACTATGCATCTGCGTCCATAACATGGAGAGCCGACGGATGGCCAACACCCTCTCGTACCGGATCGGACACCCGGCGAAGCCGCAACTGGCCCTGGAGCGCGTCCGGGCGCTCGGCATCCCCTGCGTGGAGATCGACCTCGCCCCGGGGGACGACGCCGGCGAGGCGCGGCGGCTGCTGGCCGACCACGGGCTCCGCGCGGCCACGCTCACGGCGCCGTGCCCGCTCGCCGAGGCGGGGCTCTTCGACCTGTTCGCGGCGTACTGCGCCAAGGGCGCCGCCCTCGGCTGCTCGGGCCTCTTCATAAGCGTCCTCGCCGGCGAGGTGCCGCTCGAGGAGGCGTACGCGCGGCTGCGGCGCCTCGGCGACCTGGCGGCGGCGCACGGCCTCCGGATCGGCATGGAGACGCACCCCGACCTCTGCGAGAACGGCTCGCGCGCCGCCGCCACCCTGGCCGCCGTCGGCCACCCCAACGTGGGGGTCAACTACGACACGGCTAACGTGTATTACTACAATCATGGCATCGACACGGTCGAAGAGGTCCGCAAGGTGGCCGGCCGCGTCGTCAGCGTCCACCTGAAGGATACGGCGGGCGGGTACCACGACCTGCGGTTCCCCGACTTCGGCCAAGGCGTCGTGGACTTCGCCGGCGTGTTCGACGTCCTCGGGCGCGTCGGCTTCACGGGCCCGTTCACCATGGAACTGGAAGGGG
>CAYGZE010000326.1:0-5355 GCA_964354185.1 uncultured Anaerolineales bacterium | reverse complement strand
CGTCCGGCTGGCCTTTCTCGATGTAGCACTGGGCCATCGCCTGGTAGGCGGCGACGATGCTGGGCGCCAGTTTGGCCGCGAGGCCGTAGTCCGCCAGCGCGCGGTCGAGGTTCCCGAGCGCCTGCTCGGCCATACCGAGGTTGTAGTAGTAGTTGCCCATCTTGGGCTCGTACTCGATGGCGAGGGTGAACGCGCCGCGGGCCTTCTCGTATTCGCCCGTGCGGTACGCGTCCAGGCCCGTCTGGTTGACGCGGGCGTGGTCTCCCCCGCAGCCTGCGACCGTCAGGGCGAACACCAGGGCGATCAGGACCGCCATGCGCGATTGCATCGGGACCTCCTCCTTCGCGGGACGGACGCTTCCGTGTACAGCCGGGGCGGAACTCCCTTTGAGATTATGCTTCCAACCGAGGCGTCCTTTCAAGTAAAAACCTATTCGAGGGCGCCGAGGCCGCGGCGCCCGCCGCCCCCAGGTTCGGAGGTGCGCCGCCATGAGACTCGCGCCGACCGTGCTCGTGCTGCTGGCCGTTTCGCCTGCCGCGCTCGCCCAGGACTGGGCGCCCTTCGTCATCCCGATGACGCCGAACCCGAAGTCGCTGGTGGCCCTGGAGTCGCCGCCGGTGCCGGCGGACGGGCCGCGCCTCGTGGCCCGCGACGGCCACTTCTTCGTCGGCCGCCGGCGGGTGCGCATCTGGGGCGTCAACACGTGTTTCGGGGCGTCCTTCCCGACGCACGCGGACGCCGAGCGGATGGCGGACCGTCTGGCGGCCGGGGGCGTCAACGGCGTCCGCTTCCACCACATGGACACCGCCACCTGGCCGAGCGGCATCCTCGACCCCCAGGACCCGAGCCGCCTGCACCCCGAGGCCCTCGACCGCCTGGACTACCTCATCGACCAACTCGCCCGCCGCGGCATCTACGCGAACGTGAACCTCCACGTCGGGGCCGCGCCCCACCGCTGGCTGAAACTGCCCGACCCCGGGACCGACTTCGACAAGATCGCCGGCATCTTCACGCCGGCCCTCATCGACGCCCAGAAGAAGTACGCCCGCGACCTCCTGGGCCGCACGAACGCCTACCGCAAGGTCCGCTACGCCGACGACCCGGCCGTCGCGTTCGTCGAGATCACCAACGAGGACAGCCTGTTCATGTGGGATGCCGCCCAGCGCCTGCCCGCCCTGCCCGAGTTCTACGCGAAGATTCTCGGGGGCCGGTTCGCGGACTGGCTCAAGGCCCGCTACGGGACCACCGAAAAGTTGCGGGCCGCCTGGGCCCAGGGGGTCGAGCCGCTGGGCGACAGCCTCCTCGTGGACGCGGATTTCGCCCTGCCCGAGGCGGCGGACCCGAAGGCGCAGAACTGGTACCTGGAGCAGCACGAAGGCTCGGCGGCCCGCCTGGCGCACCCCGCCGACGCGCCGAAGGCCGTGCGGATCGAGATCGCCAAGGCCGATGCCACCAACTGGCACCTCCAGTTCGGGCAGATGCCACTGGCGCTCAAGGAGGGCCAGTACTACACCGTCACGTTCCGCGCCCGGGCCGACGCGCCCCGCGCCATGGGCTACGGCGTCGGCCAGGCCCACGAGCCGTGGGGGAGCCTCGGCCTCTCGGGCGGCGCGAACCTGACGAAAGAGTGGCAGACGTTCCGGGCCGGGTTCAAGGCGACGGCCTCCGACGACCGCGGCCGCCTGGCCTTCGTCATCGGCGCGAGCACCGTGGCCGTCGACCTCGCGGAGATCGCCCTCAGGCCGGGTGGGCGCGAGGGCCTGCGGCCGGGCGAATCGCTCGAGGCCGGCGTCGCCCTCTGGGGCCAAGGCGAGGTCGAGGCCCGCTCCGCCGACCGCATGCGATTCCTCGCCACGGCCGAGAAGGCCTACTTCGAGCAGATGCGCGACGTCGTCCGCAAGGACCTCGGCTCGAAGGCCCTCGTCACGGGCACGATCGTCTTCGGCCCCCTGGGCCTCTACGGCCAGAGCGGCATGGACTACGTCGACAGCCACTCCTACTGGCAGCACCCGCAGTTCCCCGGCCGGGCCTGGGACCCGGCCGACTGGATCGTCGAGCAGTCGGCCATGGTCGACCACCCCGAGGGCGCGACGCTCTGGCGGATCGCGTCCGAGCGGCTCGAGAAGAAGCCCTTCACCCTGAGCGAGTACAACCATTCGGCGCCGAACGACTACCAGGCGGAGTGCGTGCCGATGCTGGCGGCCTTCGCCGCCGCCCAGGACTGGGACGGCATCTGGCTGTTCGCCTACTCGCACCGCACCAACGCGTTCGACCGGGGGCACTTCGACTCGTTCTTCGACATGGACGCCAACCCCGCCAAGTGGGGCTTCATGCAGGCCGGCGCCGCCCTTTTCCGCGAGGGGGCCCTGCCGCCCCTCCGCCGTGCGTTCAGCGTCAGCCTCGGCGGCTCGGAGAACGACTGGCTCGACCAAGTGGCGGCCCTGCACGCCAAGCACGGCCTGAACCTGTTCGCGGCCGCCAACGAGCGGATGGAACTGGCGTGGCAGGACCTGCTGCGCATGCGCCTGGAGGCCGCCCTCTCCGGCCACACCGGCTCGGTCGACAGCGAGGCCGACGTCGAACCCGCGCTCGCCTGGGCGGTGAAGGACGGCAAGGGCACGTTCTCGGCCACGGGGCCCGGCGCGATCGTCGTCGTCACGCACGGCGGCGGGGCCGAGGGCGTCGAGGTGACCTCGCCGGGCTTCGCCGCCGTGACCGTCACGTCGCTCGACGGCAAGCCCTTCGCGAAGTCGCGGGCGGTCCTGGTGGCGGCCTGCGGCCGGGCCGAGAACACCGACATGCAGTTCTCCGCCGACCGCCGGACCGTCGGCCGCAACTGGGGCAAGGACCCCGTCCGCATCGAGGCCGTCACGGGCCGCGTGGCGCTGCCGGCGGGGACGTGGCGATGCCAGGCCCTGGGGCCCGACGGGACGGCCGCCGCCGACGTCGAACTCGCCAAGGACGCCAAGGGCCGCCCCGTCCTCGAGATGTCGCCGCGCCACCGGACGATGTGGTACCTGCTCGTGCCGGCGAAGTGAGCGGCCGCCTCTCGGGCCGCTCAGCGGATGGCGTAGAGGTGGACGTCCCAGGGCTTGAAGGCGTCCTCGAACGCGCCGTCCTGGGCGTCGAGGGTCCGGTCCTCGCCCAGGACCTCGACCTTCTGCTTGCCCTTGAGGCCCGCCACCCGGAACGTGCCGCGCGTCTCGCCGTCGCGCATGCCGACCGCGAAGACGTACGTCGCCCCGCCGTGGCGCTTGACCGCCAGGGCGATCGGCACCTCCGGCTTCTCGCTCGTCACGGTCGCGCCATCCTTCACGGTGGGGCTGTTGAGGACGGGCGCCAGGGACGCAATCTGGCGGTTGATCGCCGTCACGGCCGCCAGCATCTCGGGGTCCTCCAAGAGGGCCCACTCGCAGAACTTCGGCTTCCACTCGTGGACGAACCAGATGAGGCCGGTCGACCCGTGGACGAGGGCCATCCAGACCTCGGCCTTGACCTGGCGGGGCGCGGCCTTCGTGTCCTCGCCGATGCGGGTGCACTCGATGCAGTTCCAGACGATCTTCTCGCCCTTCGTCCAGTCGCACAGCCGCTCGACGCCTTTGGCGACGTACCACAGTTTCCCCTGGACCTCCTTCCGCGGGTGGGCGACGGGGTAGATGTCGAAGGAGATGACGTCGCCGCCCTTGGCGTACTCGGGGTAGTCCTCGGGGTGGTTCGTGCGCTCGCCGCGCCCGTACCAGCCGTCCCACGCGACGCCCTGGCCCAGGTTGAGGACGACCGGCCGCGTCGGGTCGGCTTTGCGGATCCGCTCGTAGTCGGCGACGATTGTCTCGGCCTTGATGGGCGGCCCGTAGCCCTTGCCCTCGCCGAGCGACTGGGCGTTGTCGGGTTCGTCGCCGTGCATCCAGCCGACGATGATGGGATCGTCCTTGTGCTTGAGGCCCACCGCGTTCTGCTCGCAAACGACGGGCATGCCGGCCTTGGCGAGGTCGGCCAGTTGCTCGTCGGTCGGGCCCTGCCAGAGGCCGATGTAGAGGTTGATGCCGGCGGCCTTGTAGCGCGGCGCGTTCCTGGCCTGCTGGAGCCAGACGGCGATGGGGAAGTAGGCCGGGTCCGAGGGCGGGCCGTTCTTCCACTTGGCGAAGGCAGTCGGCCTGCCCTCGGCCGGCCCCGCCGCCGCGCCCTCCGCCCCTTGCGCCGCTGCCGCCACCCCCGCCAGGGCCAGCACCGCCGCCAGGCACGCCCCCGCCGCTGCCGCTTTCATGCCGCGCCTCCTCCCGGAATCGGCGGGCCACGCCTTGCGGACGGCCCGCCTGCGGCTATGATACGGGGCCTGCCGCCCGGGTGCGAGTCCGAAGCGGGCGCCGGGCGGGGCCTCGCGAGCCGCCGGAGGATCGTGCAGCCGATGAACATCGACGAAGACCGTTACAAAGCGATGAAGTTCCGGCATCCGCGGTACATCCCGGTGGGGGCCTACTTCCTGCCGGCGGTGTGGATGAAGCACCGCGAGCGGCTGGAGCCGATCGTCGCCCGCCATCCGATCGCGTTCGCCGACTCGCAGGCGAAGGGCCCGCGCGACTACGACGCCGCGAGCGGCCACTACGTTGCCGGCAAGCACGTCGACGCGTGGGGCTGCGTCTGGGAGAGCATCCGGACCGGCATGGACGCGATCGTCAAGCAGCACCCCGTGCCGACGCGCGAGGCCGTCCGGACCCTGAAGGCGCCCCCGCCCGAGGACGCGTTCCCCCACGGGTTCATGTACCTGAGGCTGGGCGACCTGCGGGGGTTCGAGGAGATCATGATCGACTTCGCCGAGGAGCCGCCCGAACTCCGGATGCTCCTCGACAAGGTCCTCGCGCACAACATGCAGACGCTGGAGCGGGTCCTGGCGAAGCAGACGCCGCCCGAAGTCGTCTGGTTCGGCGACGACCTGGGGATGCAGGCCAGTCTGCCGATCTCGCCCGCCACATGGCGGAAGTATCTCAAGCCCTGCTTCGCGAGGATCTACGGCCGCTGCCACGAGGCCGGCTTCGACGTGTACATGCACACCGACGGGCACATCTGGGAGATCATCCCGGACCTCATTGAGTGCGGCGTCAACATCGTGAACCCGCAGGTCCGCGCGAACGGCCTCGCGAACCTCGCCCGCGTCTGCCGGGGCAAGGTCTGCGTGTGCCTGGACCTGGACCGGCAGATGTTCCCGTTCTGCAAGCCCGCCGACATCGACCCGCACGTGCGGGAGGCGGTCGAGGCGCTGGGGTCGCCGGAGGGGGGCCTGTGGCTCACGGCCGAGATCGGGCCGGACGTTCCTCTGGAGAACGTCGAGGCCATCGCCGCCGCGCTCGAGAAGTACCG
>CAYGZE010000325.1:0-5365 GCA_964354185.1 uncultured Anaerolineales bacterium | reverse complement strand
GTCGCCGCCTACCAGGCGATGGCCCAGTGCTACATCGAGAAAGGCCAGCCGGACGTGGCCCTGGAGGCCCTTGAGACGGGGGCGCGGGCCAACCCCTACACGGCCGAGCCCTACATCAACGTGGCCGCCTTCCACCTGGCCCGCGGCGACCTCGATTCCGCCAAACTCTGGCTCGCCAAGGCCACCGAGGCCGAGCCCCAGAGCGCCCGCGCTCACTACCAGTACGGCCTCCTCCTGGCCCGCACCGGCGAACAGGCCAAGGCCATCGAGGAACTCCAGAAGAGCCTCGAGATCGACCCCGTCCAGCCCGAGGTGTCGGCCAAGTTGACCGAACTGGCCCCGACGGGGCGGCAACTGCCCGAACCCAAGCCGCAGCCTTGATGATGTCCGGAACTGAGCACGCAGAACGCCGGCACCGCGACCGGGGGTCGACCGGTCGGGCGCCGGTCCTCTTGGCGGCCGCGATGGCCGCCGTCTGCCTGGCCGCCGCCCCCGCCCGGGCGTGGGACGACGACGGCCACGTGCTCATCACCGGCGAGGCCGTCGAGCGGCTGCCCGAACCGCTGCGCGGCCTGCTGAGCGAGGGCGACGCGCTCGCCCGCCTCCAGCGGGCCTCGGCCGAGCCCGACGAGTGGCGGAAGCTCGCCTCGCCCCACTACTCGCCGGCCGAGAAGCCCCGCCACTTCTTCGACATCGACGCGATCACGACCGAAGCGGCCCCCTTCCGGACGTTCCCGCGCCGCCTGGCCGACATCGAGGCCCAGTTCGGCCCGGAGGTTCTCGACCGCGAAGGCCGCGGGCCCTGGGCCGTCCGCGACGCCATGCGCCGCTTGACCGACGCCCTCATCCAGGGTCGCACCGAAGACTTCTTCCGCGCGGCCGGCGAGGCGGCCCACTACGCCGCCGACCTCCACATGCCCTTCCACACGACGAAGAACTACGACGGGATACTCACGGGCAACCCCGGCGTCCACGGGGCCCTCGAGGTCGGCCTCGTGCAGCGCCGCCGCGATTTCTACGCGGCCGAGATCGCCAAGGGGCGCGGCACCGTCCTGTACCTGCCCGACCTGGAGGGTTCGACCCTCGCGTGGGTCATCCAGGCGCACGGCGTCGTGCCCGCGCTGCTGGAGGCCGACGCCGCCGCCCGCAAGAAGACCGGCTACAACCCCAAGGAGCACGAGAAGGCCAGGAAGGACGACGCGGGCAACGTCGTCGACCCGTCGGACCTCGACAACCTGGACTCCGAGCGCGCCAAGCCCTACTACGCGGCCGTCAAGGCGGAACTCGAGGCCCGCGGGTCACCACTGGCGGCCCAGATGCGCGAGGCCGCGGCCCACGTGGCCCAACTCTTCTACACCGCGTGGACCGACGCGGGCAAACCGCTGTCGCTCGCGGCGTCGGAGGCCCCGGCGACGGACGAGCCGAGCCCCTGGCTGCCGCTCTGGGCGCTGGGGGCCGTCGCCCTGGGCCTGCTCGCGGTCCTGCTGCCGCGACGGGCCCCGACGCCGAAGTAGCCCGCAGGCCGCCGCGAACCGCCATGTCTGCATGGACCTTCCAACTCGTGTCCTTCGGATGCCGGGTCAACCAGGCCGAGGGCGGCGCGGTCGCGCGGCCGAACTGGGCGAGACCCTGGCGGCGGCGTTCCGCGCGGGCCTCGTCGGCCGCCGGGCACGCGTGGCGATCGAGACGGTCGGCGCCGACCGCTCGGCCGAGGGGACCTGCGAGCGGTTCCAGCGGGTCCGCCTCCGCGGGCCCCTGCCGCCGGGCGCGGGGCCGCGCCAGGTCGTTCCCGTCCGCCTGGTGTCCGTCCACGACGGCGCCCTCCTGGGCAAGCCCCTGGCACGGCCACGTGCCGTGCCGTGGCGGGCTGCCGTGGCTTGACCGCTGGCGGCTTGTCCGCCAGCGCCGTCCCGAACCTGCGTTCCGGCAGGCCCGAGCCCGCGGGCGCGCAGGGCTTGCGTTGCCGCCGCGGGGCCGATAAAGTCTGGCCATGGCGTCGCGCCTGGTCCAACCCGCGTCGGGCCCCGTCGAGGGCCGCATCCGCCCGCCCGGGTCGCGGAGCCTGACGAACCGCGCGCTGGTGGTGGCGGCGCTCGCCAAGGGCACGTCGCAGATCGAGTCGGTCGGCTTCTCGGACGACACGCGCGTGATGGCCGAGGCCCTCGGCGCGCTCGGCATCGCCGTCGAGGCGGACGAGCCGGCCCGGCGGATGCGCGTCCAGGGCTGCGCCGGCCGCGTGCCCGACGGGCCGGCCGACCTCCACACGCGCGACTCCGGCACCGCAACGCGGTTCGTGACGGCCCTGGTGGCCGCCGGCCGCGGCCGGTACCGCGTCGACGGCTCCGAGCGGATGCGCGAGCGGCCGATCCAGGACCTCCTCGACGGCCTGGCGGCCCTGGGCGTCGCCGCCCGCAGCGAGGCCGGCACCGGGTGCCCGCCCGTCGTCGTCGAGACGACCGGCCTCGCTGGCGGCCGCGTCCAGGTCAGCGGGGCCGTCTCGAGCCAGTACCTGTCGGCCCTCTTGATGGCGGCCCCGGCGGCGCGGGCGCCCCTGGTGCTGGAGGTCGCGGGCGAACTCGTCTCCAAGCCGTTCGTCGACATGACGCTGGTGGTGATGGGCGACTTCGGCATCCGCGTCGAGCGTCAGGGCTACGCGCGGTTCACCGTCCCGGCGCCCCAGGATTACGCCGGCCGCCGCTACGCCGTCGAGCCGGACGCCGCCAGCGCGAGTTACTTCCTGGCGGCCGCGGCCGCCACGGGCGGGCGCGTCACGATCGAGGGCCTGCGGCGCGACTCGGCCCAGGGCGACGCCCGCTTCGCCGACGTCCTGCGCGAGATGGGCTGCCGCGTCGCGTGGGCGGACGACGGCGTCACGGTCGCGGCCCCGCCGCAGTTGACCGGCGTCCGCGTCGACCTGAACGCCATGCCCGACATGGTCCTGACGCTGGCGCCGCTGGCCCTGTTTGCCCGGGGACGGACGATCATCGAGAACGTGGCCAACCTGCGGGTGAAGGAGTCGGACCGCCTGGCCGCCCTGGCGACCGAACTCGGCCGCCTCGGCGCCAAGGTCGACGAGCGGCCGGACGGCCTCGTGATCTGGCCGCCCGCCGCCATCCCCCCCACCGAGATCGCGACCTACCGCGATCACCGGATGGCCATGGGCATGGCGGTGGTGGGCCTGCGGGCCGAGGGGATTCGCATCGCCGACCCGGCGTGCGTCGAGAAGACGTACCCGGCGTTCTTCGAGGACCTCGACGCGCTGGTCGGCCGCGCGGTGGGGCCGCAGGGGGCCTCGCCGCCGCTCAGGGGCGGGGCCGGAGGCATGGAATGACGGCCGTGCGGAACATCCTGATCGCGGGGCTCGTCCTGGCGTGCGCCGCCGCCGCGGGCTGCCTGGGGCCGCGCCAGACCCGCCGCGACGTCTACCTGAACCTCATGACGCCCCTCCAAGAGGCGAATTACCGGCTCCTGGAGGCCCAGCGCAAGCCCGTCAGCCTCCGGCTGGCCTATCTCCAGGAGATTGGGGCTTATCAAACCTGGTCCGAACAGCCGAAAGACATGCAGGATGCGGTTCTGCGGCGGCAGGCCCGGGAAGGCATGTCGCCAGTCCAGGTCCAGATGGCGTGGGGCCCGCCGGAGCGCGAGACCGAGACGACGGACGCCGCCGACCGCGCCGCCGGGCACCGCAGGGTCGTCTGGGACTACGGCTTCCGTCCAGGGGGCTCGGATGGCGCCTACGAGCGAAGCGTGTGTTTCTACGACGACGAGGCCCTCTGGGTCCGCGACGCTCGCTGAACCCCCCAGTCCGTTCAGCCACACCATCGTCCTCGTGACCGACCGCGGCGCGACCGCCGACCGCGTGGCGTCCCTGGTGGACTCCCGGTTGGGGAACCTGCTGGTCGTCGACGGCGCCTCGGCCGACGAGGTGGCCGACGCGGGCCTGGTCCTGGTGGACGTGTCGGGCGGCAGGCCCGCCGACGTCGGCCGGGCGGCGGCCCTGGCGACGCGCCTGCGCGACGCCACCATCCCCGTCGTGGTCCTGGGCGGCCCCCTCGGCCGCGACGCCCGGATCGCGCTCTACCGCGCGGGCGTCCTGGCATGCACGTCGCTGGAGGAGGACCCGGAGGAACTGGCCGCCCGCTTCGCGAGCCTGGCGTGCGTGAACCGCACGGCCGCCGAGGCCCTCGGCCGCCTGCGCGAGCACTCACGCCACGTCAACGAGGAGTTGCGGCTGGCGCAGCGGCTCCAGATGGACTTTCTGCCGCGGCAACTGCCGGCCCTGGCCGGCTCGCGGTTTGCCGCCCGCCTCGAGCCCGCTTCCTGGGTCGCGGGCGACTTCTACGACGTCTTCCGCCTCGACGAGAACCACGTCGGGTTCTACGTGGCCGACGCGGTGGGGCACGGCGTCCCGGCGGCCCTCCTCACGGTGTTCGTCAAGAGGAGCCTCCAGACGAAGCGGATCGATGGCCACCGCTACGAACTCATCCCGCCGGACGAGGCGCTCGCCCTCCTGAACGCGGACCTCCTGTCCGCGGAACTCCAGGAATCGCCCTTCATCACGATGGTCTACGGCATCTACGACGCCGCGACGCGCGAGTGCGTCTACGCCCTGGCCGGCCACCCGAAGCCGCTCCTGCTGGGCCCGGACGGACGCTCGGAGGCCCTCGACGCCGACGGGGCCCTCCTGGGCATCTTCCGCGACGCCGCCTTCCACGCCGCCCGGCGGACCCTCGCCCCGGGCCAGCGGCTGCTCCTCTACACTGACGGCGCCGAGCGGGTCGTGCCCGGCGGCCAGGCCGACCCCGACCGGCTGCTCGACCTCATCTGGGCCTCGGCCGGCCTGCCGGCCGAGCCGATGCTCGACGCCATCCTCGAGGCCGTCCACGCCGCCGCCGAGGGCGGACCCCTGGCCGACGACGTGACCTTGGTGGCCCTCGACGTCGGGACCTGAGCGCCCGCGCCGTTCGAGCCCGCCCCGGCAGGGCCGGGCAGCCTTCGCCGGGTGCCACCCTGGCAGGGCAAGCCTGCCGTGGCTTGACCGCTGGCGGCGCATTCGACTTCGCTCAGAGCCTGCCCTGAGCCCGCCGAAGGGGCAGGCTTGTCCGCCAGTGCTCTTCGCCCGCGACCCGCGCCGCGTGCCCCCGCTCGTATACCGCGTGGGTGCAAGCACCCACCCTGCCTGCCGCGCCACCGGTTTTGCTGTAAGTCCGCTTTTTACAATTCGAAAAACGAGGTGGCGCGCGCGGAATTCGGCGATTTTTCGGGTCCCCGCCCGGCCAAATCGGCCTTGGCGCTAGCGCCATGGGGGTCGGGCCTCGCGGATGTTAAGATGGGTAAGGCAAAACGCGTCGTTTTTCGATCGTTT
>CAYGZE010000324.1:0-5412 GCA_964354185.1 uncultured Anaerolineales bacterium | reverse complement strand
CCAGGGGCGAATGCAGCCGCTCGAAGCCAGATCGGATTCGTCAGACAGAACCTAGTGCGTCTTGCGTTCCGCCGACCTTCGAGCCGCTTGAGCCAAGGCTGCTTCTGGACGGGACGGCAGAAGAGCAGGCGCTACAACTCTTCAGCGTCCCGCCAGCCCTCTTTGTCGAGAACCTGGGCAACGGGACGTTCGCGGGCCAGGTGGCGTACCCCGCCGGGGACTACCCGTGGTCCGTTACCTCGGCTGACGTGGACAGGGACGGCTGGGCGGACCTGGTCGCGGCCAACCTCTGGTCTGACGCCGTCTCGGTGCTGCGGAACCTGGGTGGGGCTCTGTCCTGGATCGGCAGCGCCGACGCGGGTTGGCACAATCCCGCCAACTGGTCCCCCGAGGTTGTGCCGGATCCGCAATGGCCCGTGGTCATCGGCAATCCGGCGTCCTTCGAGCCGTCGCTCGACCAAGACGGGGCCGCCCAAGGCGTCGATTTTCTCGGCGCCGACCGGACCCTTGGCGGCGCGGGCTGGACGCTCACGGTCGGCCCCGGCGGCATCGACAGTGCGGGCGCCGGCATCAACACGGTCGAGCCGAACGTGTCCCTCGACGCCAACTCGACGTGGTCCATCGGCGCCGAGAACACGCTGGTCCTGAACGGGACTCTCGGGGGAGGCGACCACACGCTGATCAAGGACGGCGTGGGCACGCTTGTGCTTGGCGGGTCGGAGAGCCGGATTTCAACGCTGGTCATCAACGGGGGAACGGTCAGGCTGGCAAGGGGCGCCGGGCCGCTGGTCCTCAACTCGCTCTGTTTCGGCGATCTGTTGGGTGGCTTGGGGGGAAGCGCCCCGGCGTCGTCACCCACCACGCCTCCCACCGGTGTCGCCGCGGCACCGGCCGCCGTGGCACGGGAGGTCGCGCAGGCGGACATGGGATCACCGGTGCCAACCGCGACCGAAGAAGACGCCACGGCCGAGGCGGGTGCCCTTGCTGCTCCCCTGACTTTCTCGACGGCGCCGGCGGTCCGTGCGGCAGGTCCTGGGCGAGCAGAACCCGCCGCCAACGTTGAGGCCGAGCCCGTTCTTGTGCCCTCGCTGGCAGTTTTCACCCCGGAGGCAAGCGTTCCACCTTCTCAGGCCGCAGACCTTGAGGGCGCCCTGGTAGACGTCCTGGCGGAACTGGCGCTGGAGATGCCGCTCAGGGTTTGAGGGCGACGCCTCTTGCCTCGGCACCTGCGCCCAGGGCGGTTCACGTCGTGGGGAAACTCCCGGGGGAATCTTCTTGACAAATGTCGGTCTGTGATATAAGATTCTTTCTGGCAAGCGGGTGACGTGCGGCCCGAGGGGGTTGGCCGACCGGAGGCGCTTGCCGGAGTCCAAGGAGCGCTCGCTTATTCGAGGGCGACCTACGGGGGAGACCCCGGGGTCGCCCTCTTTTTTTGCGCTTCGGACGGAGCGGCTGGCGGCCCGGTCGCGGCGGCAGGGCTCTGGCCCGTCGGCGTTCGGGGGCTTGATAAGGCGAAAGGGGGGACCGAGATGCGCATTCTGGCAACGGCCCTGGCAGGGGCTCTGGTGCTGACGGGGACTCTTTGCGGCCCGCTCGCCTTGGCCCTCGACAGCAGTTGGACGTCCTCGCGCGGGGGCGACTGGAGCACGGGCTCCAACTGGAGCACGAACCCCTCCTACCCAAACGGCATCGGCGATACGGCGCGGTTGACGCGCGATATCAGCACGGAAACCACGGTGTACATCGACCCGGCAATCCCGGGCGACGGCGTGACGCTCGGGGCGCTGTATCTCTCGGACAATGACAAGCGGTGGATTGTCAAGGGCGCCGACGGCAAGAGCCTCATCCTGGACGCCGCAACCGGAAATGCGAAGGTCCAGGCCGACGGGGCGGACACCTGGCAATACGTCGACGTGCCCGTTGTGCTGCGCGACAACCTGACGGTGACGGCCAACTGCGAGGCCCTGTTCTTCACCAAGATCGTCTCGAGCGGCGTGTCCGGGACCGGCATCACGAAGACCGGCCCGGGCGAGTTCTGGCTGGATGCAGCCAATACGTATTCCGGCCCGACGACGGTGTCGCAGGGCACGTTGGTGGTGTACGACCCCGAGGCCCTTGGAGCGGTCACCGCGGGCACGACGGTCGCCGCCGGCGCCTCCGTGCGGATATACGGCTCGGACATGGACGCGATCAACGAGCCGCTCATCATCTCCGGCATGGGGGTAGGAAACCAGGGCGCCCTTTTCAGCACGGGCGACGGAGACACTTGGGCCGGTCAGGTGAGGCTTGCCGCCGACGCCGCCATTGGCGCCGACACCTGGGATGATCTCACCGTCACCGGCGACGTGGTCGGGCCGCGCAGTCTGACGAAGGTGGGCGGGGGGATCGTCACCCTCAGCGGAACCAAGACGTTCGGCGGGTCGGGCAGGACGGTGACGATCAGCGACGGCACGCTGTCCGTGGCGTCGGACTCCTGCCTCGGCAATCCGGCCAACACGATCACTCTGGCGGGCGGTGCGCTCCAGACGCACGGGACTTGGTCGCTTGACCGCCCCGTGATTCTCTCGGGAACCGGTGGAGCCCTGGACGTCTACTACGGCGAACTGACCCCCAACCGCCCCGTCTCGGGCGCCGGCGGACTGACCAAGAAAGGCGGCGGCACGCTGATTCTACCCATCGCCAACTCATACGAGGGACCCACCGTGGTGGAGTTGGGCGTCCTGAAGGTCGCGCACCCCGGCGCCCTCGGAACGTCGGGCTCCGGCACGGCTATCTCCGACGGCGCCGCGCTGGAACTGGCGGGAGGCATGACCGTCTCAGGTGAGACCGTTCAACTTGGCCAGAACTACCCCGCAGGGAGCCTCCGCAGCACTTCCGGCGACAACGCCTGGCTGGGCGGCGTCTCGGTGCCGCACATCGGCGATGTGGCGGTCGACTCCGGCAGCCTTACCGTGGTCGGCCCCATTACGGGCACCGCCAGCAGCAGGCTTTCCAAGTACGGGGCCGGGACCCTGAACCTCACCCCCACCGAGCCCTATCCGGGCATGCTCATAGCGGCAGGAGGAACGCTTCACCTGGCCGCCGCCATGTCGGTCGGAGGGTCCACCACGGTCCGGAACGGCGGAACCTTGGACTTGGGTGCCGGCGATCTCGTCACGTCCACGCTGCTTCTGGAGGATGGCTCCGTCACGAGCGCCGGAGGCGTGCTGCGCGCGACGGGCGACTTTGAACTCTGTAGCGGAAGTGTCCACGCTCCCATCGCGGGACCGGGCAACCTCAAGAAAACCAAGGCCGGAACCGTTGTTTTCGCATGCCCCGCCGGCTACGACGGCTACACGAGGATCGAAGGAGGCACGCTCAGGCTGGGAGCCTCCGACGTCCTGCCTGACGGTACCTCCCTAATCCTCTCGGCTGCCGGCGGCTACTCCACCCTCTTCGATCTCGACGGGCACAACGAGACCATAGCGCGCCTGAGCGGGACGGTGGGCCCCGTGACCCTGGGCTCCGGGACACTTACCTTGGCCCCGAGCGTATCGTCCACGAGTTCCTATTCCGGCTCTATCACGGGTACCGGAGGGCTGATCATGGCGGGCACGCAGTCGCAGCGTCTTTTCGGCCATCTATCCTATACCGGCCCGACGGTCATCGAGTCGGGGACGCTGATTTTCGGCTCCAGCACGACTCTGGCCAGCAGCGTCCTGGACATTCGGCCGGACGGCGTTCTCCAGGTGTCTGCCACCACGCCGTTCGTCCTGAAGCCGGGACAGAGGCTCGAAGGGACCGGCAGGGTCGTCAACGGCCTTACGGTCCAGGGGGCGGTGGCGCCCGGGTCGAGCGCGGGAATCCTGACCGTCGGCAACATCACGTTCGCCGACGGGTCGGTCCTGGAGATAGAGTTGGACGGCACGGAAAAGGGATTGCAGTACGATGTCCTGAGTTCGTCGGGGACGATCACGCTCCAACCGGGCAGCACGCTTGAGGTGGTGCTGGGCGGCGGTTTCGCTCCGGCACCGGGCGACACCTTTGACGTGCTCGATTTTGTCGGCCTCGCGGGCGCCTTCGGCGACCTGCACATGCCCGACCCCGGTCCGGGCCGCTCCTGGGACACCGGGGCCCTGTACACCCAGGGCGCCGTCCAGGTCGTCCCCGAGCCCGCCACGCTCGGGCTTCTTGCGGTGGGCGTGACGGCGGCGCTCGGCGTGGCAAGGGGCCGCGGGGCCGGCCGCACCCGAAACGCCGCATCCTGAAAGCACAGCCGAGCGCGGTCGTATTCAGGCTTGCGGGGCTGGTTCAGAGCCGGCACAGTCGTGTGTCCCTTCGTGGGCTCTTGCCAAGACACCGCGAACAGGCGGTGCGGGCGGGACCGTCCTGCCGATCTGATTCCCCTTGTGACGGGGCACCTGCGGAGCGACAACGGTCCGGAGTTCACGGCGGAGGGTGGAGAAGGCAGGGCGCGCCCCGGGGCCATCAGGCCCTTCTTCGCCGCCGCAGGACTGCCCAGGCGCCGGCCAGAAGCAGGGTCAGGCTGGAGGGTTCGGGTGTAATCACGATCTGCCCGTGCTGCGGCGTGAACGAGATCGGCGAACCGACATCGTCGGAAAGCAGCGTGCCGCCAGCCGGGTCGCTGTCGATCGTCACATTGAAGGTGCCGACAGTACCAGGCGCGACCCAGTACTCGACCCGCAGCATGCCGTCGAGGTCGTGGATCGGAAGGGCCCCCGAGAGCAGGAAATCGGTGGCCTCCAGGCGGTTGCCGGTGTCCATCACAAAGGGGTTTCCGCTGGGGAATACGGGCGGATGGGAACTGAAGGGGTTTGTCAGATGCGCGTCGACCAGGGCGACGCCCCCGTCCGGCGGCGTCAGGTTCAGCGCCAGTTGGTACCCGGCCAGCATGAACGGGCCGTCGCCGGCGCTGTAGTCGAAGTAGACGTCGAAGTACCCTGCGGTCAGGATCGGCGGCGACTCCATGGAGACACTCTCAGCGACCACCTTCAGGCCGCCCGCCGCAACGTCGGCCCCGGCGAACAGGCAGACCACCACCATCATCCCCGCGACGGATGTGCGCATGGGTACACTCACTCCGTTGTCTCAGGCGCCCAACTGGAGGCAGCCCGGCATTCGGCCTCCCCGTTCGGCCGTCACCCCACCGCCCCGACGCCGTCCAGGCCGGGGACCCGTGAAACAAAAAGGGGGACGTCGGCTTCGCAGCCGATATCCCCCGTTGCGACTGTTTCAACGCACCCGACGCGCCGGGCCCGCGGCACCGGACGTGTCTATGCTGACTGCACTACCCCCCAGGGATAAATGCTCCCTGTCCTCTTATAGCAATAGCACGTTTTCGTCGAAAGTCAAATCACTTCTCAGGAGAACCGCGAGAATGAGGTCCGGGCACGACGGGTCCGCTTCTCCATC
>CAYGZE010000323.1:2025-5459 GCA_964354185.1 uncultured Anaerolineales bacterium | reverse complement strand
CCCCCGCAGGCGCTGTCGAACCTGCTCTGGGCGGCCTTCGGCGTGAACCGGGAGAGCGGACCGTTCGGCCAGGTGGGAAGAACCGCCGCCTCGGCCAGCAACTCCCAGGAGATCGACCTCTACGTCGTCCTGCCCGAGGGCGTCTACCTGTACGAGGCGGTCCCTCACCGCCTGGCGCCCGTGGCCGCCGGGGACCACCGCGCGAAGGCGGGCGGGCGCGGTCGCAGGGGCGGCGCGGCCGGGGCGCCGGTGAACCTCGTCTACGTCGTGGACATCGCCCGATACGCCCAGGCCAGGCTCCAGGAACCGGGCCTGAAGGACCCGGAGATCCAGAAGGCCTACTACGGCGTCGCGACGGGCCTCATCGCCGGCAACGTCTACCTGTTTGCCGCCTCGCAAGGCCTGGCCGCGTGGTTCCACAACTGCGACAAGGCGGGCCTGGCCGCGGAGTTGAAACTGCGGCCCGACCAGCGCGTGCTCTTCGCCCAGACGGTGGGCTACCCGGCAGAGGGCGGGCCGGGGCGCTGACCCGCGGGTGCTTCGCCCGCGCCCCCGGGAATCCGTCCGAGGAACGGGGATTGGCGCGGCGGGTCCCGCCGCCGGGCGCAACCAGAAGGTTGGCGGCGTCGCCGTGCCAGGGAAGGGCCGGCAGCGCCGCCGGGAAATGGGAGGTCCTCGCCACATGCCACCACGCGAAATGCCCTCGGGCCCGCAAGCGACCATGCGCAGGCCGTCCGCCGGCACCGGCCCCGGGCGACGGGCCCTGGCCATGGCCGCCGCCGCAGCGCTCTCCCTGCTAGCGCTGCTTGCGGTGTTGGGTCTGCAAAGCCCCGTCGCCCTGGCCGTCGCAGCCGGGGGACCCGGCGCGGACCGGCCGGGCCCTGGGTTTGAGCGGAACAGGCCGGACCCCGTCGGCGAGCCCGGGCGTCCGGGACCGCCCGGTGAGCGCGAGGGCCCGCGCCCCTCCGGTGAGCCCGGCGACGGCCGCAGGCCCGGGCGTGGCGGGCGATTCCTGGACGACGTCAAGACCCGCATCCGCGCCAGCGACGAGGAATGGAAGGTCATCGGCCCCCAACTCCGCAACCTCGTTCTCTCGTGGCAGATGATCGAGGGCGGCGCCGGTCCCGGCTTCGGCCCACGCCCGGGGGGCTTCCCTGAGCCGGGTGGGCCTGAGCGCGGCGGCGGTGAGCGCCGCGGCGGCTTCGACGGGCCGCCTCCCGCCGGTCCCGAGAGCCCCGGCTCCGCCGGCGCCCCTGCCCTCGACATGGCCCCGCTGATCCAGGCGCAGGTGGACCTGCGGGCCGCCCTGGACGACCCGGAGACCTCCCCCGATGCCATCCAGGAGACACTCGCGGCCCTGCGCGAGGCACGCCAGAAGGCCCGGGTCGACCTGGCGGCGGCCACGAAGGAACTGCTCGAACTGCTGACCCTCGACCAGGAGGCCGTGCTGGTCAGCCTGGGGTACCTCGACTAGGTCACGGAGCCTCTCATGCCCCGCATTCGCACCACGCTCATGGCGGTCACGCTGCTCGGCCTGGGCTTGGTGTCCCCGGCCCGCGCCTATGTGGACCTGGCGCCGACGCTGGGCCGCATGGCCAGGGAAGCGCGGACGATCACGCTCGTGGAAGTGGACCAGTTCCGCCGCGACTCGGGCGCGCTCATCCTGAAGAAGGTGCGCGACCTCAAGGGCGAGACCGCGGGCGAGCCGATCAAGCACCGGGTGACGACTGCCGAGGGGAACGTGGTTCCTCGGCACATCCTCGAGTGGGCCGAGCCGGGTCGGCGCGGGGTGCTCTTCCTCAGCCACAGGACGGCGCTGGTCTGCCTGGGGCAAGGCTGGTACCAGGCCCACGCCCTGTCCGAGACGTGGTGGACGCTGGGCGCGGACCGGCCCGACCTGCCGCTCGCATATCAGGGGACCGTCTCGCGCCTGGTCAATGTGGTGGAACTCATGCTGGCAGGGAAGACCGCCGTCATCACGACCGTGGCGCACGGCGCGGACGCGGAAGGGGCCACGTTCGACCTGGCGCTGAACCGGACCAAACTCCCCGGCCTCGTGAGGCTCCAGCGCCTGCGCGCCAACCTGAAGATGCCGCCCGAGGTCATGGGCGCCTCCGCCAATCCGGCCTTCCTGGTCGGCCTGGGGCAGGCGGGCGAGGAGGAGATCCCGGCGCTCGTGGGGAAACTCCAGTCGCCGGACGCCACGGTCCGGGCCGAGTCGGCCGACGACCTGCGGTCGCTGGGCCCCAAGGCCGGCGCCGCAGCGGCCGCGCTGAAGGCGCTCCTGGACGACCCCGTGCCGCGCGTGCGGATGTCGGCCGCGGCTGCGCTCCTGCGCATCGTGCCGCAGGACCCTCGTCCCCTCCGTGTCCTGTCCGAGGGCCTGGAGAGCACGGACGCGGCGGTGCGCCGGCACGCGACGCGCGCGGTCGGGCTGGCGGGCGCGGCCGCGGTGCCCCTGGCCGGCCGCCTGGCGGCCTTGCTGACCGAGGCGGACGAACTGACGCGCGTGGCCGCCCTGCAATCCATCGCGACGCTGGGCCCGGCGGCGGCCGCCGCGTGCGACGCCGTGGTGCCGCTCCTGGACCAGCCGGAGACGGCGGCCGATGCCGCCGACGCCCTCGGCCGCATGGGTCCCGCCGCCCGGCCGGCCCTCAAGCGCCTGGCCGAGATGCTCTCGGCCGAGTCGGCGGCGCTGCGGTGGGCGGCCGTCCGCGCGATGGCCCAGATCGGCGGCGAGGACGCCGCCCCGGCGGTCCAGTTCCTGACCCGCGAACTCCCCCATGCCTCCGAGGACGACGGGTATAACATCATGATCTATCTGGCCATGCTCGGCCCCGTCGCCAGGGACGCCCTTCCGACCATTCGGACCTCCCGCGTCAAGCACCAGGCGCTGCGCCCGGCAACGACCTGGGCGATCGAACCCGACCGAGGGCTGCCGTGGCTCACGGGCGACCCCTTTGGCGACATACTGCAGGACGCCGATGTCTCGCGGTACATCTACGGAGCCTTCGTGCGCGAACTGGGCGATCACCTGCGCCCGGCCGCGCGGGTGCTGGCGCAGAGGATCATGGACGGGACCGCCGGCGAGGTCCCGCCCTGGGCCTACCGGCTCCTGGCCCGGTTCCCCGACGAGGCGGTGGGCATCCTGTCCCCGGCCTTGGCGGCCCCCGACACCGTCACGCGCGAGCGAGCGGCCGTCGCCCTCGGCTACATGGGCACCGCCGCGGCGTCGAGCAAGGCGGCGGTGGCGGCGGCGAGGGACAAGGCGCCCACGGAACGCGAGAGGCGGCTCATCGCATGGTGCCTCCGCCGGATCAGCGGGGACGGCCGATCGGGCGGCGGCTGAGTCGGCGCGCCAACGCGTTGCGGCAAACGGCGCGGGGTGCTAGGGTATCGGCAGGTTCCCGTTCGGACGGGGCGGAGGCACGGCA
>CAYGZE010000323.1:0-1925 GCA_964354185.1 uncultured Anaerolineales bacterium | reverse complement strand
CCCGCCGACCCCGCCGCCGTCTTTGAGACCCAGCACCTGCGCCTCGTCATCGGCCGCGACGGCTACAACGCCGGCTTCATCGACAAGCGCACGGGCAAGGACCACGACGGCAAGGACTGGCGGATGCCGTTCGTCTTCCTCAGCCGCGGCGGCAAACGGGTGAACCCCACGGCCTGCGCGGCCGAGGGCGACACGCTCGCGTTCGCGTTTCCGGACGGCGCCGCCGTCGGCCTCAAGATCACCGCCAAGCCGCGGTGGCTGGTGGCCCAGGTCGCGTCGGTGACCGGCGAGGGCATCGAGGAGGTCGCCTTTGGCGCCCTGCGCGTGCGGCTGAACGAGCACGTCAGTTGGATGTCGGGCATCGCGACCGACGGCGACTTCGCGGCCTGCATCCGCGTGCTGGACCTGCGGTCGAACCTGCGGCTGGGCGGCGTGCCGGCGCACTTTGAGCCCGCCGCCCCCGCCCGCTACGGCCTGGTGGGGGCGAAGGTCGCCCTCGTCGGCTGCCCGTACGACGCGCTCGGCCCGCTCCTGCGGGACCTGGTGCGCGAGGAAGGGTTGCCGTGGTCGCCCCTGGGCGGACCGTTCGCCCTCGAGGCCGAGGAGAACCGCGGCTCGTACGTCTTCGCCACGGTCTCCGAGAAGAACGCCGACGAATGGATCGCCCTGGCGAAGCGGGCCGGCCTCGCACAGATCCACATGATCAGTTGGGAGCAGACGCTCGGCCACTATCAGCCGCGCCAGGACCTCTTCCCCAACGGCATCGAGGGTCTGAAGGCCGTGGTCGCCAAGATCCACGCGGCCGGGCTGCGGGTGGGCATGCACACCCTCAGCGGGGGCATCGCCCGCAACGATCCGTTCGTCACGCCCGTGCCCGATAAGCGGCTCGCCAAGGACGGCGCGTTTACCCTGGCCGCCGACCTGGGCGAGGCCGACGCCGCCGTCCCCCTGGCCGAGTCGCCCGGCGACCTCGAAACCACGTGGGAATACTCCGGCCGCTGCAACATCGTGCAGATCGAGGACGAACTTGTCCAGTACACCGGCGTCGCCAAGGCCGTGCCGTTCGGCCTGACCGGCTGCACGCGCGGCGCGCTGGGCACCAAGGCCCGCCCGCACGCCAAGGGGGCGACCGTCCACCACCTCTTCGCCATCTACAGCCTGTTCCAGCCCGACGAGGACTCGACCCTGGTGGATGCGGTGGCCGACCGCATCGCCGCCACATTCAATGCCTGCGGCTTCGACATGATCTACATGGACGGGGCGGAGGGGATGCCGGGCGGGTGGCGCGGCGTGGCGCGGATGCGCGAGGCCATGTTCCGCCGCCTCAAGGGCCGCGTCCTGGTCGAGGCCAGCGAGTGGGGCTACCACTCGTGGCCGTTCCACTCGCGGATCGGCGCCTACGATTTCCCGAACTGGGGCCTCAAGCGGTTCACGGACGTGCACTGTGCCGACACCGACGCCTACCGCGCGGGCACCCTCCTGGCGGCCCAACTGGGGTGGTGGGCCATCCTCGGCCCGAGCGCCGAAGGCCCCGCCGAGTTCCCCGACGAGATGGAGTACCTCTGTGCGAAGGCCCTCGCCATGGACGCCCCCATGTCGTTCCAGGGCATCGACGTGGGCGGCCAGCCGCCCAACGCGCGGCAGGACGAGTTCCTCGACCTGATCGGCCGCTACGAGCGGCTGCGCCTGGCCCGCGCGGTGCCCGACGCCGTGCGGGCCCGCCTGCGCGCGCCGCGCGAGGAGTTCCGCCTCGTCCCCGCCGAGGGCGGCAAGTGGCAGTTCGTCCCCACCGACTACGCCATCCACAAGGTGAGCGGCCTGACCGACGGCGCCGACGCCTGGACCGTGCGGAACCGCTTCGGCCCCCAGCCGATGCGACTGAGGATCGAGGCCCTCGAGGCCGCCGTCCCCTACGACGCGGCCGA
>CAYGZE010000322.1:0-5491 GCA_964354185.1 uncultured Anaerolineales bacterium | reverse complement strand
CGTCGATGCCGCCGGACGCGCCGCCCGCGGTTCCCGACGCGCCGCCGGTGCTGCCCGCGGCGCCTGCCACGGAGGCGCCGCCGCCCACCAACGAGTGCAGCGGACCCGAGGAAGGGAAGATCGCCACGTTCAAGCGTAAGGTCCGCAGGAACGTCCCCCAGAACTCCATCGTCCAGGGCCGCATCGACGTCGACGTCGCGATGAACTACCGCGAGAAGGGCTCGGCCTACTACACCTGCTACGAGGACGCCTGGCAGTTCGACTACACCGTCCGGAACCGGAGCGCCCAGCCTACCGAGGCCGAGTTCCGGTTCCCCCTGCCCGCCGACCAGGGCGTCTGGAACGACTTCGTCATCCAGGTCAACGGCAAGGACTGGGCCGAGCACCTCGTCTGCAAGGAGAACGCCCAGACGTGGAAGATGCCCATGAAGCCCGACGAGGAGGTCCGCGTCCAGGTGGCCTACAAGTCGCGCGGCATGGAGTACATCCGCTACACGCCGGCGTTCCTGGCGCACCGCGAGAACTACAAGGTTGTCATGCGGATCCGGCCCGACCCGAAGCACGGCAAGCAGCGGTTCACGTGGAAGGAGGACATGGGCCTGCCCTGGGGCAGCATGACGCCGCCGGTCATCAAGGATTCGCCGGCCGACGGCGAACCGATGGTCCTGGAGTGGAACCTCGCGAAGGCCGCCACCACGCTGGGCATGGGCGTCACCCTTCCGAAGACGCCGCCCGCGGGGTACTACGTCGCACGGCTGCTGCACGAGGCGCCGCTGGGCCTGATGCTCCTGGCGGGGACGCTCCTGGTGACCTGGATGCTCCTGGGGCGCGAGACGGACCTCCTGTCGCTGGGCATCCTGGCGGTGGCCTACTACCTCTTCTACACCCTGATCGCGTACCTGTCGGACCAGATGACGTCGTTCGCGGCCTGCTTCGTCCTGGCGGCGCTGCCGACGCTCCTCCTGGCGGGGGCGTACCTGTGGCTCGGCTGGGGGCGGCGGTTCGCATCGCACCAGACGCTGGCCCTGGTGGCGGCCTTCACGATCTACTACCCCGTGGCTGTCATCATGGACGACTGGACGGGCCTCCTGGTGCAGGTCCTGTACTGGGTGCTGGCGGCCTACGTGGCGATGCTGGTGGTGGCAATGGTGTGGCGGAAGCGCGTCGCGGCGGCGTAGCGGACGCCGGGCAAGCGGGCGGGAAATCGAGTGCCGCTGGCTGCTTGTACGTGTTTAGCGTGCTCGGCAAGTTCCCATCGCCGGGTGCCACTGGTGGCTTGTCCACCAGTGCCGCTCGCACGCGCAGTGGCTGAAAGCAGCCAGCGGCACGCCCGTTACGGGCACGCTAAACACGTACGGCGGCTTGCAGCCAGCGGTCAAGCCACGGCCCGCCCTCAGCCCTGGCGGGCCAGGGTGGCACTCGGCGGCACGATCCACGGGATTCCGAGGTGCCCATGTTGGAGTGGCTCTGGAACCGCACGGGCCGCTTCATCTCCGGCCCGCCGACCCTCGGCGGCCGCATCAACGCGGTCCCCGCGAGGCCGCCCTATGTGACGCGCGAGAGGCTCGAGGCGGGTCTCGTCATCTGCCTTGACGGCGTGGGTGGATGGAACCGGGGTCCGCGGTGGACGCGGCGCGGACTGAGCCAGGGCGGCATCCGACAGGCCATCGCCATCTACCACTGGTCCTTCGGCCCGATCAGCCTCTTCCTGGCGGACCTCCTGAGTTACAGGAGCAACCGCGCCAAGGCCCGGCGATTGGCCCAGGCCATCGTGGACTACCAGAACGCGGCGCCCGGACGTCCGGTCACGATCATCGGCCACTCCGGAGGCTGCGCCATCGCAACGTGGGCCCTGGAAGCCCTCCCCGAGGGCCACCAGGTCGAGCGGGCGTTCCTCCTGGCCCCGGCTCTCTGGCCCCGGTACAACCTGGCCCCGGCGCTGCGCGCGGTCCGCACGCGACTGCACGTCATGTACTCCTACACGGACCTCCCCCTGATGGCCCTCGGCACCCTCGTGTGCGGCACCATGGACCGGCGCCACTCCGTGAGCGCGGGCCTGGTGGGTTTCCGCTTGCCGCGAGACCTCTCCGACGAGGACGGCTGCGCGTACGCCAAGGTGCGGCAAGTCCGCTGGAACCTCGGCCTGACGCGCTTCGGCAACATGGGTGATCACATGGGCTGGACATGGATCACGTTCGCCCGGACCTACCTCGCGCCGATCCTCAAAGGCGAGCGCGACCCCGGCACGCCGATGGTCGATCTGGTGGACGAGGGCCGGGCTCCCTAGCGCCGCAAAAAGTGCGAGTGGCTTCCTGGAAGCGGCGCTAGGACCGGGCGGCGGCGATCATCTCATCGACCGTCGTTACGGCCCCGGCCGAGATGCGGTCGGCCGCGCCGTAGTAGACGGTCATCGCCCCGTCGTCGGCCACCACCAGGCCGTTCGAGAAGACGCAGTGGCCGTAGATGCCGGCGAGTTCGTACGGCGCCTCGGGTTCCATGACGGGCCGCGACGACCGCGCGAGCACCCGCTCCGGCTGCCGCAGGTCCGAGAGCATCGCGCCCAGGCAGTACCGGCCGCGCTCATCGGCGGCGTGGTAGATCTCGAGCCACCCCTCGGGCGTCCAGACGGGCGGGGGCCCGCAGCCCACGCGGCCGCCCTCCCACGTCCCCGGCGTCGGGGCCAGCGTCATCTCGTGCCGGCCCCAGGAGACGAAGTCGGGCGAGTAGGCCGTCCAGATCGAGGCCGGACTGAACCCGCTCTCACTCGGCCGGTGGCGGCAGACGTACAGGTCGCGGACCCGGCGCGGAAACAGGCACACGTCCTTGTTCGAGGGCGGAAACATCACCCCCAGCCGCACGAAGTTCCGGAAGTCCTCCGTCGCCGCCAGGCCGACGGCGACGCCCCGGTCCGACGCGGCCGTGTAGGTGACGTAGTAGCGGCCCTCGATGAACGTGACGCGCGGGTCCTCGCAGCCGAACGCCTCGTAGGGCGTCGCCGGGAAGAGCGCCGGCGCCGCGTCGAACGCAAAGTGCACGCCGTCCGTCGACCGCGCCGCCCGCAGGTGCGACAGGCTCGTCAGGTACGCCCGGCCGCGATAGGTGAACCCGCGCGCGTCGCCCAGGACGAGGTCCGGGTCGCCGTGCCGGAAGCGGCGGACGGCGACCTCGCCGGCGGCCGCGTCGTAGAGGACGCACGCGGCGGTGCCGGGCTCCTCGCGCGGCCGTTCGCCGACGCGCACCAGGAGGACGATCTCGCCGCCCACCCGCGCCGCCCCCGGGTTCAGCGTGCAGAAGACCTCCAGGTCGTCGCGCGTCGGCCGCAGGTCCTCGGGCGCTAGGAGGGGGTTGGAGTCGAGGCGGCGAAGCGGCATCGGGAGCGTCCCTCCCTCTGGCGCGGGCGGCGCCCGCGGACGGGCCAGTATGGGAAGAACGGGGCCGCGGCACAACGCAAATCGTCCGCGCGCCTTGGCCCTTGTGACGGGGGGCACGGGGCGTAGAATCACCGGGATGACCGCGGCTGCCGAGGGGTGCGAAAGGGGACGGCGATGCGCGATACGCAGAGAGGAGTGCAGGCGGTGTGGCGCGCGGCCGCGGGGGCGCTCGCGCTCCTGGCGGTCGCGGGCGCGGCGCGGGCCGAGTGGCACGTCTGGACGGTCGCCGAGACGCGGCACGTCCTGCGCGACGACCCGGCCGGCACGGAAACGCGCGCGGCCCTGGCCGCCGCACGCAACGAATGGGAAGGGTTCCAGATCCTCGTCCGCGCGGACGAGGCGGTCGCGGGCGTGAACGTCGAGCCGGGCGACCTCGCCGGGCCGGGCGGGGCCGTCCTCCGGGCCGCCGACGCCCGCCTCTATCGCCAGCACCTCATGGAACTCAAAGCCCCGTCCTACCGGAACGAGACGTTCCACCCCGGCTGGTACCCCGACGCGCTCATCCCGCTGCGCCACCCGCTGACCGGGCAGGCGCTGAGCGACGCGCGGCTGCGGGCCGCGCCGTTCGACCTCCCCCCCAACGAGACGCACGGCTTCTGGATCGACCTCTACGTGCCGCCCGACGCCAAGCCGGGCGCGTACCAGGGCACGTACCGCGTGACGGCCGCGGGGGGAAAGTCCGCCGAGGTCCCGGTCCGCCTCACGGTGTGGGACTTCGCGCTGCCGGCCACTCCGACGCTCCGGACGGCGTTCGGGTCGCCGGCGGGGCGGATGCGCGCCTACTATCGCGACCGGGCCAAGGGCGGCAAGGAGAAGGAACCGGCGGACTGGGCGGCCGTCGAGGCCCAGTGCGCGGAAATGCTGGCGCGGCACCGGTTCAACGCGACGCCGCCGGGCGGCATGGTCCCGAAGGAGAAGCCCGACGGGTCGTTCGAGATCCCCGCCCAGGAGGTCGACGCCTTCCGCGCGTTCGTCGACCGCTACCACCTCAACGCCTTCGAGACGGCCCACCCGTCGCAGGCCGTCAAGGACCCCGTCGCCGAGCGCGACCGCCTGCGGGCGTGGCTGGCGGCCTACGACCGGGCGGCCGCCGCCCTCGACCGGCCCCAGGTCGTCTTCTACACCTACCTCCTGGACGAGCCGAACGACGAGAAGGCCTATCGATACGTCCAGACGTGGGGCAAGGCCGTCCGCGAGGCCAAGTCGGTCGTCAAGGTGATGGTGGTCGAGCAGACGTGGACCCAGGACGAGAAGTGGGGCGACCTCTACGGCGCGGTCGACATCTGGTGCCCCCTGTTCTCGCTCTTCAAGCCCGAGAGCGCCGCCCGGCGGCAGGCCCTCGGCGAGACCGTCTGGACCTACACCGCCCTGTGCCAACTGGAGCCGACGCCCTGGTGGCACATCGACTGGCCGCTCCTCCACTACCGCGTCCCCGCCTGGATCGCCTGGCGGTTCCGCGAGCGGGGCCTGCTCTACTGGGGCGGCATGGCTTACTGGAACGAGGTCGAGGACCCGTGGACCGAGCCCTGGACCTACGGCCACAAGGAGGGCGGCAAGGGGATCGTCTGGAACGGCGAGGGGACGCTCGTCTACCCCGCGCGGCCGGCCGGCTACGACGGCATCGTCCCGAGCCTGCGCCTGAAGGCCCTGCGGGACGCGATCGAGGACTACGAGTACCTCTCGATCCTGGAGCGCGCGGGCCTGGCCGACCAGGCCCAGGCCGTCGTCCTGCCCCTGGCGGAGTCGTGGTTCAAGTGGGAGAAGGACCCGGCCGCGTGGCAGAAGGCCCGCGCCCGCCTGGCCGACCTCATCGCCAAGGCCCCGCGCAAGACGGGCTAGTGCCGTCTCCAGGAAGGTACTGTGACTTCCATACGCCGGGTGCCACGGCTGCGCCGTTTGCAGCCGTGCTTGGTGCCGCACCAGGCACGGTTGCTGGACAGCGCAACCGTGGCACCCGAGATCGGAGGCTTGGCGGCCCGCTAGGAGAAGTACGTCCGGTACTTCTCGAGCGCGGCGGCGATGGCCTCGACGTTCTCCAGCGGGACGTCCGGCCCGATCCC
>CAYGZE010000321.1:0-5495 GCA_964354185.1 uncultured Anaerolineales bacterium | reverse complement strand
CTGGAGGACGTCGTCGCGCCGGAGGACCTGGACTGGCTGCGCCAGATCCGGAGCGTCTGCGCGACGCCGATCGCGCTGGGGGAACTGTTCAACCATCCGCGCGAGTTCGTGCCGGCCGTGGCGGAGCGGCTGATCGACTTCGTCCGCGTCCACGTCTCGCAGATCGGCGGTGCGACGCCGGCGCTGAAGTTGGCCCACCTGGCCGAGGCGTTCGGCGTGCGGACGGCGTGGCACGGGCCGGGCGACGTCTCGCCCGTCGGCATGGCCGCTAACGTCCACCTCGACGTGGCGTGCCACAACTTCGGCGTCCAGGAGTGGGCCTTCCGGGCGCCGGTCGAGGAGGAGATGTTCCCCGGCACGCCCGAGGTCGCGGGGGGCTACGTGTATCCGAACGAGCGGCCGGGGTGGGGGATCGACTTCGACGAGGCGCTGGCCGCCCGGTTCCCGCCGACCGACGAGAACCCGGGCTGGACCGTCTCGCGGACGCCCGACGGAAGCCTCTGGCGGCCGTAGGCGCCGGGCGAGTAGAATGCGGCCGCGATGTGCGTGTTCAGCGTGCCCGTAACGGAGGTGCCAGTGGCGGCTCGTCCGCCAGTGCCGCGCGGAAGAGCACTGGCTGCAAGCAGCCAGTGGCACCCGCCGATGGGAACCTGCCAACACGCTGAACACGCACGCCGCGACGCCGTGGGGCCGACAGGCAAGGGGGAAGCGCGATGAGATACGTCCGGAGTATCGGGACCGGCGCGGGTGCCCTGGCCGTTCTGGCAATCGGCCTGGCGGCGCTCGGCACGGGGGGCGGGGCCGCCGCGGGCGGCGAGCCGAAGGAGACCGGCATGACCAGCGATGCGAAACCGGGCGAGGGCATCGAGGTCCTCGACGACGCCTTCAAGGCCCTTCTCGCGCCGGCCTCCGCCGTCCGCAAGGTGGCCGAGGGGTTCCAGTTCACCGAGGGGCCCGTCTGGATGGCCGACGCCAAGTGCCTCCTCTTCAGCGACATCCCGGCCGACACGATCGTCCGGTGGGAGGCGGGCAAGGGCACGTCGGTCTTCCGCAAGCCTTCGCACAACTCCAACGGCAACACGGTCGACCGCGAGGGCCGCCTCGTCACTTGCGAGCACGGCAGCCGCACGGTCACCCGGACCGAGAAGGACGGCAGGGTCGTGGCGCTGGCGTCGACGTACCAGGGCAAGCGGCTGAACTCGCCGAACGACGTGGTCGTCAAGCGCGACGGGACGATCTGGTTCACCGATCCGCCGTACGGCATCGACCCGAAGACGCGCGAGCAGGAGGCCAACCGCGTGTACCGCCTCGACCCGGGCGCGAAGGAGCCGGTGGCGCTGGTGGCCGACCTCGACCGGCCGAACGGCGTGTGCTTCTCGCCCGATGAGAAATTCCTCTACGTGGCCAACAGCGACGGCAAGCCCGAGAACATCCGGCGCTACCGCGTCACGGCCGACAACCGGCTCGAGGGCGGCGAGGTGTTCGCGACGATCCGGCCGGGCGTGCCGGACGGCATGCGCGTGGACAAGGACGGGCGGCTCTACAGCACCGCGGGCGATGGCGTCCACGTCTTCGGGCCGGATGGGAAACTCCTGGGCAAGTTCCGGGTGCCCGAGACGCCGGCCAACTGCGCCTTCGGCGGGGCCGACGGCCGCACCCTCTTCATGACCGCCCGCACGGGCCTGTACGCCGTCGACCTGGCCGTCGGCGCCCCCTAGGGAGAGCCGACCGGAAAGCGCGTCATGCGACCTGTCCACTTCGGCCTGGCGGCGCTCATCGTCGTCGTCTTCCTGATCGGCTACCTGGAGCCGCAGGTCGCCCTCACCGACTTCGACCCGAAGCGCGACGCCGCGTTCCGCGACACGTGGAAGACGCGCGTCCACATCGCCTACTGGGAGAAGTGGGCCAGTTTCGAGGGCGAGGCCTGCCAGAAGATGGTCGAGGCGTTCAACCAGAGCCAGGACGAGGTCTTCGTCCACTACATCCAGACGTCCCAGGTGGACCGCAAGACGGTCTTGTCGACCGTGGGCGGCGCGCCGGCCGACCTGGTGGGCGTGTGGGACAACAACGTCATCCCCTTCGCCGAGGGCGGCGCCCTGACGCCCCTGGACGACTTCATGCGCGAGTCGGGCTTGACGGACGACCACTACATCCCGAAGTACCTGGAGTTGTGCCGGTACCGCGGCAAGACGTACGCGCTGCCGACGGCCGTCATGTCCGGGGCCCTCTTCTGGAACAAGGAGCACTTCCGCCGCAAGGCCGCCGACCTGCGCGCGGCCGGGCTCGACCCGGACCGCCCGCCCCAGACCATCGAGGAACTGGACCGCTACGCGGCCGTCCTGAGCGAGTTCAACGCGGACGGCTCGCCGGGCATCATGGGCTTCCTGCCCACGGAGCCCGGCTGGTGGAACCACGCGTGGGGCTACTACTTCGGCGGAGACCTGGCCGACCCCAAGACCGGCCGCCTGACGGCCGACGACCCGGCGAACGTCCGGGCCCTCCTGTGGGCCAAGCGGTACGCCGAGGCCTACGGGCGCGAGAAGTTGCTGCGGTTCCGCGCGGGGTTCGGCACGTTCGACTCGCCCTTCAACGCCTTCATCGAGGGGAAGGTCTCGATGGAGTACCAGGGCGTGTGGTTCCCGATGTTCATCCGGCGGCACCGGCCGCACATGGAGTTCGGCGTCGCGCCGTTCCCGTGCGCGGCGGGCGTGCCCGGGCCGCGGTCGTACCTGGAGGAGGACGTGATCGCGATTCCGCGCGGGGCCAAGCATCCGAAGGAGGCGTGGAAGTTCATCTACTTCGCCCAGACGCAGGGCCTGCCGATCCTGGGCCGCCTCCAGGGCAAGCACCTGGCGCTCGCCCAGGCGCCGCCGGGGTTCCGCGAGGGCCACCCGAACCTGGAACTGAAGGTCTTCGAGGACCTGGCGGCCGCGCCCCACTCGTTCATCGCCCCGCGGGTGATCGTCTGGCAGGAGTACCGCGACCGCGTCGTCCGCGCGTTCGAGCACGTCTGGAACTGGCCCGTGCCCGAGGGCCCGCTCGAGGGCCTGACGGGCGCCGCGCGGCAGGCGAAGGTCGACGCCCTCTGCCGCGAGGAGATCGAGAAGACCCTCCGCGAGGTCACCGTCACGATGCAGGCGAAACTCGACCGGGCGCGCGAACTCGACGCGCGGCGGGGCGGGGGAGCCGCGCCATGACGGACACCGGCCGCCGCCATCTCGCCGGGTACGCGTTCATCCTCCCGTGGCTGATCGCCCTCGTGGTGTTCATCGGGTACCCGTTCCTGGCGGGGTTCTACTTCTCGTTCTGCGATTTCCCGCCCCTGAAGTCGCCGCTCTTCATCGGCGCGGACAACTACCTGGAACTCCTGGGCGACGGGATCTTCCACCGGTCTCTGGGCGTCACGTTCATCTTCGCCGCCGTGGCGATTCCGCTGGGCGTGCTGCTGGCCCTCGTGCTGGCGATGTTCCTCAATGCCCGCATCCGCGGCCAATCGTTTTACCGCGTGATCTACTACATTCCGCACCTCGTGCCGACGGTCGTGGTGGCGATCCTGTGGCTGTGGATCTTCAACCCGGACTTCGGCCTGCTCAACATCGTGCTGAAGGGCCTGCTGGGGCCCGTGGACCGGTGGACGGGCGTGTTCTTCGACCTGAAGGGGGCGGCCGGGCGGGGGAACTTCCTGAGGCCGGAGGCCGCGGCGCTCCTCGCGGCACCGGTGCTCGCGCTGGCGGCGTTCGGATCGGCGGGGCGGGCCCTGGCGCGGCGCGCCGCCCCGGCCGCGGGATTTCTGCGGTTCGCCGCGGTCCTGGCGATCGCCCTGGCGGCCGTGGCGATCGTGAACGCCGGCCTCGGGTTCCTCTCGCCGGCCGACGTGAAGGAACTCCATTCGCCGGGCTGGCTCGCGAACGGAAACCCGATGCCGGCCGCCGTTCCGTTCGCGCCGTCGTGGGCCCTGTGGGCCCTGATCGTCATGTCGATGTGGGGCGTCGGGCAGATGGCGGTCATCTACCTGGCGAAACTCCAGGACGTCCCGACGGAACTCTACGAGGCCGCCGACATCGACGGGGCCAACTGGTGGAACAAGGCCCGCCACATCACCATCCCGATGATCTCGCCCGTGATCCTCTTCAACGTGGTGATGGCCATCATCGGGACGTTCCAGGTCTTCGCGGAGCCCTACATCATGACCCAGGGCGGGCCCGAGGACAAGACCCGCTTCGTCGCCATGTTCGTCTACGACGAGGCGTTCCAGTACCTGCGCGTCGGCTACGCGTCGGCGGTGGCGTGGGTCCTGTTCCTCATTATCGTGGCCCTGACGGTCCTGGCGTTCAAGGCGACGAGCAAGCACGTGTACTACGCGGGGCGGTGAGATGGCGGCTGCGTCCGAAAAAAAGGCGGCGTGGTACCTGCGGGTGTGCATCCACGCCATCCTGGCGACGGGCGCGGTGTTCTTCCTGCTGCCCCTGGTGTGGATGATGGCGACGTCGCTGAAGCCCCTGAGCGAGACGATGAAGTACCCCGAGACGGTCGCCGACATCTTCGTCGGGACCGGCCACCGCGCCACGATCGGCGGGAAGACCTACGACGTGGTCCTGGAGCGCGAGGTCCGGCCGTCCGCCGAGAAGCCGATCTGGGTCGTGCGGCCGCTCGAGCCGTTCGCGGCGGGCGAACTCACGCACCCCTTCGGCCCGGACACGTGGATGAAGTACCCCGTCTTCAACCAGCAGGAACTCGGGCGGATGAACACGCAGGTCACGCCCGAGATGCGCGTCCTGACGGACGACTCGAACCGCTTCGACCCGGACGCCGGCGTGCTCGCGCTCGTGTCGGGCCGCCGCGTGAAGGCCGAGGCGGTCCGCCGGGTCGAGCCGCCGCCCGGGGGGACGAAGTTGTGGCTCGTCCGCGAGTGGCGGCCGGAGGACACCGACACGAAGGAGGTCGGCGCGACCGGCGGTGAGGTCGACCGCGCCTGGGACGTCCTGCCGGAGGACCGCATCGCCGAGACGGCCCGCGTCATCCCGCAGAACTACCCGGTGGCGCTCGGGCGGACGCACTTCGGCCGCAGCCTGGCGAACACCCTGTTCCTGTGCGTCATGACAGTCGGGGGGGCGGTCGTCTCGTCGATCGTGGTGGCCTACGGGTTCGCGTTCCTGGAGTTCCGCGGGAGGAACCTCCTCTTCGGCGTCACGGTGGCGACGATGATGATCCCGTTTGCCATCACGATGATCCCGGTGTACCTCTTGTACCGCGACCTCGGGTGGGTCGGGACGTTCAAGCCGCTGTGGGTCACCAGTTGGTTCGGGAGCGCCTTCTTCATCTTCCTCTTGCGGCAGTTCTTCCTGGGGCTGCCGAAGGACCTGCTGGACGCGGCGCGGATCGACGGGTGCACGGACCTGGAGATCCTGTGGCACGTGGTGGTGCCGCTGTCGAGGCCGGCGATCGCGATGGTGGCGCTGTTCACGTTCCTGGGGACGTGGAAGGACTTCATGGGC
>CAYGZE010000320.1:0-5498 GCA_964354185.1 uncultured Anaerolineales bacterium | reverse complement strand
TACGCATCGGTCGCTTCTGCGGCGGCCTCGGCGGGCGGATCGTCGCCGGGGGCCTTCGCGTCGCCGCCGGGCTTGGCGCCGCCGGCGCCTTTGATCTCGAGGATTTTCTTGCGGATTTCCTCGGCGAGGTCGTGGTTCTGTTCGAGGAAATCGCGGGAGGCGTCGCGGCCCTGCCCCAGTCGGACGCCGCCGAACGAGAACCACGCGCCGCTCTTTTCGACGACGCCCATCTCGGCCCCGAGGTCCAGGAGGTCGCCCTCGGTCGAGATGCCGCGGTCGAAGAGGATGTCGAACTCGGCGTTCTGGAACGGCGGGGCGACCTTGTTCTTGACGACCTTGGCGCGGGTGCGGCTGCCGATGGCCCGGTCGCCGGACTTGATCGTCTGGATCCGCCGGAGGTCGATCCGGACGCTGGCGTAGAACTTCAGGGCCCGCCCCCCCGGCGTCGTCTCGGGGTTCCCGAACATGACGCCGATCTTCTCGCGGATCTGGTTGAGGAAGACGACGCTGGTGCGGGTCTTCGAGATGGAGCCGGTGAGTTTCCGCAGGGCCTGGCTCATGAGGCGGGCCTGGAGCCCGACGTGCGTGTCGCCCATCTCGCCCTCGATCTCGGCCTTCGGCACCAGGGCCGCCACGCTGTCGATCACCACCAGGTCCACCGCGCCGGAGCGCACGAGGAGGTCGCAGATCTCCAGGGCCTGCTCGCCCGTGTCGGGCTGGCTCACGAGGAGCGCCTCGAGGTTGAGGCCGATCCGTTTCGCCCACGACGCGTCGAAGGCGTGCTCGGCGTCGATGAAGGCCGCCACGCCGCCGGCCCGCTGGGCGTTGGCGATCACCGTCAGGGCCAGGGTCGTTTTGCCCGAGGCCTCGGGGCCGAAGAACTCGGCCACGCGGCCGCGCGGAAGGCCCTTGCCCCCGAGCGCGAGGTCCAGGCTCAGGCTGCCCGTCGGGATGCACGGCACGTCGGCCCGGACGTCGCCCCCCAGTTGCATGATGGCGCCCTTGCCGTACTGCTTCTCGATCTGCGAGAGGACCCGGTCGATGGACGCCTGCCGCTCCTTGGGGTCCGTCACCTGCGTCGCCACGCCCTTCTCGCCCTTTTCACGCTTCGCCATGTCGAGGCTCCTTTACCGGCGGGCCTGCGGCCCGCGCTTCCCTGCCCCGTGCACCTGTCCTGCCTTTACCCCAGTTTCCCTTTGCGTTCTTTGCGTCCTTTGCGGTTCATCACACGCTTCCGAGGGCGACGCGGGCCAGGGGCGTGTAGGTCGGCCCCTCGGGCGCTAGGTCGCTCCGGAAGACGACAACCTCGCGCGCCTCGATCGTCGGCCCCGCCTCGGCGGCCATCGCCGCGACGGCCTCGCTCAGCCGCCCCAGGTCCCGCCCGCCCTTGACGCGGCCGACCGTGAGGTGCGGCGCGTAGGCGCGGTCCTCGACCTTCTCGGCGAACGCGGCCGTCGCCTCGGCAATCGACGCCTGGAGCCGCCCGAGCGCGCCGGTGGGCTCCGCGACGCCCACCCAGACCACGCGCGGCGCGCCCCGCAGCGGAAACTGCCCCGCCCCCGCCATCCGCACAGTGAACGGCCCGCTGCCGCGCACCGCCTCGCGGACGGCCGTCTCCAGGTCCGCCAGCGCCTCGGCCGGCACCCCGCCCAGGAACACCAGCGTCAGGTGAATCCGGTCGGGCCGGACCCACCGCACGTCGCCGCCGGCCCGGCGGAGCCGGTCCTGGCACTCGCCGATGAATCGGCGGGCCTCCGGCGATAGTTCGATCGCGATGAACGTGCGAACCGTCTCGGCCATGCGGCCCGCCCTTCGCCCGGGCCCCGCACCTGCGGGCCCGTATCCAGCACGCCCGGCCCCTGGCGGCAAGACCCGGCGGCTGCCCTCGGGGGCGCGAATCTCCTTGATTGCCCCGGCCGCCGAATATACCCTCTCCCCCTCACAGGACCAACGATTATCCCCAAAGGAGGAAACGATGGCTGCCCCGGGCCGCAAACTCTCCCCCCTCCCCCTCACCCAGGTGACCATCGGGGGCCCGTTCTGGGGCCCCTGGGTGGAGGCAAACCGCCGCGCGACCCTGCCGCACGTCTACGAGGCATGCAAGAACACCGGCCGCATCGACGCCCTGCGCCTCCAGTGGCGGCCGGGCGATCCCAACCCGCCGCACATCTTCTGGGACTCCGACGTCGCCAAGTGGCTCGAGGCCGCCGCCTACGAACTCGCGGTCCATCCCGACGCCGCCCTCGCCCAGCGCGCCGAGGAGACGGCCGACCTCCTCATCAAGGCCCAGCAGCCCGACGGCTACCTGAACACCCACTTCACGGTCGTCGAGCCCGAGAAGCGGTGGACCAACCTGCGCGACTGGCACGAACTCTACTGCGCGGGCCACCTCATCGAGGCCGCCGTCGCCTACTTCGAGGCGACGGGCCGGCGGAACCTCCTTGACGCCCTCTGCCGCTACGCCGACCACATCGACGCGACGTTCGGACCCGAGGAGGGGAAGAAGCGCGGCTACCCGGGCCACGAGGAACTGGAACTGGCGCTCGTCAAACTCTACCGCGCCACCGGCGAGGTGCGGTACCTCCGCCTGGCGGAATACTTCATCAACGAGCGCGGCCGCCAGCCCCACTACTACGACCTCGAGGCCCAGGCCCGCGGCGACACGCGCCGCTGGATGCCGTACGAGTACTGGCAGGTCCACAAGCCCGTCCGCGAGCAGGAGGAGGCGGTGGGCCACGCCGTCCGCGCGATGTACCTCTGCTCGGGCATGGCCGACGTCGCCGCCGAGACCGCCGATGCGTCGCTCCTGGCGGCCTGCCGCCGCCTCTGGCGCTCGGTCACCGAGCGCAAGATGTACGTCACCGGCGCCGTCGGCGCCCGCCATCACGGCGAGGCCTTCGGCGACGACTGGGAACTGCCGAACGACACCGCCTATGCCGAGACGTGCGCCGCGATCGGCCTGGTGTTCTTCGCCCAGCGGATGCTCGAACTGGAGGCCGACGGGCGGTACGCCGACGTCCTGGAACGAGCCCTCTACAACGGCGTCCTGTCGGGCGTGAGCCTGGACGGGAGGAAGTTCTTCTACGTGAACCCGCTCGCCTCGGGCGGCCGGCACCGGCGCCAGCCGTTCTTCGACTGCGCGTGCTGCCCGCCGAACGTCGCGCGGCTGCTGGCGTCGCTCGGCCGCTACGCCTGCGGCACCGAGGGCGACAATGCCATCTATGTCCACCTCTACGCCACCGGCGAGGCGATCGCCGCGCTCGGCGGCCGGCGGGTCTCGCTGACCCAGGACACCGCCTACCCGTGGGACGGGACGGTCGACCTGGCCGTCGGCCTCGACGGGCCCGCGCGGTTCGAACTCGCCCTGCGCGTGCCCGGCTGGTGCCGGAAGCACGCCCTGCGCGTCAACGGCAAGGCCGTCGCGGCGCCCGTCCGCAAGGGCTACGCCCGCCTGCGCCGCACGTGGAGCAACGGCGACCGCGTGACGCTCGCCCTGGCGATGCCGGTCGAGCGGGTCGAGGCCAACCCGGTCGTCGACGCGACGGCCGGCAAGGTCGCCCTCCAGCGCGGGCCGCTCGTCTACTGCCTCGAGGGATGCGACCACCGCGTCGACGTCCGCACGATCCGCCTGCCCGACCGGGCCCGCCTGGCGGCCCGGTTCGACAAGCGCCTCCTCGGCGGGGCCGTCGTCATCGAGGGCAAGGCCGTCGCCGCCGCCGCGGCCCCGTGGAAGGACCGGCTCTACGCCGCGGGGACGGCCAAGACCGTGCCGGTTGCGATCCGCGCGGTCCCGTACTGCCTGTGGGACAACCGCAAGGGCGGCACGATGGCGGTGTGGCTGCCGCGGGCGTAGGGTTTTGGAACCGCAAAGAGCGCAAAGGACGCAAAGGAAGACCTTCCAGGGGAAAAACGAAAGCGCCGAGCCTGTGCGCTGCGCACGGGCTCGGCGTTGTTCTTCTCCCCATCCCCGTTTTTTCTCTCTCCCCCAACAAGCCTCTCTTTGCGCTCTTTGCGTCCTTTGCGGTTCCAGCACCTTGTCCTACTTCAGGACCCCTCGCCGATCGCTAGCATCTCGGCGTAGGCCGCCAGGCGGGCGTCGATCTCGGCCGGCG
Source organism: uncultured Anaerolineales bacterium (assembly GCA_964354185.1). Classification (GTDB taxonomy): domain Bacteria; phylum Planctomycetota; class Phycisphaerae; order FEN-1346; family FEN-1346; genus CAYGZE01. Next base: position 1,386 of record CAYGZE010000320.1, on the reverse strand, counting down.
TCAGGCGGTCGAACCGGCGGAGGCTGAAGTCCTCGATCTCGAAACTGGCGATCACGGTGCCGCAGGCCATCGCGCGCACCAGGTCGCGGAACCCGTGCCGCCCGGCCCGCGCCAGGTGGCCCATCATGCCCCCGGCGAACGAGTCGCCCGCCCCCGTCGGGTCCTTGACCTCGCGGTTCGGGTACGCCGGCAGCGCACACAGCCGCGGCTCTCCCTCCTCGGTCCGGCTCACGAGGATCGCCCCGTGCTCGCCCTTCTTGACGACGACGAACGACGGCCCCCGCGCGAGGACCTGCTGGGCGGCCGCGATCAGGTTCGCCTGGCCCGTCAACATCCGCGCCTCGCCGTCATTGAGGACGAGGCCGTCCACGCGCTTGAGGAGCGCCAGGAGCGCCTCCCGCTGCGTCTCGATGTAGAAGTTCATCGTGTCGGCCACGACGAGGCGCGGCCGCCGGACCTGGTCGAGGACCGACGCCTGGGTGAGGGGGCTCCCGTTGGCGAGGAACACGAGGTCCGTGTCGCGGAACGCCTCGGGGATCGCGGGCCGGAAGTCGCCGAGGACGTTCAGTTGCACGTCGTCGGTCCGGGCTTCGTTCATCGCGCCCTCGTAGGAGCCGGTCCAGCGGAACGTCTTGCCGCCCCGGACGACCTGGAGTCCGGCGGTGTCGATCCGGCGCGAGGCGAACGTCTGGAGGAACGCCGGCGGAAAGTCGTCGCCCACGACGCCCACCAGCCGCACCGGCGCGAAGAACGACGCCGCCACCGAGAAGTAGGTCGCCGATCCGCCCAGAACCTCCGGGGCCTCGCCGAACGGCGTGCGGACCGTGTCGAACGCGATGGAGCCGACCACCAGGAGCGATTGCGGCACGCGATGATCCCGCCTTTCCCCCCGAGGCCGCCGCCATGGCGGCCGTCGCGGCGCCTACCATAATCTGCCGCGCGCCCGAGTCAAGCCTTCAGGGGCGGGCCGCCCCGGAGCCCGGCCCCCGCGCGGCGACGGCCGCTAGGGCGAGCGTCTGGCGCGCCAGGGGCCCGACGGGCAGGAACCGCGGCGGCGCCATCCCGGCGGCCGCCGCCTCGCGCCGGATGGCGGCCCGCGTCTCGCCCGCGTACCGGCCGCGCAGCCGCTCACGCAGCCCCCGCCACGAGCGGCGGTTGTAGAACGAGAAGAGGACCCACCCGTGGCTGACGCGCGCGAGTTCCGCCAGGACGGCCACGCGCTCCTCGGGCTGCCTCACCCGGTGCAGGAGCCGCATCGACAGCGCCAGTTCGAACCGCCCGTCGGCGAAGGGGAGGCGGCGGGCGTCGGCCGCCAGGCACCCGCAGGCCAGACCGGCCTCGGCTGCCGCGCGGCGCGCCAGCGCGAGCATCTCGGGCGAGACGTCG
>CAYGZE010000319.1:0-5504 GCA_964354185.1 uncultured Anaerolineales bacterium | reverse complement strand
GACGAGAAGGCCGGCGACTACGCCGAGGACCTCGCCGCCACCATGCTCGCCACCACCCTGGGCCTCGAGTTCGATCCCGAATCCGCCTATGACGAGCGGAAGGAGATCTACCAGATGAGCGGCAAGATCGTCAGCAGCCGCAACACCACCCAGAGCGCCCGCTGCTGCAAGCGCGGCCGGTGGACCACGGTCGTGGCGGCGGCGGCGTTCACGGACTGAGCCTCCCATGGGCGAGCCCGAACTCATCCCGCACACCTTCCTGGGCTTGGCGGCCGACGTGTCGGCCTATCCGGCGAGCCGCCTCGTCGTCCTGCCGATCGGTTTTGAGGCGACGACCACCTACGGCACAGGCACGCGCGGCGGACCGGACGCCATCCTCGCCGCCAGCCGCCAGGTCGAGCCCTACGACGCCGACCTGGACGTGGACCTGGCCGTCGCGCCCATCCACACCCACGCCGCCGTCGCGCCGGACCTGGCGGGCCCCGCGGCCATGACGGAGCGGATCCAGCGCGTGGCGGGGCGCCTCGTGGCCGACGGCAAGTGGGTCCTGGGCCTCGGCGGCGAGCACTCGGTGACGCTCGGCCTCGTCCGCGCCACGGCCGCCAAGCACGGCCGCCTGTCGGTCCTTCAGATCGACGCCCACGCCGACCTGCGGGCCGTGTGGGAGGGGACGCCCTACAGCCACGCCTGCGTCATGCGCCGCGTGGCGGAGGACGGCCATCGGACCGTCCACGTGGGCATTCGGAACGCCTCGCGCGAGGAGGTCGACTTCGCGCGGTCGGGGGGCCGGCCCATCTTCTGGGCCCGCGACTGCGCGGCCTCGGACGCGTGGACCGACCAGGCAGTGGCCGCCCTCGAGGGGCCCGTCTACCTCACGGTGGATGTGGACGGCCTTGACCCGTCGGTGATCCGGACGACGGGGACGCCGGAGCCGGGCGGCCTCGGGTGGTGGGCGACGCTGCGTCTGCTGGACCGCCTGTTCGCGGGCCGGCGCGTCGTCGGGGCGGACCTGGTGGAACTCGTCTCGGCGGGGGATGCCGCGAGCGACTTTGCAGCCGCCCGCCTGGCGGCGCGTATCGCCGCCCTCGCGCTCCGGCAGATGTGAGGCCGGCTTTCCCTCTCCCCCCCGCATTGCCCCCATCTCGGCGTAACCGCTGGCGGCGCCTGGGGTTCAAGCAGGTGACTCCGCAGCGTCAGGGCCGGTCCTGTCGTCCCGTCGTGGGACGGGACGGACGGGCCCTCACTTTCGCCGCCGCCGTGGGCGGCGTTTGTTTCGGCCCACCGCGGAGCCGGGAGAGAACGCGGGATGTCCCCGACCCATCGCATCCGGCCGAGCGCGCTCGTCGTGGCCCTGGCGGCCGCCCTCGCGGCCGGCCTGGCGGCGGCGCGGCCGTGCGCGGCCCGGGGGACGGGCGGGTTCCTGCGCGACTGGCTGCTGTGCGCACCCCTGGAGGGGACTGCCCTCGGATCGCCCCCCCTGGCCCCCGACTTCGTGCCCTACCCGGGCCTCTTCGCGCTGGGGACGGTGTGGCTGCCCGTCGAGGCCGACGAGGACGGCCAGGTGGACCTCCGGCGGCTGTTCCCCTCGAAGCCGCAGGCCGGGACGGCGCTCCTGGCCACGTTCTTCGAGGCGCCGGCGGCGGGCGTCTACACGCTGCGGATCGGGAGCGACGACGCCGTCCGCGTCGAGGTCGACGGTCGCGTCGTCCACGCGAACGACACGCATCGGGGCTGGTCGGCCGACCAGGACACCGTGCGCGTGCCCCTGGAGCGCGGCTGGCACCGGATGCTGGTGCGCGTAGTCGACTACAGCGGCGCGTGGGGTGCGTCGGTGCGCGTGGCCGACGACAAGGACCAGCCCATCGACGTGCCGCACCAGGCCGCGGTGCCGAAGGCGCTGGAAGCCGCCTGCCGCTTCGACGAGGCCGCCACCCTTGAGGAGCGGGCCGAGGTGGCGGTGTACCTGGCGCGGAAGGTGGCCGACCTCCTGAGCGCCCTGGACGAGATCCAGCAGCGGCTGGCCTCGGCGCCCGAGGGCTACGTCACGTTTACCGAGTACGAGGGCGCGCGGAACCTGGGCCTGCGGTTCTTCCGGTCGATGGCGGCACTGTGGCGCGAGGCGTCGCAGGACGCGTGGAACGAGGAGGACGTGCGCGCGGCCCGCGAGGCGGCCACGGGCGCCGCGAAAGGGTTCTCGGACGTCCTGGCCGAGGAGACGCGCCAGGTGGCGGCCTCCATCGAGGACGGCCGCCGCATCTGGGAGAAACTCGGCGGCGAGGAAGTCTCGCGCCGCGAACTCGCCGCCGACACCCTCCTCACGGCCGGGGCCCTGGAACGCACGCGCCGGCTGGCGCTCGGCGTCGAGAAGGACCGCCTCCGGATGGCCCGCCTGGAAAACGACATCCGCAACTGGCGGCAGCGCGAGTTCACCCTGCGCGTCGTCGACCCGGAGGGCGTGCCCGTCGAGGACGCCCGGGTCGAGGTCGTCCAGACGCGCCATGATTTCCTCTTCGGGTGCAACGCCTTCGCCCTGGGCCTCTGGGGGAGCGAGCGCCAGAACCGCCTCTACGAGGAGCGGTTCCTGGGTCTGTTCAACCTGGCGGTCGCGCCGGTCTACTGGTCGACGATCGAGGAGCAGCGCGGGCGGCCGGACTTCGCCGCCCCCGACGCCATCGTCCGCTGGGCCCAGGCCCACGGCGTCCAGGTCAAGGCGACGCCCCTCGTCTGGCAGGAGGCCGTGCCGCGATGGGTCGACGACCTCCCCCCCGACCAGGCGCGGGCCGCCCTGAAGGACCACGTGCGGCGCGTGGTCGAGCGGTACCGGGACGGCGTGGACTTCTGGGACGTCGTCAGCCAGCCGGCCGCCGAGATGAAGGTCGGACCCGCGACGATCGAGCCGGCCGATGCGCTGCGGTGGGCAGCCGGGGTAGAGCCGCGCGGCCGCCTGATGCTGAACCTCGACCACCCGGAGGCCGCCGGCCCCATCGTGGAACGCATCGCGGCCAAGGGCTCCCGCGTCGACGCCGTCGGCCTCCAGGCCCACCAGCACGAGGGCATCTGGCCGATCGACCTGGTGGAGCATCGGATCGCCCAGGCGGCCGCCGCCCGCAGGCCCGTCCACCTGTCCGAAGTGACGCTGCCGGGCGCCGAGGAGAACGAGCGCGAGCAGGCCGACGCGGTGCGGCGGCTGTACACGGTCGCCTTCGCAAGCCGCGACGTCGCGGGCGTCATCTGGTGGGACCTGTCGGACCGCTTCGCGTGGCGGAACGCCCCCGCCGGCCTCTTGCGCGCGAACCTCTCGCGCAAGCCCGCCTACCGCGCGCTCGACCACCTCATCAACCACCTCTGGCGGACCGACGCCGCCGGCCGCACCGGCGAGGACGGCCGACTCGCCGTCCGCGCCTTCTTCGGCCGGCACCGCGTCACGGTCCGGGCCCAGGATCGCGAAACGAGCACGGAGGTCCACCTGGGCCAGGACGGCCCGGCCACGGTGGAGGTGGTCGTGCCCGCGCGCCGCTGAGGCCCCCGGCCCTCTGACGGCCCTGCCGCGCTAGGCCAGGCCCTTCTCCGGGGCGACGAGGTCCTCGTAGGTGCCGCGGCGGCGGATGAGGCGGGCGGCCGCGCCCTCGACCAGCACCTCGGCCGGGCGCGGCAGGGCGTTGTACTCCGACGCCATCGTCATCCCGTACGCCCCCGCGCTGAAGACGGCCAGGAGGTCGCCCCGCGCGACCGGCGGCAGGTGGCGGTCCAGCCCGAGGAAGTCGGCCGACTCGCAGATGGGGCCCACCACGTCGACGGTCTCGGTCCCCGGCAGGGCCTCGTCCTTGGCGCGCTCGCGCGGCACGAGGCCGCCCGCCGGCTCCACCGGCCAGATATGATGATAGGACCCGTACAGGGCCGGCCGGATCAGGTGGTGCATGCCGCTGTCGCACAGGAGGAACTTGCGGTCGCCGCCCGCCTTGACGTACTGGACCCGCGCGAGGAGGACGGCGGCGTTGCCGGCGATGAAGCGGCCGGGCTCCATAATGACGCGCAGGCCCGAGCCCGCCAGGAGCGGCACCAGGGCGCGGGCGAAGGTGGCGGCGTCGAGGGCCTGACCGGCCTCGTAGTCGATGCCGAAGCCGCCGCCCGTGTCGAGCGTGGTCACCCGCAGGCCCGCCCCGCGCAGCCGCCCCACCAGGTCCAGGACCTTCCGGACCGCCTGGACGTACGGCTCGACGGTCGTGATCTGCGAGCCGATGTGGATGTGGACGCCCTCGAGCGCCAGGTGCCGCGCGGCGTCGGAGGCGGCGAAGTCGCGCCAGACGCGCTCGGCCCGCTCGAGGTCGACGCCGAACTTGGTTTCGCGCTTCCCGGTGGCGATATAGCGATGGGTTTTCGGATCGACGTCGGGGTTGACGCGCAGGGCCGCCCGGGCCGCCGTCCCGGCCTCGCGGGCCAGCCGCGCGAGGTTCTCCAGTTCCTGCTCGCTCTCGACGTTGAAGAGGCCGACGCCCCGCTCGAGGGCGAAGCGGATCTCGTCGTCCGTCTTGGCGGCACCGGCGAAGCAGCAGCGGGCCGGGTCGCCGCCCGCCTCCAGGACGCGGTAGAGTTCGCCCCCTGAGACGAGGTCGAAGCCGCTCCCCTCCTCGGCCAAGAGGCGCAGGATGTGCACGTTCGAGCAGACCTTGACGGAGTAGCAGATCAGGGGCGCGAGGGCCGCGAACGCCTCAGCCAGCCGCCGGTAGTGGTGGCGCAGCGTGCCGGCGCTGTAGACGTAGAGCGGCGTCCCGAAGCGGGCCGCCAGGTCGGCGACCGGCACATCCTCGCACCAGAGCCGCCCCTGGCGGTACGCGAACAGGTCCATGGCGGACCACCCCCCTTCTCGACCGGATCCCCCGGCGAAGGTGCGGCGGGCCAGTCTAGCGGCGCCGGACGGGCTGTCAAGCCGCAGCCGGGCATCAAGCGGCGGCCGGCGGCCCGGGCGGCGTCGCCACGGCGGCCGCGTGCCGACGGATCAGCACGAGGTTCCGCAGGTAGATGGCCAGCCCGCCCGCCTGGCCCAGGATGAAGACGATGTCGGCCTTGTGGCACGCGTACAGGAGGAGGATCATGCCGCCCGCGACGCTGAAGTACCAGAACGCCAGCGGCACCACGCTCTGCTTGCGGCGTTCCGAGGCGATCCACTGGACGAAGAACCGCCCGAAGAACATCGCCTGGCCGAACATGCCCACGGAGGCCCAGACCAACTCCGGGACGGAACGGATTCCGAACCGGTCCATGAGGGCCCAGAAGTCGGCGGCGGACATAGGCGTTCTCCCTCGCTCGGCGGAAGGGCCCGGCGGCGGCCCGGCGACGCCATCCTAGGCCGCCCGGCGGCGAAGGTCAACACCGCGTCGGCCCGGGTCGCCCCCGCCGGCCGCGAAAGCCGCGAAATACCCCGGTCGGGTCGCCCGTTGACACCTGGGGCGGATTTTTCTAGGATTGTCTGCCCGTGGGGGGCGTATCAATAGTGTGGCACGCCG
>CAYGZE010000318.1:0-5516 GCA_964354185.1 uncultured Anaerolineales bacterium | reverse complement strand
CAAGCGGTTCCCGTGATCTGTACTTCCGAGATGGCGTGCCTATTCGGCGAATCCGGCCCCTTTCGCGTCAAGCCTTGCGGCCGACGATGACGTGGTAGACGCCCAGCGGCTCGGCGTGGGCGGAGAAATCGGTGAACCCGGCCGCCCGCATCAGGTCCTGGAGGTGGCCCGGCGTCCGGTGGATCATCTGGAGCCGGAAGACGCGGCGGAAGAAGCGGTCGGTCCCGTGGGCCTGGCTCAGGCTGTTGAAGACCATGGCCGACCCGCGGCGCATCTGCTGTGCCACCGTCGCGGCGATCGCCGCGACCTGCTCGTCGGAGAGGTACTCGCAGATGCCCAGCATCTTGACGACGTCGGGCGGCTGCTCGAGCATGCCCGCCACGTCGCGCACGTCGCCCTGGATGAACCGGACGCGGTCGCCCGTGCCCTTCTGGGCGGCCAGGCGGCGGCCGTACGTGAACGCGTCGGCGCTCAGGTCCACGAGGGTGGCCCGGGCCTCGCGCCGGCGGCACTGGAGGAGCGCGTCGGTGATGATGTGGCCGGGCCCGGCGCCCAGGCAGAGGACGTGCGGGGCCGGCTGGTCGCTCGCGTCGATCAGGCGCGCCAGGATCCGCGCGCCCAGCACGCGCCGGTTCCGGAGGGCCATGGGGATCGTCCCCAGCGTGCACAGCAGCCAGTCGGCGAAGCGCTTCCGCTCGCCGTTGTAACTGATCACCATGCTGCGCCACCCGCCGGGGTCCGTCCAGTTCGACGCTGCCAGTTCGCTCCTCATGAGCCGCAGCGCCAGCCGGAGGACCGGCGCCGGGAAGTAGTTGATCAGGGGGTTGAGGATCCCCGCCTTGAGCGCGCGGCGCAGGGCCCCAGGACGCTCGAACACGAGGTCCGTCGTCCACGACTCCCGCGAGGTTTCGCGCGGCTCGGCCATATCTGGCACCAGTATAGGCTCCCCGCGCCGCAAGTCCATTCTATCTCGCCGCGGCGCCGCCCCCAAGCGCCGGGTGCCACGGGTTGCTTGCCAACCCGTGTGCCTCGCTGGTGCGCCTTGCGCGCCCAGGCATACCCCGCCGCTGCCGCGGCGGGCTCGAACGGCGACAGAACGGCGCCGCCCCTTGCTCCCCCGCCGCGTCGCTGGTACCTTCGACGCCGCGCCCTTGAACCTTCTCGGCGAGGAGCCCTATGCGAACGCTTGCGAGCCTGTCGGTGGCTTTGGCGCTCGGCGCGGCCATGGGCTGCGCGACCCACGGCGCCACCTTCTACGTCGCGCCCGGCGGGAGCGATGCTGCTGGGGGCTCGCGCGACGCCCCCTGGGCCACGCTCGAGCGGGCCCGCGACGCCGTCCGCGACCTGAAGAAGGCCGGCCCCCTGCCCGAGGGCGGTGTGACGGTGGTCCTGCGGGCCGGCGTGTACGAGCGCACGGGGCCGCTGGAACTCGGGGCCGAGGACTCGGGCACCGAGCGGTCGCCCGTCGTCTACCGCGCCGAGGAGGGCCGCGAGGTCCGCGTCACCGGCGGCAGGGCCGTCACCGGCTTCGCGCCCGTTGCCGACGCGGCGGTCCTCGCGCGGCTCGACGAGGCCGCGCGCGGCCGCGTCCTCCAGGCCGACCTCAAGGCCCAGGGCATCGCCGACTTCGGGCAACTGACCGAGCGCGGATTCGACAGGCCCGTCCGTCCCGCCCACATGGAACTCTTCTTCGACGATCGGCCGATGACGCTCGCGCGCTGGCCGAACGAGGGCTACGCCCGCATCGCCGACCTGCCCGACGGCCAGAAGGCCCGCCGCTTCCAGTACGCCGGCGACCGCCCCGGCCGCTGGGTCGGCGAGCCAGACGCGTGGGTCTACGGCTACTGGGTCTATGACTGGGCCGACACGTACCTGAAGGTCGAGTCGATCGACCTCCAGAAGCGCACCATCGCCACGACCGGGCAGCACGGCTACGGCCTGCGGAAGGACGCGCGGTGGTGCGCCCTGAACGTCCTCGCGGAACTCGACGCGCCCGGCGAATACTACGTCGACCGCGGCAAGGGGCTGCTCTACTTCTGGCCGCCCGGGCCCGTCGGCGCGGGCAAGGCCGTCGTCAGCGTGGCCGAGAGGCTGGTCGTCCTGAAGGGCGCCTCGCATGTGGCGCTGCGGGGCTTGGTGCTGGAGGCCTGCCGCGGCACGGCCGTCCAGATCGACGGCGGCGCGCACTGCCAGGTCGTCGGCTGCACGATCCGCAACATCGGAAACCAGGCGGCCGCAGTCTCGGGCGCCGACCACGCCGTCATCGGCTGCGACATCTCGCAGGCGGGCGACGGCGGCATCTTCCTCTCGGGCGGCGACCGGAAGACCCTCACGCCGGCGCACCTCGTGGCCGAGAACAACCACGTCCACGACTTCAGCCGCTGGTGCCACACCTACCGCCCCGCCGTCGGCGTGCAGGGGTGCGGCAACGTCGTGCGGCACAACCTGCTGCACCACGGGCCGCACAACGCCATCCAACTGGGCGGCAACGATCACGTCATCGAGTTCAACGAGGTCCACAGCGTCTGCGCCGACACCGGCGACGTCGGCGCCTTCTACATGGGCCGCGACTGGTCGGCGCGCGGCACGGTCATCCGCCACAACTACTGGCACCACATCGAGGGGCCCGGCCAGTTGGGCGCCATGGGCGTCTACCTCGACGACCAGGCGAGCGGCATCACGATCTTCGGCAACGTCTTCTACCGGGTGACGCGGGCGGCCTTCATCGGCGGCGGTTGCGACAACGTCGTCGAGAACAACGTCTTCGTCGACTGCCGCCCGGCCGTCCACCTGGACGCGCGCGGCCTGGGGTGGCAGAAGCCTGCCACCGACGATCCCGAGGGCGAGTTGCGGCGATACCTGCGGGCCGTGCCCTACCAGGACGACCTCTGGCGCCGCCGCTACCCCGAACTCGTCGGCATCCTCCAGGACGACCCCGGCACGCCCAAGCGGAACCGCATTGTCCGCAACCTGAGCGCGGGCGGCCAGTGGGAGAACATCGACGCCGCCACCCGCAAGTTCCAGACCATCGAGGACAACCTCGTCGGCGAGGACCCGCAGTTTGTGGACCGGGCGGGGGGCGACTTCCGCCTGCGCCCGACCTCGCCCGCGCTCGAACTCGGCTTCCAGCCCATCCCCATCGAGAAGATCGGCCTGTATCGCGACGACCGCCGCGCGTCGTGGCCGGTGGTGCACGCGCCGCGCGACCTGGCGCCCGAGGGCGGCGCCGCGCCGAAATAGGGAGGAATCGCCACACGTGTACGAGTCTATCTGGCAGGCCGTCCGGGGCGAACTCTCCGGCGAACGGGCCCGCGACCTGGCCGCCCGCCTCTGGCAGGAGGCCCGCTGGAACACCTTCGACCGGATGCAGGGGACGGCCGACGAGATCGCCGCCGTCCTCCGCGAACTCGGCCTCCAGGACGTCGAGGTCCGCCGCTACCCGGCCGACGGCGTCACCGCCCACGGCGGCTGGGTCATGCCCCGCGCCTGGGACGTCGAGGACGCGCATCTGGAGATCGTCGAGCCCGCCGTCGCCGACCCGCGCCTCGCGCATTACCGCGGCTGTCCGCAGAGCCTCATGATGTACTCGGCCCCGACGCCGCCCGAGGGTGTGACGGCCGAGGTCGTGGCCGTCGACCGCGCCGCCGACCCGGCGGCGTACGAAGGCCGCCAGGTCCGCGGGCGGTTCGTTCTGGCCGACGCGATCGGCCTCGACTTCGCGGCGTGCGCCCTGGAGCGCGGCGCCGCGGGCCTGGTGTCGGACGCGATGAAACTCGCCGGCTCGCCCCAGGAGAAGTCGCCCGGCTGGTTCGACCGGGCCGTCCAGTGGCACAACTACACCCTGCCGCCCTGGCGGACCGACGGCGGCGGGTTCGGCTTCTCGGTCTCGCCCGCCGACGGGCGGCGCCTGCGCGACCTCGTGCGGGCGCACGGGCGCGTCCGGCTTCGGGCGGTCGTCAGCGCGCGGCTGTACGACGGCACGCTGCCGCTGGTGACGGGCCTCCTGCCGGGCGCGTCGCCCGAGGAGGTCCTCCTGACGGGCCACCTGTGCGAGCCGGGCGCGAACGACAACGCGTCGGGCTGCGCGCTCGGTCTGGAGGCGGTCCGCACGGTGGCGGCGCTCGTGCGGCAGGGCCGGCTGCCGCCGCTTCGGAGGGGCCTGCGGCCGATTTTCACGTTCGAGGTGCGCGGCCTCCAGGCCTACCTGGCCGAGGGGCCGCCCCTGCGCCGGTTCCTCGCCGGGATCAACCTCGACATGGTCGGCGCCGACCTGTCGGACGCGCGGTCGGCATGCAGTCTTCTGTATAACTGGCCCGCCCTGCCCGCCTGCACCGACTTCCTGGCGCTCGACCTGGTGCGGCGCCTGGCGCGCGAGGACCCGCTCTTCCGGTTCCGCGCCCGCCCGGCCGACCTGGTGGACAACGTCCTGGGCGAGCCCGGCGTCGGGGCGCCGACGTGCGTCCTCGGGTGCTGGCCCGACGCGACGTACCACACGTCGCTCGACCGGCCGGAGGCGCTGTCGCCCGCGGCGCTGGCGTCGCTCGGCCGCGTCGCCGCCACGTACTGCGCATTCCTGGCCGGCGCGGGGCTGCCGGAGGCGCTGTGGCTCGCGCATCTGGCGGCGTCCTGCGGCGAGGAGGAACTCCTGGAGGCCGCGCGGCGGACGGACCCCTCGGAGCCGCCCGACCTCGTCGCCGAGCGCCTCCGCCAGATGGCCGCGCGGAACGTCCGCCGCCTGCGGTCTGTCGTCCGCCTGGTGCCGGGGCGGTCGTTCCTTCCGACGCCCGAAACGCTGGCCGAGCAGGGCGACTACCTCTGCCCGCGGTCGCACCTGGCGCCCGAGGAGGAACTCCGAGTTCGCCTCGACCGCTTGGCGGCCGGGTTCCTGCGCGCGGCGCGGCGGATTCAGCGCGACGCGTGCGCCGCGGCACGCCGACCGCGCCGCGCCCGTGCCGCAGCGGACGCGCCCGCCGGGCCGTCGGCGGATGAGGAGCGCCGGGCGGCACACTTGGCGCCCGTGCGGCTCTTCCGCGGCGCGCTGGCCTTCGAGTCGCTCGACGCCCAGGCCCGGCGCGACCTCAAGCAGCGCACGGGCCTCGCCGTCGGCTGGGGCGCCCCAGGGTGGCTCCAGTCGGCGGTCTTCCTGGCGAGCGGCAAGCGGACGGCCCTGGAGATCTGGCGCCGGATGCGGTGGGACTCGCCCGGCGTCTCGCTCGGCGCCCTGTGCGAGGCGCTCGTCTTCCTGGCCGATCACGACTTCCTGCACCTGCGGCCCGTCCTGACGCGCGACGACTACCTGGCTGCCCTGCGGCGGGTCGGCCTCCCTGCGGGCGCGGTGGCCATGGCCCACGTTTCGCTGAGCCGCTTCGGCTACGTCGAGGGCGGCGAGGACACGGTCCTCGACGCGCTCCTGGAGGCGCTGGGCCCCGAGGGGACGCTTGTCATGCCGACGCTCTCGTGTTCGTGGGTCGGGCGGCCGCCGTTCGACCCGCGCCGGACGCCGTCGCGCGTCGGGG
>CAYGZE010000317.1:0-5547 GCA_964354185.1 uncultured Anaerolineales bacterium | reverse complement strand
CGGCTTTTGGCGCTCGATAGGTAGCGATGCGTCCATAACACTTACGTTCATAGCGCACTCGCCTTGTCCGAAATAGGGCCAGAAGAGGAGTCGCCAGCACCTATTTGGGAAACCGGGGACAGGCGGCCTGGGAATGGGGACTTGGGCAAAGGCGGGGGACTGGGCAAGTGCGGAGTTCGGAGTGCGGAATGCGGAGTAAACGGCAAGGTTCGCGAAGGCGGGACTGGGGACCGGGGACTGGGACGAAAGGCGGGGGGCTGAGGACGGGACGAGTGCGGGGTTCGGAGTGCGGAGTGCGGAGTTGGCGGCACGGCCGGACTACCGGGAATGACCACCGACCAATGACCAATGCCAAACTGGCGCGCGGGCCGTGTCGTTCCCGTTTGGCATTTGGCATTGGACATTGGGCATTCTCGCCGTCCTGGGGACTGGGGACTGGGGACTGGGACGAACGGCGCCACGAGCCACGGGCCACGAGCCAAGGCGAACGGCAACGGCCACGGCGCCTCACGCCCGCCCGCCAGGTTCAGGGGAGGGCAAAGCCTGTCGGCAGGCAGATGCAAGCGCGGCACCCGTGGAAAAGTAGCATGTCCCTATTTCCTATCTGCACCCTTCGACGCGGCTCACCCGCCGAGCGCCGGGGGCCGCGAGGTCAATCACCCCAGGCGACTGTCCCTCAGTTCGAGGCGCATGACGAGTTGGTCCTTCGCTCTCTCGGGGGGAATCCCGACGGACCTCGCCTGCTCCTCCAGCGCCACGACAAACGGATCGCTCCCCTGCAAGTCGGGGTGCGGACGCCGATCGACCAGGGAGAACCCCGCCTTCTCCCAGAACGTATGGCCGGCGCTGCCCGTGATCTGGTAGATGATGGGGATGTCCTCAAATGCCATGGCCTCAATATGTTCCCACCCCTCGGCCTTGGCCCATCGGACCAAGGTCCCGACCATGCGCGTGCCGATGCCCTTCCGCTGGTAGGGATTCGCCTCTTGCTGGGGGCTTCCCGTCATCAGGCAATGGACGGCGAGCGTCTTGTCCTGGATCCGCGCGGGGTCCGGAAAATCCCGGTCGGCAAAGTCGTCGGCGGGGCCGGCGGGGTAGTCCTGCTGAAGGCAGAGGCCGCCGGCGCCTTCCATGTCCGCAACGGCCTTGGGGTAGAAACGGAGTTGGCCCACGATCCGGTCGCCGTCGCGCGCCACGATGGCGCAGGCCCCGTAGGTTCGGGTGAGCCTCGCCAGGAGCGGGAGGTTCCGTTTGCGGTAGCGTTCCCACGGAACCTGGCCGTCGGATGGCCACCGGTCGATGTTCTGGAGCGAGAGCGGCCCGCCGTGAAGACAGCGCCAGAGGAGCAGCGCCTCCGTCATCGTCTCGATCACGACGTCGTCAGGCACAGGGAAGCCTCTCACGTGCCCTCGGAACTCCCGAATAGACTGCATGCCGTGGCGGGGCTCAGTCTTTCTTCGCAAAGTAGTAACCGACGATGGTGCCCACGATCCCCGCGAACAGACTGCCATAGTCCTTGAGGACGCTCTGGAAGTCCTTCGCATTCTGAAAACCGCCGGACAAGGGGGCGATGGCAAGGAAGGATGTAGTTGCCAGCACGACAACAATGACGATGAGGGCAATGTACCCGCGAACGCGATCACTTTTCATATCGGCTCCTCATCTTCTGCAGGCCCAGAAGCAGCGGCCACACCTTTCGGTCAGCCCTTTCGCTGTCTTCTGCGGCGATCCAGGGGAAGCTCGAGTTCTGCCTTTCGTCCACAATGGTGTGGATTCCGACGCGAGCGCCGCTGGCGGGGTCGGGGCCGAAGGTGATCCTGACCTGCAACCTCTCCTGCCACCTGGGCCCCCAACCGAAAAGCCCCGATTTCCTTCCGGGGTAGACAGGAAACGCGACGAGCAACTCGCCCGGCGGCTCAGAAACCAGAGCGTCGGGGAAATCGGCGTTCAGGTACTGGCAGATGTCGGATTTCACCTTCTCGGGAGCCGCGGCATAGCAGAGATCTGCTTCTCGCAGCGGGCTGAGCCCACATCCGGGGACGACGGTCACCGCCACGACGGCCAGACAGAGTCGAATCGTGCTCATGAATCACCCCCGGCGGACACTGTTCAAACGCATCCGTATGGGATCTCGCACGCCCCGCGCGTGCCGCACGAGACACGCGCGGAAAGAGCCTAAGTCTATTATAACCGTAACACGCGTGCGTGTGTCAAGGCCGCGTTCTTCCGCGCCATCCCCCGAATCGCCGCGCGGGGGCGGAGCACCCGCCGCGCAAACCGCGGGTCACACGGCAACGGCCACGGCGAGACCCCTCGACTCGCTTTGCTCGCTCGGGGTGACAGGCGCCAACGGCCGCGGCCGCCGCGGCGAGGCGGGTCACGCCTCTGCGGCGGGGCAGCCTTCGGCGCGGCACAGGACGCGCTCGCCGTGCTTCGGGACGAGGCACCGCACGCGCGGGAACTTGACGGCCAGGTAATCGGCGAACTTCCGCGGGTCCTCGCTATTATTCCTGAACATATCCCAGTGCGAGGGGACCGCCAGCCGCACCCCTACCGCGCCCGCCAGGTCGACCGCCTCCTGGTAGGTCATGTTGCCGATGCAGCCGGTCTTCAGGCGGACGGCGTCGCGGCCGTTGATGGGGAGGAAGGCCAGGTCGAACCCGCCCCAGCGCGCCAGGTGCGTCTCCAGGCCCTCGTACCGGCACGTGTCGCCCGCGTGGTAGATGCGGCAGCCGTTCGCCTCGATGACATAGCCCAGGTACGGGTGGCGGCCGGACGCCTTGTCGCGGTCGAGGAACTCGTGGGCGGCGGCGACGCCCGAGATGCGGACGCCGCCGATCTCGGCCGCCGTCCCGTCGTCGAGGCCCACGAAGCGGCCCTCGGGGATCTTGAGGTCGGCCGCCAGGCCCTTCCGCAGGAGGTCGGGCACGACGAACTTCGCCCCGGGCGAGGCCGCGGCCAGGGCCGGCCAGACGGGGCGGTCGATGTGGTCGGCGTGATCGTGGCTGCCGGTGACGACGGCCGCGTGGCGCACGTCGCCCGGCGCAAGGAGCGGCGGCGTCGTCCGCCCCGGCGACGCCGACAGGTACGGGTCGAGGTAGAGGACCCGGTCGCCCACCTTGAGGATGTAACTCAACTGGCCGAGCCACCAGAACGCGCACTGGCCGGGCCCGAGGGCGGCGGCGTCGACGTCGCGGATGAGGTCCTGGCCGGTCAACATGCGTTCTCTCCCACGCGAGGCCCAACACAAGCGAGTCACACGACTGGCTTCGGCATCTTCTCGGAGCGACGACCCTCGCGTATGTGTGTCAGGACGTGGGGGCGATTGCCCAGGTACACGCCCTAGCCAGGGTTCGGGCCGCTTTCTTCCATTCACTGTCGTTCCAGTGCTTTGGGCGGATTATGACCGCGTGCGCCGGGTTGCCTTCCACCGGAAGTGGGGCAACGCCGTCCGAGCACTGGCGCGCCTGCGCGGCTGACAACTGCGCCACGCCTACGTGATGAGGATGCCTACTCAGCGTGGCTTGGGGAGTGGTAAGGCTGGAGCGGTCCACTGACGGATGAGGGTTGTTCCTGCTGGTGAATGCTCCGCTGGAAACGCCGCCATCCTTCACCTGGAGGGGATGTATGCTGTGGTAAAGGCCCTCGGTATCCGGGATGCTGGGGTCATCGACCAAGTCTTGCGTGCCTGACATCGGCGCCTCAACCGGGCTCCGCAAACCAGCCCAGGAGTTGCCTTATCTGGCCGATCTCTTTCGAGTCAAACTCGCCGGACTCCAGCGCCACCTGCCCCTGGGGACCCTGAGTCTCCTTCAGGAAGGCAATCCTATCCCCGTGAAGCAGTTCGATCTCCAAGTGCTTGCCGCCCTGTGTCCATTCGAACTGGATGCCCCCGCCCCCAATCGGACAGATGAAGGGCACTTGCAGGTCCTCCAAGTGTAGGCGCCGGGCCAGATTCATCGCCGCGGCAAGGATTGCCCTATCCGTTCGCGGGCTGCCCTCGTAGTCCCAATTGTCCGGCAGAGATGCTATCGTAGCCAACCGTGTGCAGAACTCGCGCTGCCAGTCTTGGTCGTCAAGAGCGATTTCTTCCGAAGTGGTGCTACGATCAATGGAGTAGCAACAAAGCCCTAAAGGGCCCTCCATGTACCTGAGGCCTGACAGGTCCACAGGGCCCGGCCAAAGACCCGGAACACGGCGCCACTCAGGATTGCCATAGTCCCCCGCTGCTTCCCTCCGCCCGTCGATCACAAGCTGCAATACATAACCGCCCGATCTGCCTCCTGGCGCCGGGCCGCTGAACGTGGCATCGTAGTCGCGTTCACAGCTCAGAACGCGAAGCCCCGTAATCCCGTAGTCGCCACTGCGCGCCACGGATTCTGCCTGAGGAGTCATCGTCGTTGCCATAGTTTATCCGTCTCTTCACTAACCAGATCCACAAAGCCCTTCACAATCCACTCGTGACCAAGGTCAAACCACGCTTTGAGGCCGCGATCGTCGAGGGACTTGGGGAGGCCGCGTGCCGTCAGCGTGAATCTCATAGCAAGGGCGTTCTGCGGCTGAACGCGTACGGGGGCCGCTTCAGCATGTAGGCGTCCCGCATCCTCCGGGAGCCGAAAGCTCAGGCTCCAACTCATGGTCTCGGGCTCGGGCAGAAAAGGCACCCTAGGCTTCCACAAGAAACCCCTAAACACCCGGTGCAAATCCCCGAAGGAGTTCCAACCACTGTTCTGATCTACACGATTTACGTACGTAATCTCGCACTGATCAACCGAAGGTCGTGGAAGCCCAGACTTGCCTAGGAAGTCCTCGAACCCCTGCCAATACCGGAAGAAGCTCTCTTTGATCGCGGGGTAGCGGATGTACGCGTCGGCAGCCTCCCTCTTGCGCCAGTTGTACAGGAACCTGTCTCGCTGAACCTGGATCAGGCACCTCCCCCCTGCGTCGATAAACCAGGTCCGGAGCAAGGGGGGCTTTGCCGCAAACCACAGGTTCACAGCACCCTCCCCCTCCTTTGCCGGCGGCCCCTCAACCATGTGACCAATAGGAGGCTGCTCCTCGACCTGCGGGAAATCCTCGCGTATGATGCCCCAATAGGATCCAACATGTGCCGTGGTGAACTGCTCAAGGCTGGCGAACTGCATCCCCATGACTACTTCGCTCACGGGGGGATCAGCGTAGTCCGGGAAAGCGGCGTCCTTTGCCATGGTCTCATCCTACCCAGTCACATTGTACCCGCAGCGCGCAACGCAAGGCTAGTCCTGCAGCAAGACAAGGGTTCTCCTCGCTTATGCATCGGCTGGTTCGTTGCCCCCTGAACACTGCAAAAAGGATAGGGCTTCCGGCAGAGTAGCAGTAATGACACCACTGTCAAGATGCCTCCCACGCAGAACCCCTGCCGCCCGCCTGGCGCGGGCTTGCCTCACTTGCCGGCGATGATGAGGTCGAGGCGCTTGGAATGCTCCTCGAGCGAGAGGTCGCCGCCCTCGATGGTCATCCAGCCCGAGTAGCCGACGTCGTCGAGGGCCTTGCGGACGGCGGGCCAGT
>CAYGZE010000316.1:4230-5561 GCA_964354185.1 uncultured Anaerolineales bacterium | reverse complement strand
AGCGTCGTCTTCGGCCTGCCCGCCGACGGCCCGCGCGACCTCGAGCGCCTGGCCCGCCTGGAGGCCGACTGGCGGATGGACTACTGCTTCTTCATCCCCCTGACGCCGAACCCGGGCACGGCGGTCGCCCGCGAGGCCGCCCGCGCGGGCCGCATCGCCAACCGCGACCTCGCGAGTTACAACTTCCACACGCCCGTCTGCACGACCGAGACGATGGACTTGCGCGACCTGGAGCGGCTATACTGGCGCCTGATGCTCCGGCCGCGCCCGGGACGCGCGGCCCGGTGGCTGCGGCAACTCGTCTTCGAGCGCGACGCCCGGAAACGCCGCGTGCACCTTGCGCTCCTCAAGCACGGGACGCGCCTGGCCGCCGAGAGCCTTCTTCGGGCCCTTCGGCGGCCGCGCGACCCCCGGCCCGCACTCTACTCAAGGAGACCGTCATGGTACGACTAGTGATCCGTCGCACCGCCCGAGGCGCGTGGAAGGCCGGCCTGGCCCTGGCCGTCGTGGCCGGGGGCCTGCTGTGGCACGTTCTGGCGTGCATCGAGAGCCCGATGGCCTTCTCGCCCGACGGCGAGCGCCTGGCCTTCGTCACGATGGAACCGTACGGGGGCGATCACGGCGGCAACCTGCCGGGGGCGCAGACCTTCCGCCTGATGATCCTGGAGGGCGGCAAGGACCTGCGGGTCCTGGAGGAGACGAGCGCCGCCATGCTCACCGCCCCCGCCTGGAGCCCCGACGGCAAGCGGATCGCGTACCTTCGCATCCCCCTCCTCACAGAGGCCCAGCGGCAGGCCCGCGACGAGGCCATCAAGAAGCGCAAGGAACTCCTCGACCAGGCCCGCCAGGTCGAGCCCGAGCCGAAGGAGGTCGAGGGCCGCGGGCCCGAGTCAAAGGAGGTGCCGGCGGCCATCCCCTACGGCCAGCCGCCTTCCGGCGAGCCGGCGCCCCGGGAGGCCGAGGTCACCGACGAAGGGTCCCCGCCCTCATTCGTTGAGCTGGGCCTGTTTGTCGACGAGGCGGCCGCCCTTCCGCTGCTGCCGGCGGCCCTGGTCGTCCGCGACGCCGCCGACGGCAAAGTTGTCTCGGTCACTCGAATCAGCCTCATGTTCAACGAATCCGACAAGGAAGGCTCTTACCTCATGGCCTACCTGACCACGCGGCCGCAGTGGGACCCCGAGGGCAAGTGGGTCTACTTCTGCGCCGGCAAGGTCCTCCAGGCCGTCGACCCCGAGGAGGCCAAGTTCCGCGTCCTGGCCGCCCCGGCCAAACTCGCCGCCCTCTCGCCCGACGGCAAGACCCTGGCCGTCCTCCAGGAGGGGGCCCTCTCG
>CAYGZE010000316.1:0-4130 GCA_964354185.1 uncultured Anaerolineales bacterium | reverse complement strand
CCAGCCCACGTTCTCGCCCGACTCGAAGCGCGTCGCGCTGAAGTCGTTCAGGAAGGAAGGCGATAACCCGCCCCTTCGCGTCGGCGCCATCGCCTTCTTCTCGGCCGACGGCAAGGAACTCTCGCGCGCCGAGATTCCCATGGCCCAGGCGACCGAGGCGGCCCTGAAGAAGGCGGAAGAGGAGGCGGCCAAGCCGGCGCCCGAGCCGGCCAAGGAGGAGGCCCCCGCGAAGTGATCGAGGACGCCCTCACGGCGATCTTCTCGCACCTGTGCGGCCAGGGGCGCGCGTTCAGCCTGGGCGGGCAGGCCCTGCCCGTCTGCGAGCGGTGCCTGGGCCTCTATGCGGGGGCGGCCCTGACGGCCGCGTGGCTCCTGGCGACGGGCGTCCGCCGGCGCGGCCTGCCGCACCTCGAAGGCGCGGTTGTTCAGAGCGCGGCGCTCCTGGCGGCCATGGCGGGCGGCCTGCACTGGGTGGACGCCGGGCCCGTCTGGCGGCTGGCGTGCGGCCTGTGGACGGGGCACGTCGCGATGGCGTGGCTCGTCGGCGGGGCGAACCACCTGCGGCGCCCCGCCCAGCCCGCCCCGGCGGCGGATGAGCCATGGCCCTGGGGGAAGCGCCTCCAGACCGTCCTGGCACCGGCGGTCCTGGCGGCCGGGGCCTGGGCCTTCGCGCGGTGGGCGGCGGCGGGAGGGCCGGGCCCGGCGGCGTGGTACGGCGCGTCGGCCCTCGTGGTCCTCGGCGCGGCCGCGCTCCTGGCGGCCCTCGCCCGCGCGGCTGTCCTCTCGGCCACCTACCTCTTGGGCGCGCTGCGTCGCAGGACGCGTGCCGCGGCCGCAGGCGCAGGTCCGTAGCGCCGTTCTCGGGAAGGTCTTGCCGATTCCAGAGGGGCACCGGCTGCAAGCGGCCGATGTTCCGGAGGCACTGGCGGACAAGCCGCCAGTGGCACCCGGCGTATGGAAGTCACAGTACCTTCCTGGACACGGCACTACGCCTTGCCCGCCGCCCAGCGCTCGACCCAGCGGAGGAAGTCCTCCGCCTCCTGGCGCGAGTGCTCGCCGCCGACGCAGAACCACGCGCCTTCGGGCCGGACCTCTTGCGCGACGGCCCGGGCGTCGGCGATGTCGTCGGCCAGAATCTGGATGCCCTTGCCCGCGGCCTGGACCCGCCGGTAGACGTCGATCCATCGGCGGGCCGGGCCGTTGCCCGCGCCGAACACCCACTGGATGGCGTCGAGTTCCGGGATGGCCAGCAGGGCGTCCAGGTGCCCGAGCGCGCCGGGGCCGTCCAGGTGGAAGATGCTGTGCTCCAGCCACCGGCATTCCCACTGGATGGACGGCAGGATCGTCTCGGCCATCATGCGAGGCGAGATCATGCACATGAAGTCGCACGAGACGGGGTACGTCGGCCCGGTGTGCAGCGTGGCGGTCCACGACGTGCAGGGCTGGCCGGCCGCCTTGATGCGGTCCCAGAAATCGTTGTACATCAATGGGTAGAACCCGGCGACGTGGTCGACGGCCGCGCGCACACTGGGCAAGTCGTCGGCCAGGTCGAGGCACAGGTCCTGCGGGTTGCGGATGGCCGCCACGAGGTCGCCGCCGGTGTGCAGGTCGGGCAGGCCGGTGATCCACTTGCCGCGCCCGCGCTCGAGCGACTGGTCGGTCATCGCCCGGACGGCGTTCCAGTACGCCGTGTCCAGGTCCGGCGTCAGGGCGAGGATGTCGCGGCAGGACCGGGCGACGGGGACCGAGAAACTGCTCTCGGGCGTGAACTCCAGGTCGCAGCCGAACACGGTGGCGCAGAGTTCCGGCCCGACGTTGGGGAAGAAACTCGGGAACGTCTCGGCCAGGAAGACGCCGCCCGCGGCCGCCGCCTCGGCGCAGTCGACGGCGTACTCCACGTCCATCCAGCGGTCGCGGAGGGCGGCGTGGCGCTTCTCGGGCCAGCGGACGGGGCGGTCCGGCTTCACGCTGATCGAGACGGGCGGCCGATCGAGGATCTGGCGGTGCCACCAGGCCTCGAACCGCTTGAGGACCCTGTCGAGGTCGGGCTTCCTCTGGAGTTCCATGCGCGTCTCCCTGGAGTCGGCACGGGTACGTGTTTAGCGTGCTCAGCAAGTTCCCATCGCCGGGTGCCACTGGTGGCTTGTCCACCAGTGCCGCTCGCACGCCCAGTGGCTGAAAGCAGCCAGCGGCACGCCCGTTACGGGCACGCTAAACACGTACCGGCACGGAGCCTACCGCCACGGCCGACGGGTGTCAACGTCGGTGTGCCGCAACCGCAGGGGGCCCTGAGCGGCCGGGTGTGACGGCTTTTCCGCTTGACCGGCCCGCTCCCATGGGTTATATCTCCCTTGGTGCCGTAGGAGCGAAGCAGGCTTGTGCCCTTTCGACGAAGCACGTTCGGACGTTCCCGTCTCGGGT
The DNA here is from genome assembly GCA_964354185.1 of uncultured Anaerolineales bacterium. GTDB lineage: Bacteria > Planctomycetota > Phycisphaerae > FEN-1346 > FEN-1346 > CAYGZE01. Next base: position 1,709 of record CAYGZE010000316.1, on the reverse strand, counting down.
CTTGTGGGTGTGCTCGGTTGCACGGAAACCAGCCGGCCCGCGTCTCCGCTCGGCCGGCTGGTCTTTTTCCAGCAGGCGGAGTCGGGAGGTGCCAACACATGGCGCGCGGCAAAGTGAAGTGGTTCAACGATCAGAAAGGGTTTGGGTTCATCGAGCAGGATGGGGGGGGTGACGTGTTCGTCCACTACTCCAGCATCGGCGGCGAGGGGTTCAAGACCCTGGCCGAAGGGGATGAAGTGGAGTTCGAACTCACCCAGGGCCCCAAGGGGCCGAAGGCCGAGAAGGTGACGCGCATCGCGACCTGAGCCGGCCGGCCCTTGAGCGGCACTCCGGCGGCGCCCGTCCGACCACGGGCGCCGCCGCGCTTTTCAGATATCCCCGCTGGGCCGCCTCGTTGCACCTCAGCCCTGCGGCTGCCGGGGCATGCGACGCGCGACCACGAGCGACCGGACCGCCCCCGCCGCACAGATCGCCACCAGCGGCGCCACGCCGACCATCATGCCGCCGACCGGCGTCCCGAGGACCGGCGCCAGCACCACGCCCAGGAGGCCCAGGGCCGGCCCGATCGTGAAGCCCGAGCCGATCAGGCCCTCGTGCGCGCCTCCGGCGTCGACGGCCGCGTTCTTGACGACCATCGCGTAGTAGAGCGCCGCGTAATACGTCATTCCTGCCGACGCGCCGAAGACGACCTCGCCCGCGAGCACCGTCGCCAGGTCGGGGCCGAACAGCGTCATGAAGAACCCCACCGGAATGCCCACCGCCGCCAGCGCGAGCGGCCAGGCGCGGTTGTGCCAGCCCGCGTACCACTGGAGCGAGAGGAACGCCAGCGCCCGCACCACGTCCAGCAGGCCCGACATCGCCGGCGCCACCGTCACGCCGAACCCCAGCCGCGCGAAGATCCCGGGGATCAGCGCCACCAGGACCCACATCAGCGCGTAACTCGAGAGCATCGTCCACCGGCTCGAGACCAGCAGGCCCCGGTACCGCGCGAGCGCCTCCGGGCCCGGCCGCTCCGGGTGATCGGCGGGCAGGTGGGCGGGCCGGCGCGCCAGCGGCCCCACGAGCGCCAGGCTCCCAAGGCCTAGCATCGCCGCCAGCAGGAAGATGCCGCGCGGCCACGCGCCGATGATCGGCCCCGCCACCGCCAGACCCAGCGGGCAGGCGACGACCCACGACAGGTTGAAGCGGCCGACCCGCCGCGCGACCGCGGACGGCGTCTGCCCGGCGTTCACGAAACTCTCGATCAGGGGCCACTTCAGGCCGTTGAAGAGGCCCAGCGCGGCGTTGAAGACCGCCAGCGTGCGGGACCCGGGCCAGGCCGCCAGCACCAGGTGGCTCGCCAACTGGCCCCCCATCGCCAGCACCAGCAGGCGCTTCTCCGGGACCCGCCTCGACAAGGGGTGGCTCGCCAGCGCGCCGACGACGTAGGCCGTCCCGAACCCGAGCGCCAGCAGCAGGTTCTCGGCGTCCGTGAAGCCCAGCCGGTCGTGGCTGTAGAAGTAGACGCTGCGCTCGATGAGCGTGGTGGCCAGGCTCTCCAGAAACGTAATCAGAAGCAGTCGCGCCAGCGCCGACACGGGGGTCGTCCTCGCAGCAGGCCGAAGGGCCGTAAGATACGCATCCGGCCCCGCGTCCGCAATAGGACAGATGTCGGGTGTCAACGCAAAGTAGAAATGTCCTCTTTCCCGCAAAGTAGAAATGGCCGCTTT
>CAYGZE010000315.1:0-5574 GCA_964354185.1 uncultured Anaerolineales bacterium | reverse complement strand
CCTGAACCTCCTGGAGGGCCTCCAGGAGGACCTGGGCCTCGCCTACCTCTTCATCGCCCACGACCTGGCCGTCGTCAGCCACATCTCCGACGACGTGGCCGTCATGTATCTAGGGCGGGTGGTCGAGAAGGCGCCGAGCGGCGCCCTCTACCGCAACCCCCTTCACCCGTACACGAAGTGCCTGATGTCGGCCATACCCAAGGAGCGCCCGGACCAGGCCAGGGAGCGCATTGTGCCGCGCGGCGAGGTGCCCAGCGCGATGAACCCGCCTCCCGGCTGCCCGTTCCATCCGCGATGCCCGTGGGTGTTCGAGCCCTGCGGCCGGGTGGTCCCGCAGTTGCGGCCCCTGCCGGATGCCCCGGACCACGCTGTCAGTTGCCACCTCTACCACAAGCCCGAGGACGGGCAGACCGAACATCCGGGTGCCTCTCGGCCGATAATAGGGGGGACGCCACAGGGCGAGGGAGAGGAACCCGCATGAGAGTCCGGGCCGGCGTGGGAATGGCCGTTGTGCTGGCGCTGGTGGCTTGCGCGGCAGGCGCGGGGGAAGCGGGGGCGCCGCTTCCCGCCCTGGCGCTGGTGCCGAAGGACGCGGTCGGCTTCTGCCACGTGCCCAACCTGAAGGCCCTGGAGAAGGACCTCAACCGCTTCGCCGCCGAGACCGGCTGGCGCGTCGCCAAGGGCACCAACCCCCTGATGGACCAGATCGTGCAGCGGACGGACCTCCAGGTCGGCCTCGACTGGGACGGCCCCGCGGCCATCGCCTACCTCGACCCCAAGCAGTTCCCGAACCGCTACACGGTGTACGTCCTGCCCGTCTCGGACTGGGATGCCCTGCTGAAGGCGGTGGAGGGCGAGGAGATGGCCGTCTCGCTCTACGCGTTGACGGGCACCCGGGGGCCGCGGTTCCTGCTGAAGCGCGGCCGGTTCGCCGTGGTGACGAGTTCGGTGCGCACCATGGACGCCGTGCGGGAGGGCGGCAGCATCCTCGATGCCCTGCCGCCCGAGACCCGCGCCCGCGCCGCGGGACCGGGCCCCATGGTCTACGTGGATGTCCACCGGCTGGTCCGGGCCTACGAGGACGACATCCTGACGTGGATGCGCGCGTCGACGGGCCAGGTGGTGGCCGCGCCGCAGGCGGCGCCCTTCAGCGACGTCATCGTCTCGTACGTGCTCGGCCTGACGGACCTTCTGGACCAGGTCGAGAGGGCGGAGGCGGCGCTGCGCTTCGAGCAGGACGGCCTGGCGATGGACCTGGAGGTGCGATTCGTCGACGGGGCGTCGGTCGCGAAGTTCCTCTCGGCGCAGAAACCGGCGCCGGCGCTCCTGCCTCCGCTGGGCGACACGCCCTTCACCTCGTGCGTCAGCCTGCAACTGGACCCGGCCACGCGCGCGGAGCAGGTGATGCGCATGACGCGGTTCTTCCTCGAGAAGGCCCCGCGGCCGCAGCCGCTGCGAGAGACGACCAAGAAGCACGTGACGGAGGCGGTGCAGGCGCTGGTGGACTCGCTCGGCCCGCGGATGATCTCCATCTCGGCGCCCGCGGCGCCCGCCCTCGGCTTCACGAGCAGCGTCACAGTGGTCGACCTGAAGGACCCGCAGGGGTTCGACAAGGCCGTCACGCTGATGGTGACGGCGTGGGAGGAACTGGCCGACGAACTGGACCTTTACATGACCGTCCAGCCCGTCCCGGGGGGCTCGGTGGTGGCCGACGTGCCGGTCCAGGTGTACGTCCCGCGGTTCCGCTTCGGCATCCCGCCCAGGCACCTGGCGTTCCAGGAGCGGCTGCGCGCCATCTACGGGCCCGAGGGGATGACGTACCGCGTGGCGGTCATCGGGCAGACGGCCGTCGTGGCGACCGGCAGCGACCTCGCGCTCTTCCGCAGCGTGATCGAGCACCTCAAGCAGGGGAAGGAAGAGGCGCCGCCCGCCCTGGCGCGCATCCGCGAGCGCCTGGCCCGCGAGGACAACGTCTCGATCCTGACACGCCTCCCCCTGTCCCTGCGGGACGCCCTCCTCCACGGCGGGACGCCCGAGGACCGCATCGGCACCGTCGACCCGGGCAAGGAGGTGGCCGGGCTGAGCGTGAGCGTCTCGGGGGCCGGCGTCCGGGTGGGGTCGTTCTGGCCTCACGAGCAACTGCGGCTGGCGAAGGAACTCCTGGACCGGGCCGCGCCCGCCATCTCGGAGGGGACGGAGTCTCTCTTCCAGCCCACGCCGGAAGGGCCGCCGAAGGGCGCCGGCGCGCCGCCGCTGCCGCCCGCGAAGCCGGAGGAGGGCCCTGCGCCCGCGCCTGCCCCCGTGCCCGCCGGGCCGCCGCAGGCCGCGCCTCCCGGCGAAGGCCCCGGTCCCGGGCGCTGAGTGCGGCCGCTCAGCCGGGCGCCGCGCCGCCCCAGAGGTACGTCCCCACCACCATCAGCCCGTTGAAGAGGCTGTGCGCGACGATCGGCCCGAGCAGGCTCCGCGTGCGGTAGGCTGCGTAACCGAGCGCCAGGCCCAGGAGAAACAGCGGCAGGACGGCCTGGGGCTGGGTGCCCAGGTGGGCGACGGCAAAGATGCCGCCCGAGAGCGCGATGGCCGCGGCCGGCCCGAGCCGTTTCATCAGGCTGACCAGAAGAACGCCCCGGTACGTGAACTCCTCGACGAGCGGGGCCAGGACGGCCGCCTGGAGCATCGCCAGCACCAGCGTCCACGCCTGGGGCTGCTCGCTGACGGTCGTCAGGAGGGCAGGGGGCTCCACCTCCAGGCCCAGCCGCGCGACCAGGATCGAGTTCGCGACCAGCGCGCCTACGCAGAGCGGGAACACGGCCGCGAATGCCGCGAGACCGTGAACCAGGGACGTGCGCAGCCCGCCCGTCCGGACGCCCACTGTCTCGAGCGCCCCGCGGCCGAACGCCGCCACCGCAACCGCCCCGAGGAGCAGCGGAACGGCCTGGCCCAGGAAGACGGCCGGGCTGAAGGAGTCGTACGCCTTCGACGGCTCGCCCGTGACGAGGTCGTGGACCGCCGCATACCCCCCGGCGACGACGTAGGCCGCCAGGTAGATGGCGGCGAACAGGGCGAAGCCCGCCGGCGCCGACCACCGCACCGCCGGCATGGCGCCGTCGAGCGGCAAGGGGACCGGCGCTCCCGAGTTCCACCACCGGCGGATCCGCACCAGGGCGATCACGGTCGCCGGCAGGCACACGAGGAACGGGGCCGCCAGCCAGAGCGGCGGCAGCAGCGACACGGCCGCATCGTGCAGGTCGAGAGTCCCGGCGCCTGTCATCCGCGTCCTCTGCCGCTGGTGCGATTGCGGGCGCCGCGCGCCTACTCCCACTCGATGGTGCTGGGCGGCTTGCTCGAGGTGTCGTAGACGACGCGGTTGACGCCCTTGACCTCGTTGATGATGCGGCTGGAGATCGTGCCGAGCACCTCGTGGGGCAGCCGCGCCCAGTCGGCCGTCATGCCGTCGCGGCTGGTGACGGCCCGCAGGGCGATCACGTTCGCGTAGGTCCGCTCGTCACCCATGACCCCGACGGCCTTGACCGACAGGAGCACCGTGAAGGCCTGCCAGATCCTGGGGTAAAGACCGGTGCGCTTGAGTTCCTCCAGCGCGATGGCGTCCGCCTCGCGCAGGATCCGCAGTTTCCGTTTCGTGATGTCGCCGAGGATGCGGACGGCCAGGCCCGGCCCCGGGAACGGATGCCGCCACACGATCTCGTCGGGCACGCCGAGTTCCTTGCCGACGCGGCGCACCTCGTCCTTGAAAAGGTATCGGAACGGTTCGATGAGCGTGAACTTCATCTTCGCCGGCAGGCCGCCCACGTTGTGGTGCGTCTTGATGACCGCCGACGGGCCCCCGGTGGGCGAGCGGCTCTCGATGACGTCCGGGTACAGCGTCCCCTGGGCCAGGAACCTGGGTCGCCCCAGGCGCTGCGCGGCCCGCTGGAAGACGCGGACGAAGACGCGCCCGATGATCCGGCGCTTTCGTTCCGGGCTGACCACCCCCTGGAGGGCCCGAAGGAACTCGTCGCCCGCGTTCACATAGTGCAGGCGGATGCCCATCCGGTCGCGGAAGGCCTGCCGGACCTTCGCGGCCTCGGCCTTCCTCAGGAGGCCGTTGTTGATGAACATGCAGACGGCCTGGTCGCCGATGGCGCGGTGCAGGAGGGCCGCCAGCACGGACGAGTCGACCCCGCCCGACACGCCGCACAGCACGCGGTCGCGCCCGACCGTCCGCCTCAGGTCCGCCACCGTCATGTCGATGAACGACTGGGGCGACCACCTGCCGCGGCCGTGCGCGATCCGGAACAGGAAGTTCCCCAAGATCTTCGAGCCCTGGGGCGTGTGGATGACCTCGGGGTGGAACTGCACCCCGTACAGGCGTCGCCGGGCGTCGGCCATGGCCGCCACGGGGGACGTCCCCGTCCTGGCGAGGACCCGGAAGCCGCGCGGCGCCCGCGTGACCTCGTCGCCGTGGCTCATCCAGACCGCCAGGCGCTTGGCGAGGCCGCCGAAGAGGTCCGAGCGGCCGAGGACCTCGATCCGCGCGTGGCCGTACTCGCGCCGCGGCGCGGCCCACACGCGGCCGCTCAGCATCTTCGCCATCAACTGCATGCCGTAACAGATCCCCAGCACCGGCAGGCCGAGGCGGAAGAGGGCCTTGTCACACCGGGGGCTCCCCCTTGTCTCGACGCTGGCCGGCCCGCCCGAGAGGATGACGGCCAGCGGCTTGCGCGCCGCCAGGTCCCGCACCCGGATCGTGTGCGGGACGATCTCCGAGTACACGCCGCACTCGCGCACCCGCCGCGCGATGAGTTGGGTGTACTGGCTCCCGAAGTCCAGGATCAGCACGCGCTCCTGGGGCGGGAGGAACACCGCGGGCTCAGGTTGTGACGGCGTCGTCTTCGGGCTCATAGGTCGAGTAATAGTAGGGCGTAAAGGCCTCGAACTCCGCGGCGCACGTGTCCACGGCCTTGTAGACGTTCGCGATGCCCAGGCGCTTGCGGTGCTCGCGGACCGCCAGTTCCGTGGTTCCCATCAGCCGCGCCAACTGGAAATCGCTGAACCCGCACCGCTTGGCCTCGGCCAGCGGCCCGGGGCCCAGGGCGTCCAGGGGCCGGGCGGCCGCGGCCCGGCCGGCCACCAGCGCGCTCTCCATCGCCACGATCTGCCGGATGTTGTCGAGGAACCAGGGGTCGATGTCCGTGAGGTCGTGAACCTGGTCGACCGTCATGCCCGCCTGGAAGGCCTGCTTCAGGCGGAAGATCCGGCCCGGCCCGGCCGTCACGAGGTCCCGGTGCAGGGTGGCGGTGTCCGGGACGGGCCCCAGACCGTCGAGGCCGTGGACGCCGATCTCGAGCGACCGCAGGGCCTTCTGGAGCGCCTCCTTGAACGTCCGCCCGATCGCCATGGCCTCGCCGACGCTCCGCATCGAGGTCGTCAGGACGGGCCTGGCTTGCGGGAACTTCTCGAACGTGAACCGCGGCACCTTTACGACGCAGTAGTCGATGGTCGGCTCGAAGCAGGCCGGCGTCTTCAGGGTGATGTCGTTGCGGATCTCGTCGAGCGTGTACCCGATGGCCAGTTTGG
>CAYGZE010000314.1:0-5594 GCA_964354185.1 uncultured Anaerolineales bacterium | reverse complement strand
CGCGGTCCATGCCCAGCCCGCCGCCGAGGGTGGCATGGCTCGGCCGGTAGCCCGCCGCCGGGTTCCAGTTGGGCGGGCTGCCCGACGCCACGTCGACGCGCGCCCCCACGACGCCGTACTCGCGGGCGTTGTGCTCTGCCGCGCGGCGCATGTAGTCCTGCCAGCCGGGAAGCGCGTTGTCGAACGCCAACTGGCCCCACACGTACGTCGGCTTGCCGGCCTCGTCCAGGCAGACCCACTCCGGGTGCGCCTTGGCCAGGGGCGTGTGGTCGGGCGGCCCGTGCGGCACCAGGTCGAACATCAGGCGGATGCCCGTTGCCTGGGCGCTCGCCGAGAGGCGCTTCAGGTCCTCCGGCGTTCCGTACAGCGGGCTGATCGCGAAGTGGTCGAACGGCGAGTACAGGTTCCACTTCACCCCGTCGCCGTGCTCGAAGATCGGGAGGAGCCAGAGCAGGTCCACCCCCATCCGGCGCAGCGTCGGCAGGTACGCTTCCAGCGCCTTGAACCCCCCGTAGCCGCGGAAGCCCTTCTCCGGCACGCCGCCGGGGTGGCCGCAGTAGAGCACCTTCTGGGCGAGGTCCTCCAGCCCTCCGGGCGGCGGCCGCAGGCGGACCGCCTGGTGGACGGCCCCCACGGAGCGCAGCAGGTCGTCGCGCGTGCCGCGCGCGAGCCACACGAACTGCGTGCCCAGCACCACCCTCTCGCCCGGCCGCGCCCGGGCCAGCACGCCGAGCGTATGCCGGACGGCAGCCCCGGGCCCGCTCCCCGCGACGGCCGCGGGCGAGTACTCGTCCTCGGACCAGTACCACGCGCCCACGCCGCGCCCGGCCTTCGCGCTCCACAGGTACACGAGGCCGTCCTGCGAGTTCGGCGAGACCAGCGCGCCCGGCGCCATCGTCGCCACCGGCACGTCCCCCACGGGAAGCGAGCCGGGGAAGACCGCGGCCGCGTCGGCCCCCGGCGCGAGGACCGGCAGCGCGTGCGCCGCGCCTCGCAGGACCTGCGGCTGGTCGCTCGCGTTCTCCAGCACGAACCGGCGCGAAACGATTGTCCCCTGCGGCCCGACGGCGTAGGCCGCGCGAACCACCCACGGGCCCGCCCGCAGCGTCAGGTCGAGCCCCCGGCCGTCCGCGGAAACCTCGTGCGACTCAAGGGCCACCGCGGCGACCGGCTCCGGCAGCGCCTCCGCCAGGCCCAGCCGCACCGGCCCCGCGATGCCCCCCGCGAACGCCCCGTTGTGCGCCCGGACGGCCAGCGTGTTCGCCCGCCCGAAATGCACCAGGCGCGACGGGATTACGTAGCGGCGCGGCGTCTCCCAGTGGTGCGGCGTGGCGGCGTCGGTCTCGCCGATCCGCTCGCCGTTGAAGTACGTGGTGTCGAAATCGTCGACCGCGCCGAGGACCAGGGCCAGGTCGCGGCCGGCCCAGGCGGCCGGCGGCGTCACGCGCGCGCGGTACCAGAACGCGCCGACGCGGTCCTTCAGTTGCCGGTCGCCCGTGTCGGGGCGGCTGGGGACGGGCGTCGTCTCCCACGCCGCGTCGTCGAAGTCGGGTGCCGCGGGCCCGGCGGCGTCGCCCTGCTTCGGAGCGGGGGCGAAGCGCCAGGTCCCCTCGACCGAGATCGCCCGGCCTCCCGCGACCGCCGCCTCCAGCGCCGCTAGGTCCAGCCGCGGGATCGCCAGCCCGAGCGGGACGCCGTCCGCCGGCGCGAGGACCAGGTTCGTGCCGTCCGCCAGGTCCACCAGGCCGGTCCACGCCCCCGTGGCCGCGTCGAACTCGAGCGCCATCTGCCCGTTCCGCATCCGCACGGGCGCCGCCTTCGCGGCACCTTCGGTTCGCTCCTGCGCCATGGCCGGGCAAGCCCCCACTAGGAGCACGAGGATCGGCAGCCACCGGTCTCGCATGCCACGCGTCCTCACGAGGTCGGCCCAGTATGGAACGGCGGCCCGCGCAGGTCAAGACGGCGCGCGTCGCGCGGCGAAGGGGCGCCTGGCCTGGTGTGCACGCGTGTGCCGCCGTGGCGGAATCGTGGCGGCGCCGGCGCCCCGCCGGGCCCGCGTCACTGCCCGGCTGCCAGTTCCCGGTGCGGCGTGCTCACGCAGAGGCCGCGCTCGTCCGTCACGCGCAGATAGCAGGTCAGCGGCCGCTCCGCCGGCAACCTCACGGTGACCGTGTCGCCCTTGACCTCGGCCGGCGCCGTTTTCCAGGCCCTCTTCTGCCAGGGGCCCGTGTCCGTCGTATAGTCCAGTTCGGCCTTGGTCACGGGCACACGCGAGGACAGGCTTGCCGAAGCCACGCCGTCGGCCGTCTTTATCGGTCCCAGCCGCGGCAGCGGGTCGGCGCCCCCCAGGTGGCTGTCGATGAACGCGTCCACCTCGCCGAACGTCCAGTAGTGGCCGTGCTTGAGGTTGATGGTCACGCTCAGCGACACGAGGGCCGGCACCAGGCCGTACGACTTCTGGTAACTGTCGAGCGGATACGCGAAGTCGTTCGTCCCGTTTACGAAGAGCATCGGGCACCTGACCCGCGCCAGGTAGCGCGACGGGTCGAACGCCTTGACCCAGCGCTCGCGCGCCGCCTCGCTCATCTTCGCGAACCACGACGGGGCCCAGCAACTGTTCTCATGGATGAAGCCGCATCCGTAGACCGGCACGGCCGCCCGGAGCCGGTCGTCCAGCCCGGCGATGATGCACGTCAGGTACCCGCCCCAACTGATGCCGGTCAGGGCGACCCGCTTCGCGTCCACTTCCTTGCGGGAGGCCAGGAGCGAGTGCCCCCGGATCACCGCCGCCACCGCATGGTACGTCCACATGTCCTTCGCATCGGCGTCGGCGAAGTCGCGGAACTTGACCGCGTCGTCCTGGTCGGGCCCGCCGTCCTCCAGGCGCCCCGCCGGCCCATGGCCCGCCAGGTCCATCGCCAGCGCCACGTAGCCGCGCTTCGCCCAGTGCTCCGCCCAGTCCGGGAACGCCTTGCCGCCGCCCCCGTGCACGAGCAGCACGGCCGGGAACGGCCCTTCCCCCTCCGCCGGCCGCCCGTAGTAGGCGAACACCCGCGTCGGCTTTCCCTGGAAGGGCTCGCCTTCGTAGTAGACCTGCTGGACGAGCCCCGTCTTCTCGCCCCACGTCGCCCGGGGCACGCGGCGCAGCGCCGCCAGGTGCCACAGCCCGGCCGCCTGCGCCTTCGCCGCCGGTCCCTGCGCGGAACGCACGGCGGAGTCGGTGGCCGCGGCTCTGGAACAGGCCGTCCCCATCGTCGCCAGGAGCACGGCCGCCAAGCCATAGGCAAGGCACCTGAAGACGCGTCCCGTTTCCATAGTCTTGTGCTCCTGTGGGGCTCGAGGGCCCCGCGGGGTCGCGCGGCCTCACCCCGCCGCCCCGATCGGCAGGTTCAGCATGAGGGCGCGGGCATACTGCGTCGGCGGAGAGCCGGAGGCGAGCACCGCGTCGTGGTACCTGCGGAGCGCGAACCCGTCGGCCCAGGCGGCCTCCACGTCGCGGCGCAGGTCCCGGTGTTCCTGGTAGCCCACGAAGTAGGTCGAGAGTTGGGCGGACGTCAGGCGTGCCCGCGTCCACTTGGCGGCGGCCTCGCCCTGCTCCTGGAACGCCTGCCCCGTCATGAGCGCCATCGCCTCCGGTTCGCCCATGCCCTCCACGTGGACGGCCTGGTCGAGGATGGCGTTGGCGATCGCCCGCAGATACCACTTGAGGACGACCAGGCGCATCAGCGGGTCGCCCTCGAACAGCCCCTGATCGACCATCAACCGCTCGGCGTAGACCGCCCACCCCTCGATGAACACGCCGGAGCCGAGGACGGACCGCAGTTTGGAGGGGTGCCGGTTCGCGTGGCTCAACTGCACGAAGTGGCCCGGCATGGCCTCGTGGACCGTCAGGTTGCAGAGCGACCGCCGGTTGTACTCGCGAAGCAGCGATGCGACCTGCTCCTCGGTCCAGTCGCGGGGCGGCGGGGCAATGGCGTAGAACGTCTTCTGGCCAACCTCGAGCGGGCCGGGCGAATCGCAGTAGGCGAGCGAGACGCCCCTCTGGAACTCCGGCATCACGATGACCTCGACGGGCTCCGGCGGCAAGGCCACGAGGCCGGCGTCGCGAACGAAGGCGGTGAGCATGGCGAGCGACTCCCTGGCCGCCTCGACGATCTCGTCGCGCCCCAGCGTGTCGCGGCACACCGCCTCCAGACAGGCGCGGATGACGCCTCGCTTGTCCTCGGGGCCGGGGCGGGCCGGACCGCCCGCTTCGCGGCCTTCCTCCCGGTCGAGCCGCGCGGCAATCTCGTACATCTCGTCCGTCGTGCGGTCGAGTTCCTCCTCGGCCCGCCTCCGGATCTCCTGGCGCGTGAGCGGGCTGCAAAGGGCGAAGGCAAGTTTGGGGTCAAACCGCCTGGCGCCGAGCCGGAAGTCCCCCGCGGCCCGCGGCAGCAGGTCGTTCTCGAGCCACCGCTGGTGGGCCTGGACCGCCGTGCGGGCCCCTTCCGCCGCGGCCGCGAGGCGGGACTGGTCGTGCGAGGTCAGCGTCGCGAAGTGCGGCTTCACCATGCCGTCCAGGATGCTGAGGACCCCCGGGTTCTGCTTGACCGCCGTCTCCGCATGGACCTTGGGGACGCGCTCCGGATCGAGCGTCTCCCGCACTTCCCCCAGGAGGCGCGGGAGTTGTTCCAGCCGGCTCGCCACGCTCTGGAGCCGCTCGCCGAGAGGGGCGAACTCGCGAGCCATCAGGCCGTAGATCGCGCCCCCGGCCAGGCCCGTGTAGTGGGTGGGGTTCCAGGCCCATTCCTGGAGTTCCTCCAGGTGCCACAGGGCTGCGCGCAGGTGGTGCTCCAGCATGGCGGCATCGACCTGATTCGACCGCGACAGCCGGTCCCGCGGGATGCGCCCGAGGCGGTCCAGGCACGCGCGGCAGGACGCGGCCCGGCGCTCGACGGCCTCGCGGCCGATCTCGTCCAACTGGCCGTCGAAGCGGTGATCGCCCAGCCCCGTGGCATGGACCGGCGAGTGCGCAGCGAAGTCATCCAGGTACCGCCTGCCCAGTTGCTCGAACTCGGCGTCCATCGCCGCCTCCCGATCGTCGCGGGTCGTGCGGCCCGTCGCGCCGAGCCGCCCCGCCATCCGCGTTGCCCGCATGGTTCAACCCCGGGGACGCGATGTCGGCCCGCTGGATGTGGAGGAGGGCCGTGGCGCGCCTGCCCGCGCGGCGGCCGCCCGCGCGCCGCACCGAAAACGGCGCGGGATTCGGCACCGCGACGTGGTAGAATCGGAAGGGAGGGGATGTCCGCGAGGAACGGGCCGGTCCGCCGGCCGCGCGCCCGCGATCCGAACCGGAAGGAGGCGAGCCATGAGACCCCAGCGCCGCCCGCCGACCGAAGGTACGTGTTTGGCGTGCCTGACCGGATTCCTTCGGCGGGTGCCACTGGCGGCTTGTCCGCCAGTGCCGCCTCGAAGCACACTGGCTGCAAGCAGCCAGTGGCACCCTCGTTACGGGCACGCCAAACACGTACAAACAAGAGGGCCGACCCCAGGCATGGTCCTGGGCGGGCTCGTGCTGCTCCTGGCGGCTGCGGCGGGGTGCTCGCCCGCCTCCG
>CAYGZE010000313.1:0-5667 GCA_964354185.1 uncultured Anaerolineales bacterium | reverse complement strand
AGATGGTCGAGATGTCGAAGGCGAATCCGTCGGCGACGCTGTTCGTGAAGTTCGCATCGGCGTTCTGCAGCGCGTGCCAGGAGTCGCGGAAGGCAATCGACACGGCGCTCAAGGCGACCGACAAGTGCCTCGACGTCGTCGAGCTGGATTCGGACAACGCGGGTCCGACAGCCGACGGCTTCGGCGTCAAGTCGCTGCCGACGCTCATCGCGATGAAGGGCGGTAAGGTCGTCGGTCGCATAGAGCACGCGGCGGAGCCGCAGGCGTACATCCGTTTCTTCCAGAAGCACGCGGGGTGACGTCGATGTCGCTCACGCAGTTCAAAGGTTGGAAAGGTTCCCCCGCAGAGACCGTTTCAGATGGTGCCGTTCCTGCATTGACCAGTCTTTGTCAAAACTGTGGGCAGCGCCCCGCAACTGAGAATTGGACCGGCGACGGCGGCTCTCTCGCTTTCGTTCATGGCTTCTATCAACGATGGTGCAAGCTGTGCTGCGTGCGAAAGAGTCTTGAGTGCGCCATCGAAGTAGCCTCTCGTATCCCCGACCTCAAGAAACAGCTCGAAGAGGAGTTAGCAAAGTGACGACGCTGAAGAACATCGACGCACAGGTACTTCCGTTGAGGCTTGGAGAGGCGCTTGTCCCTATCCTGAAAGCCATCAACGAACGTTTGGAGCAGATTCAGGCCGTCGAAGGCTTGGTAACGGACCTCGTTGAGGTGCTCGCCAAGCAGGAATGCAAACGGCGCAAAGAGATTCCGGCGTGGTCTAAGTTGACGGCGGCGCAGAAGACGACCTGTCGCGAACGCGCGGAGGAAACTCTCAAGACCATCAACGAGTTCGTTCAAGCTCGGCTCGACGCGGAGGTCAAGTAAGATGCCGCGCGTAAAGCCGCTACGAGCGAACAGGAAATCTGCCGTCAACAAAGTGGTCAGCGTTCGCCTGTCTCCGCAGGCGCGTGTGGCACTGGAGTCCTTCGCCGCCAACAACAACCTCCCGAACATCTCCGCAGCGGCCCGCGTCGTCATCGAGATGGCGCTCACGCGCGGCGTCGACGAAGGCGCCTACCGCGTCGCAGAGCAGAACGTTCGCGCCGAGTGGATCGAACGCATCAGAGAAGGCTGGCAGATGGCTATGAAGACTTTGACCGAGATCGGTTTGCGCGAGTAACCTTCCACTTGCATGTGGTCACCCGTTTTTTGCAAAATCCCTCTTCATCTCTAAAGGCGCAAGTAGACGTTGCTGGCTTTGCGCATTTCGGCAAAGGGGGTAGGGTCACCGGGCGCGTTGCGTCGTCTTCACGAGTCATTCTCAACCGATTCTACCACAGGTGCTTCCCGTTTCTTCAACTCCTCGATGAACTTCGACACCCTCAGTAGGTCACGTACGCCGATGATCTGCGCGGCGCCCACGAGGTTCTCGGTGCGTTTGTAGTATTGCCAGGCGGCGCTCCATCGCACGCGCGCCGGCCAGTTGTTCGTTTGCACGACGCCGGCGTGTTTGAAGACGAGTTCTGCCGCGTGGCGCAGCGGACTAGTAGATGAAAAGTCTTTTCGACTGTTGATCTTGATCGTACGCGCCGGGTTGGTGAGGTCGGCGACGATGCCCCACTCCCACGGGAACGCCAGCAGCGCTTTCAACTCCTCACGGACGGGTTCGATGGAGACGACGCGGAAATACTTGCCGAGGGCCGCGCGCACGGACATGTGTCCGACCTTGAGCGCTTGGTGAATTCGTCCCTTCTCCAGCTGAGTGACCTCGACGATGGATATGCCGCAGACGAAGATGAGCCGCAGGCACGACCAGGCCCACGGGTAGCGTGGGGAGCCTTTGAGCCCCTCCAGCGCCTTGAGCAGCTCGCGATACTCCTCGGCGGTGTACGGCGGCGACTCGTTCAGGGCTTCGAGGACGAACTTGGGCGCCTCGTCGGGCTTCCGGCGCATCCACAACATCGTCGCTTCATATAGTTTGGAGTCGTTCTTGTAGCGCGCCCAGAACCGCAATCCGTGGGTGATTCGCATTTTTGCAGAGTAGGTGTAAGTTTCGTCTTTGCGGTCGAGGAGCTTCGTGGGGTCGGCCTCCTGTTTGGCGACGTCGTAGGTCATGCAGAGGGCGTTCCAGACGACGGCCGCTATCCCCGCCGCGTCGTCCTCGCGGCGCCCCTCGTGGCGTACGAGCCACGCACGGAAGTTGCTCAGAACGTCCTGGCCGGTGGCGTAGTGCTCCTTGACCAGCTTTCGCAGGGCGGCGCGGTCGGGGTTCCTGAATTCGTACTCCTCGCCGAGGATGAACTTCTTGCCGACGGTCATCACCTCGGGATGCAGCTCGCAGAGGAAGGCTTCGAGGGGTTTCATTCTACCAGCTCCAGAGCGGCGGCGCCGCAGCGCCCGCAGACGCCGTACTCGCCCGACTTCTTGGGAAAGTCTTGCGGCTTACGAACCACGTACACCGTTTGCTCGGGGCACGCGCATCGCCACAGGAATAGGACGTCGTACATGTTTTCCACACTTTTCCGCATCTTATTGGAGTCATCGCCGAAGTACGTTCGGAAGAATCCCCCGATTCCCGCCTCGGCGCCGAATACCAAAGACGTCTCAGCCGGCTTCGCCGACGCCAGTCGCACGGCGATGGTAATCTCGGATAAGCGGCCGTAGAGAGATTTCCGCGCCGCTTCGGATACGTCCAAGAGACGGTCGTCGGTGCCGAGCGTGAAGATTCGTTCGATAGCCGCCAGCTCCGCGTCGGTTAGTTTATTGATTTCCTCCGCGACCTCGAAATCGACGAGGTCGTTCCACAGCTTAAACGCCTTCGATGGCTTCTTACATGTTTTGGGGGGACTGCCGGGCACCTTACGGATGCGCAGGTCCGGTCGGAACAGGATGACGCTCTTGCACGCCTCGTCGCCGCACGTGGGCATCGAACGCCAAACAGCGCTCGGGTGGTACGGCGGCAGCGGCCTCGGTGCACCGCAGACGACGCAGAAGAAGTTGTACTTTGTTGGTGTGCGGTTTGCCTGCACGCCGTACTTACGGAGGGTGTCGTACAGCTTCGGCGGGTTCACGTGGTACTTCTTCATGATGGCGCTTCGCGTTACGCCCACTTGGTAGTCGGCGACGAGTTCCAGCTCTCTCTGCTTGCTCATCAGCTTCATACCAACTTTGCGTGGCTCCGTTTTTCCAAGAACCGCCCGTGCGTTTCTGCCGTCAACAGGTCGCCTATCGGGATGACGGGCTGCTCGCCCCACGGCGCCCAGTTCGAGTACACGAGCTGCACCTGCGGCGGCTCCTCGTCTTTCATCGCACAGTCGCCGCACAGCACGCACGGGTGTCCGCGAAGCAGCTGACGGCTGACAACGGCGTGCGCCTCGCGCAACACGGCACCACACTCGGTGCAGGCGACCATTTTGTACACGCCCCCATTGACCTTCATCTTCCTTCTCCCCATCATTGGCCCTCTCCTTCTTTGTTAGCCGGCGGTTACACCTTCCGCCGTGATGTGTAATCGGTAAGGATAATTGACGCTGTCAATGTCGATGCCTCCGGCCTCTTTAAGTATTAAATGAAGATCTCGCGACGAAAAACGCACGTGACCACTAGCTGTGCAACGCCAGAGGGCTTCTGATCTATCATGGTTAAGATCAGCAAGACGCGGCTTATTGTAATACAGGTGCGCTTTGTTGCACGAAGGACACCGAATTTTCGTTATCATTTTCCTCCTCCGAAGTCCCGCTTCATCGCGGCGAGTAGGTAGTCGCCCGCCTCTTTAGTTTGGTCTTTCTGAACATAGCCTTGCGTCGTTTCTATACTTTCGTGTCCCATAAGTTTTTGTACCATAATGATGTCTTTATTTATGGCGTACGCACGCTGTGCAAAGTTGTGGCGGAATCGATGTGTATGAACCGATTCGGGGGGAATCTTCGCCTCCTTGGCGAGTTGCTTGACGCAGACGCGGATGCGCTCGTAGGCGTTGCGCACTCGGTGTGCTATATCAGTACCGTTAGAGATGAGATCGGCAAGGATGTCCCATTCTTGATCGATCTCGCTTAACGCTTCCATCTCTTTAATTACGAGTATAGCAGGTAGCGGACGCTCTTTCGCACCCTTCGTGACGATAATGAGATTCACCTTGCTTTTGAGCGCTGCGTCGATGTCTTTATGTGCCAGCCACGCTAAATCGACGCCGGCGCGCAACCCTAAAGCGAACAACATGCTTATCGCGGGCCATTGCCATTCTGGTAGAGTCGTATCACGCTGCCACCGCTGCAATACGGCGAAGATGCGTTTCTCCTCGTCATGAGAAAACGGCTGCACTACGTGACGCTCGCGCTGTTGGTGCTCGTTTCGCAAAGCATCCTTGAAGTTGCGTTTCAACTCTTTCGCGCGGAGCCGCTCGTCCAGCTCGGCGTCTTCGGTAAACTCGGCCCAGTGGCGCAGCGCCGCCATGTATGTGTGCCGACTGCCGCTCGACAGGTGCGGCTGCAGCAAGAACTGCACGACGTCCTTGGGGAACTGCTCCAGCGCCGACCCGACCGCCCGTATGTACGTCGCCGTCGAACCTTCACTAAGGTTCTCCCTGAGGTACTTACGGAACTTGTCGAGCTGCTTCTCGTTCAACGGCCGCCCTCTTCGAGCTGCTTCAGCCGGCGAATCTCCAGTTCGGCGTTCTCCAGCTTCCGCGCCGTCTCACCGAGGTCTTTGATGGTGTCGCGCAGTTCGTCCTCGGCCCTGCGAAGTTTGTCCTCGGCCGCGTTCAGGCGCACCTGCGACCTCACGAGTTCGTCTTCGAGGTTCTTGTTGATGCCCTCGGCGATCTTCTCGCGGGCGATGTCGGCGAGTTTCAAGAAGACCTCACTGTTCTCCAGAACTTTTCTGAAATCGAAGCCCATTTAATTGCTCCTTTCTACGAGACACCGCCCGTAGCGGATGAGTTCCTCCTCGTTGAAGTTGGTCGTCTTTCGCGTCACCGCACGTAGCTCCTCGATGCAGTCGCTTTCGGTGGGGCTCGTCGTGACCTCCGCCCGGCTGCACAGCCATGCTAGGGTGATGACCGCCACCGCCAAAATGAGTAGAATAGCTGCGTCCCCGACACGCTTGCGCATCGTCTACTCCTCTTCGCCCTCGTCGTCGAAGGCGAAGCACGGTAGGTTATTCGTCTCGCAGACGAGGTTAAGATACCGCCTTAGCGCCGCGTCGCTCTTGGCGAGCCCTTTCAAGCGGAAGCCTTGAATGGAGTTGCCACACGGCACCCATTTCTTCATCTTCGCCGAGAAACTCTCTAGCGCGAGCACGATGGTCGTTTGCATCGCGTGGCCGACGTCGTAGGAGCAGCGCGGCTCCGTGCACTTGAGCCAGCAGTCCTTCTTGTAGTCGCGGCAGCTTTTCGTTTCGAAGAACCAGTTGTCCCACTGTACGCGGCTTACCATCCCCTTACCTTCACAGGCGTAGCACGGCGCGTCGTTGTCGCCCTCGCACTCGGGACAGATGACGGCGCTGACACCGAGCTTGCTACGTTGCTCTTCGTAGTCCTTAGCGTCGCTCGGTTGCGACAGCGATGCGAGACGCAGTCGCAGGTCGACTTTGACGCCGGCGGCGAGGAGGTGCTGGTTCAGCACGGGGCCAAGCTCGACTGGGCCGGTGAGCAACTCAGGGAGATACACGTCTTGGGACTTCGCG
>CAYGZE010000312.1:0-5670 GCA_964354185.1 uncultured Anaerolineales bacterium | reverse complement strand
CGGCCGCGCGGAGCGAGGCCAGGGGCGTACGGAGTTCGTGGGATGCGTTGGCCACGAACTCCGTCTTCATTGCGGCAGCCCGTACCAAGTCCGTGATGTCTCGAACGACCACAAGGCGGGCCAACCCTTTCTCGGCTGGGGCCATCGGCGTTACCAACACGTCAAGGTGGCGGGGAACCCCCTTGACGTCCGCCGCGATCTGCCTGACCACCGGCCGGCTGGTCTTCACCGATTCGTTGTAGGCATCAATGATGCCCACAGAGCGGACGGCGACCTGAAGGTGAGAGCCTTCGACCTCAACGTCCGGGGCCAGAAGAAGGTCTTCCGCCGCGCGGTTGACAAGAGTGACGGTGCCTTCGGCGTCGAGGGCAATCACGGCATCCCGCATACTTGCGAGGACGCCTTCCAGGTTCTCACGTTGGGCCGTGATCGTGGTGATCTTTTCGGTGATGGTGGTGCGCATCTCGTTCAGGGCCACGGCCAATTGGGAGAGTTCGCCGGACCCGGAGATCGGCACCGCATGCTCCAGGTCGCCGGACGCAATCTGGTCGGCGGCCTGGGCTATCTGCTTGAGCGGCCGGTACCAGGTCCAGTTGAGCAGCAGCCCAACGAGGGCGAACGCGCCGATCACCGCCAGGGATGTGCCCAACAGGACATCCCGAATCACTGCTTTGTTCTGCACAACGGCCACGGCCGGTATCGCTACGCGGACCGCGGCCACCGTCTGGCCGTCCTTGCGAATCGGCAGGGCCACGTAGCGGTACTCTACGCGCAGGGTCTCGCTCTGGCGCGAGTCGCGGCCGGGTCGGCCACCCAGGGCCGCCAGGACCTCGGGGCGGTCTTCGGTCTTGTGATTCACCATGCGAGCGGGATCGCTGTGACTGTCGCCGAGTACGTGGCCGTCGGCGGCGATCACCGTCACCCGGATGGGGAGGCTGTGCTCAGGAGCCGGGCGGTCGCCAGTCTTGACTTGCGAGGTCAGTTCCTCGGGAAACCGCTTGCAGAGCCGGTCCACTTCCTGGTCGGGCAGAGGCCACAGGTGCTCAAAACACTCGCGGGCCATGACAACCATGTGGTCCTGGTACAGCTCTGTTTCATGGAGGAACGTCGCGACAAGCGACCGGTAGGAGACGTAGCCTGCGCCGGCCAGGATGACAGCAACGATCAGGAGGTTGCCGATGAACAGTTTGAAGAACAGCCTGTTACCGTTCATGCTCCCGTTCCTCCTCCAAGAGCAGGCGATAGCCGATGCCGCGCACCGTGTGGAGGTAATCGCGGGCCTTGCCGAGTTTCTTCCTCAGCGACACGAGGTGCACGTCGATGGTGCGGTCGGTAACGACGGCATTGACGCCCCTGGCGTGGTCGATGAGTTGATTGCGCGCCAGAACCCTCCCGCGCGCCGAGGCCAGGGCCACCAGCAGCCGGAACTCCGTCAGGGTCAGCGCGGCAATCTCGCCTTCGACCTTGACGATATGGCGATCCTTGTCGATGCTGATAAGGCCGATCTTGAGCACGCCTTGGTCGGGTATCCCAGCGGCCGCGCGCCTCAGGACCGCCGCCATCCGCGCCACGAGGACCGAGAGGCTGAACGGCTTTACGACGTAGTCATCGGCACCCAGCGTCAGGCCCACAACAACATCGCTCTCGTCGCCCTTGGCCGTCATGATGATGACGGGGATGTTGGCCGTTCGCGGTTCCTTGCGGAGTTCGCTCAGCAGGTCAAGGCCGGACATCCTGGGCAACATGATGTCCACGAGGGCAAGGTCCGGGAGGCGCGAACGGATCTTGTCGAGGCCGGCCAGGCCGTCGGAAACCGTTTCCACCGCGTAGCCCTCGCGCGTGAGCCGCCGGGCCACCAGGTTGGCCATGTCTTTCTCGTCTTCCACAATAATCACGATTCGTTTCTTTGACATGTCGCCAGCATTCTACGCCGTGCGAGTCGCCGCCCACAATGCCCCGGAACCGATTTAGCGCAACCCTAAAGCACCCCCAATCGTGCCTTAAGGCGCCAGCGGGATAATGAGAATGAAAGTCCAGAAGCAGAACACAAGGCACGGGGCAGCGCCCCAGGAAAGGAGAAGGGCCAATGCGGTGCAAGAGAGAGAGGTCCGGGGTCGAGATGGTGCTGGTGACGATGGGGATGGCGGCATTGGTGGCCGTGGCCGCCTGCTTCGCCACGGGGGCGGAGGCCGAGAAGCAGGCCATTCAGATCGAGGGCTCGACGACGGTCGGTCCGATTGCCGAGGCGTTTGCCGAGGCGTTCATGAAGGCGAACCCGGGCCTGAGCATTACGGTCAAGATGACCGGCAGCGGCGACGGGGCCGCGGCGCTCGTCGACGGCCGGTGCCATATCGCCACCATGAGCCGCTTCATGAAGCCGGCCGAGTTCGAGAAGGCCGTCGCGAAGGGCATCCTGCCCTGCGCCCACACCATCGCGATGGACGGCGTGTCCGTCATCGTCCACCCGTCGAACCCCCTGAAGGCCATCTCGCGGGTCCAGATCCACGACATCTACGCGGGCAAGACCACTAACTGGAAGGACCTGGGCGGCCCCGACATGCCCATCGTGGTCATCAGCCGCGACACCTCCTCCGGCACCTACGAGGTCTTCATGGAGAAGGTCATGGGCAAGGACAAGTTGTCCGACAAGGTCGAATATGTGAATGCCAACCCGCAGGCCCACGCCCGCGTCAAGACGACGCCCGGGGCGATCGGCTACGTGGGCCTGGGCTTCGTCGACGACAGCGTGAAGGCCCTGACGGTGGACGGCGTCGCCGCCAACCGCAAGACCATCTCGACCGGCGTCTACCCGATCAGCCGGCCCCTGTTCCTGTTCACCAACGGGTTCCCGGAGCCCGGCTCGACGCTGCACGCCTTCTGCGCGTTCTACCTGACGGAGAAGGGCCAGGAGATCATCGAGGCCAAGGGCTTCGTGCCGGTCACGAGTTACTGAGGGGCCCGCGCGCGGGCTAGGACATGGATGACGCCGCCACAGCACGCAGCCGCGAGGCGGAGCGGGCGGTCGCCGCGTGGGACCGCCCGCTGCTGCTGACGCCGGCCGAGAACCTGGCCGGCTGGGTCGGCTCGCACCTCGGCCGCGCCGTCCTCTTCCTGGTGACGGCCAGCAGCCTGGTGGCCGTCTTGCTGATCTTCGTGTTCATCGCCCGTGAGGCCGCGGGGTTCTTCGTGGATCCGGCGGCCGTGCAGGCGGCGGGCGGGTCGGCCTTCGGGTGGCTCCGGGCGGCCGCGGCGTCGGGGGCCGGCCGCCTCGTCGACTTGTTCGGCAGCACGCAGTGGTACCCCGAGGCGGCGGACGCCGAGTTCGGGGTCCTGGCGATCCTGGTCGGGTCGCTGCTGGTCTCGGGCGCGGCGCTGGTGATTGCGGTGCCCGTGGGCATCCTGGCGGCCGTCTGCCTGAGCGACATCCTGCCGGTGCGGCTCAGCCAAGCCGTCAAGCCGGTCGTCGAGATCCTGGCGGCGATCCCGTCGGTGGCCTACGGGTTCTTCGCGGTGCTGGTCGTGGCGCCCTGGATGCAGCAGCACCTCGGGATTTCGACGGGGACGAACGCGCTGAACGCCGCCGCCATCCTGGCCGTTATGGCCCTGCCGACGATCGTGAGCGTGTCGGAGGACTCGCTGACGGCCGTCGGCCGGGAACTCCGCGAGGCGTCCTACGCGTGCGGCGCGACGCGGGCCGAGACGATGGTGCAGGTGGTCATCCCTGCGGCGCACAGCGGCATCCTGGCCGCCGTCACCCTGGGCATGATGCGGGCGGTGGGGGAGACGATGGTCGTCTGGATGGCCTCCGGCAACGCCGCGCAGATTCCCTCGCCCTGGTGGGACCTGACCCAGTCGGTGCGGACGCTGACCGCGACCGTGGCGGGCGAGATGGGCGAGACGGTCCAGGGCTCGGCCCACTACCGCGCCCTGTTTGCGATCGGCCTCGTCCTGCTGGTCTTCACGTTCGGCCTGAACCTCGTCACGGAGCACTTCCTCCACCGGGTGAGGCGGGGCGGGAGGGCCGCGGCATGACGCGCCAACCGCCGCTGCTCGGACCCGGGCGTGCCGGCCGCCGCACCGCCCTCCGCGGCGCGGGCGACCGCCTGTTCACCGCCCTGGCGGGCGCGAGCGTCGTGGGGATCGCGCTCGTGCTCGTGGTCGTCCTCGCGCCGATGCTCTGGCGCGGGGCGACGGCGGTCGTCTTCGAGGGCACCGCCGAGTTCCGGCGGATGCAACTGGAGCAGTCTAACCGCGGCGACCCCGCCGCCGTCCGAACCGAGACCGCCGAGGTCGCCCGCGCGCGGCAGCCGGTGTACGACGTGCTGGACCGGTTCAAGCGCGGCATCGCGGTCGAGGAACTCCAGGACGAGGCCCGCCGCCTGAACCGCGAGTTCGGCAAGCAACTGGACCGCCGCGAGACGCCCGAGGCCGAACGCACGGAACTGCGGGCCCTGGGGCGGGACCTCCGCGACGACCTCATCGAGGCCCTCGAGACGACCGACAAGGCGGCGGCCGAGGCGGCCCTGGGCCGCGTCCTCGCCCGCGCCGACGACCCGCGCCTCCAGGGGACCGTCGCCGAACGCCTCGTCGCCATGGCCCGCGACTACCGGCACGTGGTCGAGACGGTGGACCTCGGCCGCCGGGCCGAGTACGCCAAGGCGCTCGGCGAGGTCCAGGACGCGGTCCGCGCCCTCTTCGGCCCGCCTCCCGGCGTGCCGGTGCCGGCCCTCCCGATGGACCGGTACGGGGCGACGCGGTGGGACATGGCCGCCAAGGCCCTGCACCGGCTGCTCTTCGCCCAGGCCTGGGTCCAGCAGGAGCCGGGGGCCCCGCTGGTCCGGACCGAGGTGCCGCGCGAACGCCAGTTCGCCGGCACGGACCTGGCGGCCCTGTTCCCACTCGTGCGGGACGGCGCGGCCGAGATGGTCCGCCCGCGCTGGACGTTCTACGGGCACTACTTCACGGACGACAGCCTGTCGGGCCACTACTTCGGCGGGGTGGGGCCGGAGATCCTCGGGACGCTCCTCATCACGGTGGTGGCGATCCTGGCGGCCCTGCCGCCGGGCGTCATCTCGGCGGCCTACCTGGTGGAGTACGCGGGTGAGGGGCGGGCCGTGCGGCTGATTCGGACGTGCATCAACACGCTGGCGGGGGTGCCGAGCATCGTCTTCGGCCTGTTCGGGCTGGCGTTCTTCGTGATCTTCCTCTTGCCGCGGTTCGGCCTGACCCAGGGCTCGAGCGTCCTGGCGGGCGGCCTGACGCTGGCCGTGCTGGTGCTGCCGGTCATCATCCGCGCGAGCGAGGAGGCGATCCGCGCCGTGCCGGCGACCTACAAGGAGGCCGCGCTGGCCCTCGGGGCCAGCCGCCTGCGGTGCTTCCTGACGGTGATCCTCCCGGCGGCGTTGCCGGGCATCCTGACGGGCGTCATCCTCAGCGTGAGCCGGGCCGCCGGCGAGACCGCCCCCGTCCTGTTCACCGCGGCGGTGGCCATCGGGTCCACCTCCTGGCCGCCGTGGTCGGCCCTGACGCAGCCGACGCGGACGCTCTCGTATTCGAGTTATCACATTGCCGTCGGCGACCGCCTGGGCCCCCTGGTTCCGCACAACCAGTTCGGCATGATCATGACGCTGATCGTCCTGGTCCTGGTCCTGAACGTGGCGGCCATCGTGC
>CAYGZE010000311.1:0-5703 GCA_964354185.1 uncultured Anaerolineales bacterium | reverse complement strand
TCGCCGCCGTGGTTAAGGCGACGCTGGAACCGGCACCAAACTGGGGATGACTCAGCTGTGCGGCAGTCCTCGAACCAGCGGGGGTCCGATCTCGCCCGCTTGAGACCGCCGGTGCTGATAGGTCAGGTAGTGGTTGCAGAGCTGCTTGACTGTAAGGCCATCTGCCGATATGGTAGACGGGCGTGGTTCTCGGCCGGCAGGAAGGTCTGCTGCCACGCGGAGGTAGTTCTCGAGTTATGCGTAGTGCGGAGAGGTGCCAGAGCGGTTGATCGGACCGGTTTCGAAAACCGGCGTGGCCTTTAGTGGTCACCGGGGGTTCGAATCCCCCCCTCTCCGCCATTCCTGGCCGCAAGGCCGCGGCTCTCCGCGAGTCTCTCCCAGTTCCCGGCTCTGTCCGCCTCTTGCGATGGCGGCGTTCTCGGTCCGTCGTCGTTCGCGTTTGCTCGCCAGTGTCCGCCGTCACGCGGTAAGCGCGGCGCCAAGCGCTGAATCGGCACGTTTTCGCCCTCGAGGACCGCGGGCGGCCGGAAGGGAAGCGGGGATCGAGAGGTCGGGCAGGAGGTTCAAGGCGGCGACGTCGTCGCCCGCGGCGCCGTGGGCGTATCCGCACGGCGACGGCGTGCACGGCGCAGCGCGGCAACGCCGGCTGGAGAACCACAGCGGCGGATCTCGCGGGAGGCAGAGGGCCGGACGCGAGTTCCTCCGCAGCGCGCACGGCATGCGGGGGGTGGCCCCCGGGGTCCCGCCATGGTCGGCGCGCGCCTACGTCCGCTTGCGGCGAAGGAGAATCCCTAACCCGCCCAGAGCCAGCAGCGAAAGCGTGATCGGCTCGGGCGTCATGATGCTAAACACTTCCCCCGAATCGGTTGGCTCCACGAGGGAGAGGTGCACGCCCTCGACCGCGTATTCCTTGGGCTCCTGCACCTGAAAGCCCCGGAGGAAGAGCGTCACCTCGATGCCCGTGAAGGACCAGCGCTCCGCGGACAGGCCGGTGAAATCGCCGATCTGGACCGAGATCACCTCGCCGTTCTGCGAGTACGCGCACTGGGCCATGGCCGGCCCCGAGGGAGCCATTCCGGTGACGCCGAGGAACCGGAATTCCGCCGGCCTCTCGACCCACTCGTCCGCAGTGCCGCCGCCCAACAGCATGCCACCAAACGAGGCCGTGCACGCCGCGTTGACCTCGATCCTCATGCTCATGGGCGCCATCGCCGTCATTATGATCTCCGTGTACTCGGCGGGCAGGATCATCACCATGCCGGGGCTCGGTATCATCCACATATCGATGCCCATCATGCCTGAGCCCATCATGTGCGTCGGCAATTCCGTGCTGCTGAACTCCATGAAGATCCCGAGCGCGCCGAAGGCTGCGGGGCATGCGACCGTCAGGACCGCGCCTGCGACCACCCCAACCATGGAGGCCCGCCACACTTGTGTTCTCATCCCGATTCCCCCTTTCTCGTGAGGCCACCCCCCGTGCTGATACGGCGCCCGCAGACGAGCCGCAGGCCACGGGGCTGTCTGATAAGCCGACAGAACGCGAGTGTGGGCGTCAATGCTGCGGCGACCTGAGGAAGTGCACGCTCGCCCTCCCGCGTTGATTGACGCAAAGCGCGTACCGAAAGCCGGGGAATCCCCCTCCTGGCTGATGATCTGCCATAAAGCCATTAGATAAAGAGGCTTAGGTTTGTCTCATGCCCCTGAGCGCGTTTGCCTCCCAACCGCACGCCCCAGCGAGGAATGTTGCCGGGAATCAACAATCCCGCCGATGGTCAGAGCCGGCTTCTTCCAACGGATTGTGGGGAATGGAGTTACGTCGCAACCGGGGGGGTGATGGGATTGCGCTGCGGCCCGACAACGTCGCTCACTATTGTCAACACGACCAGAGCGGCCGCTGGGATCCGGCTGGACTCGGGGCCGGCCATTGGCCATGGTCAGTGGCACTCGGGCAACCGGACGGCATCGAGGCTGACAGAAGACCAATCACGGGGGCGTGGCCCCCTCCCGGTACGGCCGACCCGCCTTGTACAGTTGCAGGCGGGCCTCGATGTCCTTGGCCGACGCCATGGGGTCGTGGGGCGCGAGTTCCAGGGCCTTGGCGGCCGTCTTCACCGCGTTATCGAACTCGCCGACCTCGGCGTAGGCCGCCGCCAGGGAGTCCAGCAGCGTCGCGATCTTGAACCCCGAGGCCATGCAGGCCTGACTGGCCAGTTCCACGGCGCGTCGACCGTTGCGGAGCCTGGCCTCGGGGCACGTGGCCAGCACCCAGGCCACGTTGTTCGCCACGCCGGCGTCGCGCGGATTGGCTTTGAGGGCAGTCTCGAGGTGGGCCAGTCCCTCCTCATACTTGCCTCGGCGGACCAGGGTCGCGCCGAGCAGGTGGTGGGTCCTGGCGCTACCGGGCTCCAGTTCCAGACCCCTGCGAAGATGCACGATCGCCTCTTCGTCCTGACCGGCTTTGGCCAGGCACAGGCCGAGCCAGTACCGCGTCGGTCCGTAGTCGGGGTTCTGTCGCATGGCCTCGCGGAAATCCCGAAGGGCGAGGTCGTACCAGCGAAGCGCGGCTTCCTGAAGGCCCACGCGGTAGTACGTGTAGTAGTCCGCGAACGCCTGCTCGATCCTGGTAAACTGGTCGGGCGCGCGGTTGACGAATTCCGGGATGTTGGCCGCGCGGTCCGCCGCCGTGAACATCTCCAGCAAGACCGGCGGCGCATCCTGGCCCTGCTCATCAATATGAGTCAACCACAACTGCGTGAAGGGCCCGTTGGCCTTCGACGCGAAGACCAGCCACCGGCCGTTGGGGGACCAACTGTGCCAGGAGTTCATCCCGCCGGGGAAGTTGCAGCGCATTCGCCTCGGCGCGCCGCCCTCGGCGGGCATGATATAGAGGAGGCTGTCGGGCTGGAGCAGCATGAAACTGTCGGCCTGGCAAAAGACGATCCACCGGCCGTCCGGCGAGAACTTCGCGAAGTAGTTGCTGCGGCCGTTCTGCGACGCGCCCTCCACCGGTTCCGCCCGCCGGCCCTTCCCCCCGTTGAAAGGCACGCGGTACAGGTCGTAGCGGAACCGCTTGCCTTCGTCGAAGAACTCCCGGGCTTCATCGCGCGGAACGATCGCGGCCGAAGGATCCTTCACGTATTTCAGATCGTACGCCTCGGCCCGCGCGAAGACGATGGTCGCGCCGTCCGGGCTCCACGCGGCGCTGCTCTGCACGTACTTCGGGTCATCCGCGCCGGGCAGCGAGAAGAACGTCCTGGTTTGGCGGTCGTACACGACCAGGATGCCCTTGACGGGGAAGAAACGCTGCGAATAGTGGAGGTCGGGGACCGGCGAGAAGACCGAACGATCCTTGACCGTACTGACGACGTACCGTCCATCGGGCGAGATCTGGGACAGCAGCCCGAACGTGAGTTGGCCGTCCTCGGGTCGGAAGCCGGTCCAGGTGATGATCTTGCTCTTCTCGAGCACCGTCTCGCGGGCGATGTCCGTGATGACGTAGGACCCCTTGTCGTTGCCGTAGTCCACATCCATCGCCAGGACCTTGCCGTCGGCCGAGAACGAGTGGCAGTTGCCGCACACGTGCATGTCGGTCAGCAGCGTTACCGGAGGCCGAAGCGACGAGACGTCCCCCAGCCGCCACGCGATGGATTCCGGCCTCTTGACGGCCCAGATAAACGGCAGGGGAAGGTCGCGATAGAAGATCGGCGCGCCCACCAGGTCCTTCGAGACCGCCAGCCTGACCTGGTCGCGCGAGACCACCGTGCCCGGATCGGCGCTCGCAAAGCCGAGGATCTCCGCCGTCACGCCGCCCCGCCCCGCGCCTTGCTTGACGACCGCCCACAGGTCGGGGCCGGGCGTCCATCGCCGGGCCGACGCCTGCTCGGGCGGCGGCCGGTAGGCCGCGGCTTCCGGCGAGACGTAGCGGGCATCGCCCTTGCCGCCGGGGTGCGGCGCCGTGCCAGGAACGAGCGCATAGAGGTGACCGGAGCCCTCCGGGAGCGTCACGTCCACGAGCCACGTGTCGGCCTTCGCGGCGGGATCGTGCCAGCGGAACGTCGGGGCCACGATGTCTGCCGGAAAGACCGCCCCCTCGAGCGGATACTCGATCCGCAGGGATTCGGGCCTTGCGCCTGCCTGGGAGGCGGCCAGCAGCCTCTCGATGATCGCCGCCAGCCTGGGCCCTGCCGTCGACTGAAGATCCCCCGCCCTCGCGAGCACCGCATCGTCGGCCGTCCCGAGAAGGGGATGCGGCTCGCGCAGGGCGCCGGGCTGGACGGCGGGCCGGCTCGCCCCGCCGCTCTCCGCGCGACCCTCGGCGGGGGACGCGGCCGAGGCACCTGGGATGCCGTGGGCGCCGGCGACGAGTACCCCGAGCACAGCGGCCATGCTGACGATCCGTAGACCAGACCGATGCCGCCGCATTGGGGCGCCCGCCCTCGCGTGCCCGCGCCTATGGCGCCTGGGAAGGCTCTGCAGTCCTCGCTCGGGCGCCAAGACCTGCATGCCGCCGGATTGCCGGGGGATCGTACCGCGCTGCGCCGACCCCGGCAACCGCAAAGCCGGACGCCTCGGCACGGGCACCCCGCGACATCGTGCGCCCGCGTGTGCGGACCCTCACAGCCGCACGGGTATGCCCTTGGAGGCCAGGTGTTCTTTCATCTGGCGAATGGTGAACTTGCCGAAGTGCGCGATCGAGGCGACCAGCACGGCGTCGGCGTGTCCTTCGAGGATGACCTGGCTGAGGTGCTCGAGTTCGCCGGCTCCGCCCGACGCGATCACGGGCACGGACACGGCGTCGGCGATGGCGGCCGTCATCGGGATGTCGTAGCCGGCCTGCGTGCCGTCGGCATCCATGCTCGTAGGCAGGATGGCTCCCGCGCCGAGCCGCTCGACCTTCCGGGCCCACGCGACGGCGTCGATGCCCGCGCCCTCGCGCCCGCCCCGGACCATCACCTCGAAGCCGGACGGCATCGCGGGGTTCTTGCGCGTGTCGATGGCCACGGTGACTCTGTCGCGGCCGAGCTTGGCCGCGGCCTCCCTCACCAGGTCGGGGTTCCGCACGGCGGCCGTGTTGACCGACACCTTGCTCACGCCAGCGTCGAGCAGTCGCTGCATATCGTCCAGGCTGGCGATGCCGCCGCCGACCGTCAGGGGCACGGAGATGGCTGCGACGGTGCGCTGGACGGCGTCCAGGAAGGTCTTGCGGCCCTCGATGGTGGCCGTGATGTCGAGGAACACCAGTTCGTCGGCCCCTGCCTGGCTGTAGGCGGCCGCGGCCTCCGCCGGATCGCCTACCTCCCGAAGCCGCACGAAGTTGACGCCCTTGACCAGGCGTCCGTCTCGTGTGTCAAGGCACGGGATCACCTTCCTGTAGTCCATGGTCCGCCTCCCGGAGCATCGGATTGCACCACCGGCTCGCGACGCCGCGCGGATTCTACCGGCGTGCGTGGGAAATGGCAAACCAAACCGTGCTTGCCCCATGGGCCGCGATGCGGACCGCGCGGCTCGAAGGGTATCGCCGGGTGCGACGCCGCGGGATTTCTTTTGCAGTCGCCTGCGCCCACCGCTATGGTGCCGGCGGGTACGGCCACGGAACACGAGTTCTTCTCACACGCAAGGGGATGGCATGGACTACCGCAGGTTCGCCCGCCGGGAGATCGAGCGCATTCGTCGGACGGTCGGCAAAGGCAGCGCCGTCAGTGC
>CAYGZE010000310.1:0-5714 GCA_964354185.1 uncultured Anaerolineales bacterium | reverse complement strand
GCCGGGGCGGAAGTCCTTGGCGCCGCCCGCGCGGTACTCCATCTTCACGCTCGCGTTGCGGTTGTCGTCGCCGCCGAAGTACGCGTACACGCTCGCGGCGTTGAAGTTCGGCACGATCTCCAGCCGGTCGGGGGCGACGGCGTCGGCGCCGAGCGCCGGGCGAAACGTCACGGGGACCGCGAGCAGCACAATCAGCATCGGGACCGCAAGCCGCGGGGCGCGCATGCACATCTCCTTCCATCGGGCCGGGAGTCAGAGCATACGCGCCGCGGCGGCGGCCTGCAAGGGGCGCGGCCGTCACGAGCCCAGGTAGTCGCGCAGAGCCCGGGCCAGGGTCGCGAAGGTCCACGCGCGCTTCCGGTCGTCGCACTCCAGGAGCGTGACGCGGAACCCCTCGCGCCGGCAGTAGAAGCCGCTCAGCGGGACGACGCAGATGCCCGTGGCGCCCATGAGGTAGTAGACGAACCGCTGGTCGTTCGTGACGCCCCGGACGAGCCCCTCGACCATCGCGCGAACCTCGGGGTTCTCGATGCGCAGGGTCTGGCCGCCGTGGAGGGCACCCTCCTCGAAGAGCACCGTTACGTAGAACGCGCCGCTGGGCGGGTTCACGCGGACGCCCGGGATGCCCTGGAGCGCGTCGCAGGCCTCGCGGGCGCGGGCCTCGAAGATCGTCGCCCGGGCCCTCAGGTGGGCCGGGTACCGCTCGCTCCCCAGGATGCGCGGGATGCACAGTTGCGGCGCCGTCGTCGAGCAGACCTCCAGCCGCTTCGACGCCAGGAGCGAGGCCACGTAGGTGTGGAACATCGGGTCGAGGTTGCGGTTGAGGACCTCGATCCATCCGCAGCGCGACCCCGGCCACGGGACCTCCTTCGAGATGCCGCGCATCACGATCCCGGGCACGTCGCCGATGACCTGCGAGAGGTGGAGCGTCCGGTTTCCGTTGAAGACGATGTGGGTGTAGATCTCGTCGCAGATGAGGAACAGGCCGAACTCGCGGGCGATCGCGACGATGCCGTCGAGCACCTCCCGCGGGTAGACGGCCCCCGTCGGATTGTCGGGGTTCACGAGGAGGATCGCCGCGATCGCGTCGTTGTACTTCACCTTCAGGCGCAGGTCCTCCAGGTCGGGCAGCCACCCGTTGTACGGGTCGAGTTCGTACGTGAGGTGCTCGTAGCCGCTGTGGGCCGCCTCGGCCGACGAGTGGGTGCTGTAGGCGGGCGTGGGTCCGATGACGCGGGCCTCGCGCCGCAGGAAGCCGTAGACCTTGGCCACCGCGTCGCCGATGCCGTTGAAGAAGATGATGTCGTCGGGCGTGACGCGTGCCCCGCCGCGCTTGTTCACCTGGGCGGCCAGGAACTCCCGCGTCTCGGGCACGCCCGCCGTGTCGCAGTAGGCCCAGGAGGCGTCCTGGTCGACGACCTCGTGGAGAATCTGGCGGATCCAGGGGGCGATCGTCTCGCCCTTCTGGACCGGGTCGCCGATGTTCTCCCAGGTGATCTGGAGGCCGAGGGCCTCGAAGCGCTCGGCCACCTGGACGATCTCGCGGATGGCGTAGGTCAGCGACCCCGCGCCCGCGTGGACAATGTTCCTGCGCATGGTGGGACGTCCCTTCCTCTGGCGCCGCGCCGGGAGTCAGCCCGGGCCGCCGGCCTGGTGGGCGCGGCATCCTCGCTCCCTCTTCTCTCGGCAAGGGGCCGGCCGCGGGTGAAGTCCTTTTCCCGGGGGTCCTTGCTTTCGTCACGGGGACTCCGTATCCTTACGCGGCCGGCGTGGCGGCCGGGCGGGGGCCGGGGGCACCGGCCCTTGTGTGCGCACGCTTTTCGAGGAGGCCAGAGGATGACCCGTTTTCTGACCGCTTGCACGCTGCTCGTGTGGATGGTTGCGTCCTGTGCGGCCGCGGGGGCCGCGGTCCCCGACTGGCCCCAGTGGCAGGGCCCGAAGCGGGACGCCCTCTCGACGGAGAAGGACCTGGCCCAGGAATGGACGGGCGACGGGCCGCCCCTCCTCTGGAAGATCGAGGGCCTCGGCAAGGGCTTCTCGACGGTCTCGATCGTCGGCAACCGCATCTACACGATGGGCGACCGCAAGGACGAGCAGTTCGTCATCGCCCTCGACCTCTCGACCCACAAGGAGGTCTGGGCCGCCAAGGTCGGCGGGCCCTGGGGCGACGGCACCCGCTGCACGCCCACCGTTGAGGGCGGCCTCGTCTGGGCCATCGGCACGCGCGGCGACCTCGTCTGCGTCAAGGCCGACTCGGGCGAGGAGGTCTGGCGCAAGAACTTCGCGAAGGACTTCGGCGGCAAGATGATGTCGGACTGGGGCTTCAGCGAGTCGCCGCTGGTGGACGGCGATAAACTCGTCTGCACGCCGGGCGGGAAGGACGCCGGCATCGTCGCCCTCAACAAGAAGACGGGCGAGACGATCTGGCAGTGCGCGATCCCCGACATCGGCGGCCGCGGCAAGGACGGCGCGGCCTATTCCTCGATCGTCGTGTCCGAAGGCGCCGGCGTCCGCCAGTACGTCACGCTGATGGGCCGCGGGGCCGTCGGCGTCGCCGCCAAGGACGGCAAGTTCCTGTGGGGCTATAACAAGATCGCGAACGGCACTGCCATCATCCCCACGCCCGTCGTCCGCGGCGACCACGTCTTCGTCTCGTCGGCCTACGGCGCCGGGGCTGCGCTCCTCAAGTTGAGCAAGGACGGCGACGGCGTCAAGGCCGACGAGGTTTATTTCCTCAACGCCGACACGTTCCAGAACCACCACGGCGGCATGGTGCTGGTGGGCGATCATATCTACGCCGGGCACGGGCACAACGCGGGCCAGCCGATCTGCATCGAACTCGCGTCCGGCAAGGTCGCCTGGCGGGCCGAGCAGGTGCCGGGCGACGGCTCGGCCGCCGTCCTCTACGCCGACGGCAACCTCTACGTCCGCTACGAGAGCGGCGTGATGGCCCTCATCCAGGCCACGCCCGAGAAGTACGTTCTCAAGGGCACGTTCAAGATCGCCGTCAAGAACGGGCCCAGTTGGCCGCACCCCGTCATCCACGACGGCAAACTCTACCTGCGCGACCACGACGTCCTGATGTGCTACGACGTGTCGAAGAAGTGACGCGCGGCAGGCTTGTGTGACGAAAGCGGCGCGTCCGGGCCGGGCGCGCCGTCTCTTGTGCGCGGCTACTCGGCCAGCAGGGGCGCCAGGCGCTCGCGCAGTTCGGCCAGTTGAGCCTCCTGGCGCTCGCTGAAGTGGCCCTGCCGCTGGGCGTAGAGGTCCATCCAGACGGCCAGGCGCTCGAGGCTCGCGGCGTCCAGCCGCACACCCGCGTGGCCGTCCTTTTCCCGCAGGAGGGCCAGCAGTTTGCTCCGGCGGGCGGGGCACTCGCCGGCGACCGAGCGGTCCCGCTCGAAGGCCAGTTGCCGCAGGTCCTTGCCGCCGAACTCCAGGAGGCTTTCATACGCCTTGGCGGCGGTCAGGTCGAACCGGGCGGCCTTCTGGTCGTCGGCGTCCGGCCGGTGGCACGAGACGCAATGCTTGTCGAGGACCGGTTGGACCAGGCGGTCGAACCGCAGCGGCCAGGAGCCCTCGGGGCCGGGCGCGAGGCGCGAGGGCTCGCGGGCGGCCGCCAGCGGCTGCGCCCGCGGCGACGTCGGGGCCGCCTCGCGCGACTCGTGGCACCCCACGCACGCTAGCGTCTGCCGGGGCCAGACGTACGTCAGGCTTCGCATCGTCTGCACCGCCAAGCCGTTCGCGTCGACCGCCTGGAAGAAGATCGAGACGCCGCTCGGCACGCGGAAGTAGGCCGAGCCGTCCGCCTCGACCGGCACGGTCCCGAGGAGGAACTTGCCGGGGTCCTCCGACGAGACGCCCAGGTTCGGCTGGTTCATGTGCGGCTGGACCTTGGGTGGCACGCCGATGACGCGGAGCGACTTCACCGTGCCGCGCGCCACGCCCGGCAGCCCCTCGTAGACGTCCTGGAGCAGGAAGCGGCCCTCGGGCTCGGCGTCCCAGGCGACGGTGTTCGCGTAGACGGGCGGCCGCGGCCGCGCGCGGACGGGGATCGGGCAGGCGCTCGAGAGGGCCGGGTCGCGGTACAGGAGGTTCAGGTTGCCGAACGCGTCCAGCAGGTACAGGCCCGTGGCGTTGAGGGGGTTCTGCTGGGTGTCGTCGACGCGGGAGTGGGGCGGCAGCCGCCGGTCGCTCCACGCCACCAGGAAGTGCTCCTCCGAGAGGGGATACGGGTTCGCGTAGTACGAGTCGACCCAGCCCTCGGTCTCGGGGAAGGGGACGTCGGGCGTGAGGCGCTGGAGGGGGTCGTCGCCCTCGGTGCCGCGGTTGCGGTCCAGCAGGACGATCGACCCGCCCGTGATCGAGTGGTGGGCCGAGGCGGTGAAGACCAGCCGCCGCGAGTTCGGGATCGGCCGCGCCTCCAGGACGGCCTGCGGCCGCGACGTGTAGTTGCCGTAGACCAGTTGCGGGTTCGTCCCGTCGGGGTTGGTGGACCACAGGCTGAAGAAGTGGCCGTTGAAGCGGTCGATGTAGTCCCATCGCGAATAGAGGATGCGTCCGTCGTCGGCCACCGCGGGGGTCCACTCGAAGTTCTCGAAGGCCGAGATGGGGCGCAGGTTCCCTCCGTCGGCGTCCATCACGTGGAGGGTGAAGACCGGGACGGGCCGGTAGTTGTCGCCGCCGCAGCGGACGTAACTGTCGGGCAGGTCGGCCGCCGTGGTCGCCGACGTATTGGCTCGGGTGCACTGGAGGAACTGGCCCTTGCGGGTCGAGACGAAGACGATCTCGCCGCTCGGCAGGTACCGGGCGTCGAAGTCGTCGTAGCGGCCGCGCGTCAACTGCCGCCGGCCCGTGCCGTTCAGGTTCATCTCGAAGACGTGGTAGAACGCGTCCTCGGGCACGTTCGCCTTGTCGGCCTTGTTCGGCAGGTCGGGCACCTTCGGATCGAACTTGCAGTAGGCGAAGAGGACGCGCTTCCCGTCGTACGAGAGGTCCGGCCGCAGGAAGTTGCCCTCGGGCATGTCGGCCGTCAGGCAGCGCACGGTCGGCTTCGGGCCCTTGAACCCTTCGACCAGGTACACCCCGCCGCCCGGCCGCGACCACCAGCCGTAGAACTGGTCGGAGATGTGGGGGAACCGGCCCGGGGCCGACTTGACGAACAGGATCGCGTCGAAGTCGAGGAGCGGATTCGCGAGGGCCAGCCGGCGCACGGCCCACTGGGCGTCGAGGTAAAGGCGCTCCCGCGCCGCGTCCGGCGCGTCGGCCGCCAGGGCCTCGGCCTTCTCGCCGACCTGGCGAAGCGCCCGCGCGTCGTCGTCCACGCTGGCGCCCAGGCGGCGGAGGCTCTCGGCCAGCCGCAGGCCGCGCTCGACGACCCGCGTCGTCGCGTACGCCTTCGGCCCGGCGGGCGCGGCCGCGTGGGCCGCCGACCACTCGCTCGTGCTGCTCTGCGTGGCTGGCTTGCCCAGGGCGATGTTGTCCGGGGCGCCTTCGGCGAAGACCTCCACCTCGTCCAGGTGGAAGTAACTCGTGCCCGCCAGTTGCAGGCGGAGGTACCGCGCGGTCGCCCCCTTGAGCGCGATTGAGAGCGGCTTCTTGTCGGTGTGGCCGAGGAACGGCGTGCCGTCGTGCTGGTACGCCTGGCGGAAGGTCTTCGCGTCGTCCGACAGGAGGACCTTGATGCGGTTGTTGCGCTCGCCGCAGCCGTCGCA
>CAYGZE010000309.1:0-5744 GCA_964354185.1 uncultured Anaerolineales bacterium | reverse complement strand
GAGGTCGCGGCATGATTACCCTCAGTTCCGTGTCCAAGAAACCCAGGGCGGTACAGACCACACGCGGGACACGGCTATTGGCGAGGGCACGCGGATTCGCTGGCAGCGGTTCTTCCAAGACCAGTTCGACCTGCTGATACGGTGTTTCCCGCTTTGGGCCGTCCCCAGTTTGTCCGCCCGTCACGGCCTTCCGCTGGCACCAGCCATCGCGGATGTGGCCGTCTTGGATGAGGCCAGTCAGTGCGACATCGCTTCGGCCATCCCGCTCCTATATCGCACCAAGCGGGCCGTGGTCGTCGGTGATCCCAACCAGCTGCGACCCGTGCACAGCATGAAGCCCGGGCGCAACCGGCAGTTGCTGCGGAAACACAGCCTGCTGACGCCTTCGCTGGCACAGTTTGACTTCCTTCAAAGCAGCCTGTACGACTTGGCAGCCGCCACGCCGAAGGCCGGCGAGCCGGTTCTCCTGCGAGACCACTTCCGGTGCCACCCCGACATTGCGGCGTACTGCAACTCGCTTGTTTACCGGGGGCAACTTCGTGTCTTGACCAACGAGAGCCGGTTGAGGCGCCCAAGGGGCCGCAAGGCGGGTATAGCATGGACGGAAGTGGCGGGCACCGCTGAAGCCGTAGCGGCCGGTGGCGCTATCTGCCAGGAGGAGATCAGCGCGGTAGGCCGCGAGCTGAATCGCCTGCTGGTCGAGGACCGTTTCGACGGCACGGTGGGCGTTGTGACCCCTTTCAAGGAGCAGGCCAAGCGCGTCCGAGATTGGGCTGAGTCAAACTTGCCAGCCGACCTTCTCAGGAAAACCGATTTCATCGCTGCCACGGCTGACGGTTTCCAAGGTGACCAGCGAGACGTGATCCTGTGTAGCCCCGTTTACCAGCCCGGCCTGCCGCGCGGCGCCGAGTGGTATGTGACCTCCAAGGACACACGGAATCTCTGGAATGTTGCCATTAGTCGGGCGCAGGCGCTCCTGCATGTTCTCGGGAACCGCCAGATGTGCTTGCAGAGCGACGTGAATCATCTCGTTCTCTTGGCGAAACTGTCGCTCACACCGCCGTCCTACGATCCCGGCAAGCCCGTCTTCGAGTCTGTGTGGGAATGCCGTCTGTACGATGCCCTTGTGGCAGTCGGCCTCACCCCCTTCACGCAGTACCCGCTGGCGGGCTGCCGTCTGGACTTGGCTTTCCGTGACGCCCGCCTTGACGTGGAGGTTGATGGCGAACGCTACCACCGTGACGCCCAAGGCCGGCGCAAGGCGGAGGACCTTTGGCGCGACCTCGCCATCCGGGCGGCCGGCTGGACCGTTCTGCGGTTCTGGGTGTATGAACTCCGAGAAGACATGGCGGCTTGCGTCCGCAAGGTGCAGGATCGACTCACGTCGCTGCCGGAGAACACCTCTGTTCTCTGAGAGCCGAGTAACGGTGCGGCGCATGGTTTCCACTTGGTTTCCATCGCCTCCTGCGGCACAATAGCCACGTCTTCATCTAAGGACGCCGCGCGCCGATGACGCCTGCCGAATTCATCGCCAAGTGGCGGCCCGTCGAGCTCTCCGAGCGGGCCGCAAGCCAGGAGCATTTCCTTGACCTGTGCCGCCTCCTCGGCCAGCCCACGCCCGCCGCCCACGACGCCACGGGTGCCGAGTACGCCTTCGAGAAGGGCGTCGCGGTCACCGCCGGCGCGTCGGCCGGCGCCCAGGGCGAGCGCGGCTTCGCCGACGTCTGGTGGAAAAACAAGTTCGCCTGGGAATACAAGCGGCGCGGCAAGTACGGCGACCTCGCCGACGCGTACCGCCAGCTTTGCCAGTACCGCGAGGCTCTCGGCAACCCGCCGCTCCTCATCGTGAGCGACATCGCCCGCACCGAAATCCATACGAACTTCACCGGCACCGCCAAGCAGGTCCACACGATCCTCCTGGAGGAGATGGACCAGCCGGCCGCCCTCGGCCTCTTGCGCCGCGTCTTCACGGACCCCGCGTCGTTCTGCCCGGTGCTCCGGGCCGAGACGGTCAACGAGTACATCGCCACGGCGAAGGCGTTTCTCAACTGGTGTGTGACGCAGGGCCGCCTCGCCGCCAATCCGCTGGCGAACGTGACGCCGACGGACGAGACGCAGAAGAAGCGTAAGCGCCGGGCCTTGGCGCTGGACGAGGCAAGGCGTCTCCTGGCGGTTGCGGGGCCCCGCCACCTTGTGTATTGGGTTGCCATGACGACAGGCTTGCGACGGTCGGAGTTGGCCGACCTGCGATGGGACGATCTTCACATCGGACCAGGCGTCCCCAGGCCATACATCGCTCTTCGGGCCGAGGCGACGAAGTCCCGTCGGGACGACTCGGTGCCGCTGAGGATGGACGTGGCGGCGGCGTTGAATGCTGCGAGGCCCAGAGGGGTTGGACCCGACGAGAACGTGTTCGACGGCATCCCCGAGATGGATGTGTTCAGGAAGGACCTCAAGGCGGCTGGCATTCCCGAGAGCGACGAGGAGAAGCGGCGTGTGGATTTTCACTCGCTCCGAAGGTCCCTTGCCACCTTGCTCGCCAAGAGCGGAGCCACACCCCGCACGGCCATGGAGGTCATGCGGCACACAGACTTGCGACTGACCATGAGCGTTTACTGTGACCCGACCCTCTTGGATACGTCGACCGCAGTGGAGCAGTTGCCGGATCTGACGGCAGCGGATGACGCGGCCAGCGCTCTGCGGACGGGAACCGACGGCTTGCCGTTGCCTGACGAGGCGGCTGGACAGGCCATGAAAGTATTGCCCAGAAGTACGACGCGCCCGGGCGCAAGTGGGCACTTCCGGGGACAAGGAAATGGCCCCGGCGGGCCAAGAAGCGGCATTCCGCGTAGTTCTTTGGCTCCCCACTCCGAACGAGTTTCAAACGTTAGGAAGGGGTTTCCGGCGCTCTCGCGGCGGTTAACCGGATTGTAACTTCCTGATTGGCAGTACCTTACGCTTGGCGAGTGCCGGGGGGTCTGGCTGCGGCGATCGGGGTGACCGGCACCGCCCCCCTCGTCGCAGGGCTCCGACTTCGAGCCGCGCGCCAAGTGGCCACGGGGCTCGCCGTGCGCCGAGCCGCAGACGCTCATCAAAGGCCAACCCGGCGTCCGAGTGCAACTGTCAGTCACGTTCCACGGCGGACGCAAGCATCTGCCGATCGTCACGTTGCGGAGCGTGGCCTGACAGACAATCACCGCACTGGCCATTCGTTCCGGGACCGCGGGCGCCGCCTGCCACGCCGTAGCCCACCGGGCGAAGCGGGAGCGCCCGGCCGGTGGAGATGCGGGCGGCGGCGTACGAGGTCAACTCACACCAACGCGCGACGAACGACCGGGAGGAGTAATTCCGCCTGCCACCCCAGCAGCCCGCCGGCGTGCTGCATTCCCGCCACGTCCCTCGGCCGCAGGCGAGAGATCTCCTCCAGGGCCGTCCGGGGCGCGATGACCGACGGTTCCAGGCCCAGTTCCGCAGCCAGACGGGCGACGCCATCGCGCAAGCGGCTGCAGACCCTCCGCGGGAACTGCCGCTTCCCCGAAGGCCGCAGGCGTGGCTCCGGCCAGTCCGACGGGCCGAGGCGGCCTGCCCTATGGATCGCCTCCCGGAGCGACTCCAGCCTTCTGCCGCGGAAGTCGCGCGGGAGCCCCGGATCCTGAGCAAGGCCGGCCCGCGGGTGCCTCTCGGCCCAGACGGCCAGCGCCAGCAGCCTGTCATCGCCGAGGACCTTGAACGGCGGGCGGTCCACCCGCTGCGCCTCCCGTTCGCGCCACCTCCACAGTTCCCGCACGAAGGCCGCCTGGGGACGAGTCAGGTCCCGCACGCCCTTGATCCGCCACTGCCGGTCCGGGTCGGCTTCGCGGTCGCCGGCCGTCGCCTCGATGGCCGCCTCGCAGCCCTGCTCGAACCAGTGCCGCCGCCCCAGCCGGCTGAGCTCTGCCAGCAGCCTGTCGGCCAGCGGTTCGAGGTACCGCGTGTCGTCCACCGCATAGTGCAGCTGCGCCGGGCTCAAGGGGCGGCGCGACCAGTCGGATTTCTGACCGCTCTTGCTGAAGGCCTGGCCAAAGAACTGCTCCACCAGCGAAGAGAGGCCGGGCTTCTCGTGGCCCAGGAGCCGGGCGGCCATCATCGTGTCTATCACCCCTGCCCTCGGGCGGAAGCCGAACGAGCTGCGCAGCATCCACAGATCGTAATCCGCACCGTGGAGGATGAGCGTCTTGTGCGCCAGCGCGGCCACGAAAGGCCCCAGGCCCAGCTTTGCCAGCGGGTCCACCACGAAGTTCCGCCCACGCACGGTCAACTGCACCAGGCAGACCTTCTCATGGTAGTGGTACAGGCTGTCGGCTTCGATGTCGATGGCCACGCGGCCGGCCGGCGCCATCCAGGCCAGCAGTTCGCGCAGGGCTTCGTCCCTGTCGACGTAGGTGTACGTGGTACCGGCCGCCGCTTGCATTATGCTCATGCCCTGAGCGTTGTCCCTCCTGAAAACCCCATCCGCGTGGATTTTACAGGGGTTCCGCCCCTTGCCACAAGTACCATCCGGCATGGCGGGATCGCCCATCTCAACACGCTGGCCCTCAGGCGTGATCATGGCCCCGGTCAGGCCGATTTCAAGGGCGGATGGAATTTTCGGTACCCACAGGTGACTGCGGGGATGCCCCTCCGCCGACCCGCCGCAAACACTCGTTCTCCGCAGACTTCCGAACAGAGCAACCGCCTTGGACCTTCGCGTTATCACTTGAACGGGTGTTGCTTTCCTGATACCCTGCCGGAACGCCGCCGGGAGCAAGGGTGATGTTCGCCGGTGTGCCGCACCGCATCGCCGAGCCCGGCAGGCCCGGAGGAACAGGTGAATGGACCGGGCATATTCCGCCTGCGAACCAGGAGAAGAGGAGAAAGCCGATGTCATTCAAGTGCGACAAGTGTGGAAAGACGGTCCCCCGCGGGTCCAGGGCGAACAGGGTGGTAATCGAGACCCGCAACAAGAAGAGCGGAGGAACCGAGATCGTCCGGGAGGAGAAGTGGTGCCAGAAATGCACTGCCCAAGGCGCCCCCGGATAGCCGGCCGGGACTTCGACGCCTGAGAAAATCCACCGTTCTAAGACGAAAGACCGTCCGGCGGCCGGGCGGATCAGTTGCTTAGCGGAAGGGGACGAAAGTCCAATTCACGCTGAACCATTACAGAAGAGCATAAGGGGCAGAACCAGTGGCTACAGGAAAAGTGAAGTGGTTCAATGATCAGAAGGGTTTTGGTTTCATTGAACAGGACGACGGGACGGACGTGTTCGTCCACCACACGGCCATCCAGGGCGAAGGCTTTAAGACGCTCGCGGAAGGTGAAGCAGTCGAGTTCGACGTGACCCAGGGCCCCAAGGGCCCGAGGGCCGAGAACGTGAAGCGCCTGGGTCAGCCGGCTGCGGCACCCAAACCGCCGCCGGCGCCTGAGGCCCCGGCGCCGCCCGAACCGCCGGCAGAAGTCGAGCCGGAGGCATAAGCCGAGCCGGCGGCCGAAGCCGAAGGGGAGGCGCCCGAGGAGGCCGACGCGGGCGAGGCCGAACCGGCCGACAACGCCGAGATCGGGGAAGAGGCCGAGTAGCACCGGCCCGGCCGGTCCGGCACGACAGCCCAGGCAGCCGACATTCGTGGGAATCTCGGCTGGCCCAACCTACGCTCTGGCCAATGTGAGAGACCGCGATCCGTGCGTCTATATCTGATAAACCCGCATAATCCGCTGGTCAGCCTTGCCA
>CAYGZE010000308.1:0-5798 GCA_964354185.1 uncultured Anaerolineales bacterium | reverse complement strand
CGCGACGGTTCATGGCGCGGTTCTCCTCTTACTCCTGGGTCCTTGTTTCCTCTGAAACCCGGCGGGTATCCTAGCAGGCGAGGCGACCCAAGGCACGTGTTTTATGCGGGGTGAGCGGAGGCCCGGGGCGGCGACAGGGATCAGCCCTCGGCCTCCGGTTCACGCCGCTGCCCCGGAGAACGGGCCATGAAAAAGTCCCGCCCTGGGTGGATCAGAAATGGGGGCAAGTGCACCCCAACGTGGTAGAATCGAAAGAACTGCTGACGGCGGTCGTCGGGAGGGAGTCCTCTGGGGAATATCGGCTGATTGCTCTGGCGTGGCGCATCGCCCGACGGGCCAGGGCCGCTACGCCCGGGGCGCAAGGCTTGCCGGGCGAGACGCCCGGCGCCAACACGGAAGGGGTCAGGGCGGAATGAATCCGACGCCGTTTCTGCCGGTCGCGCTGCTCTTGGTCGGTGCCTCTGCGGCGGCCGGGGCCGGGGCCGCGACCGGCGAGCCCCGCAGCCCTCTCCTCGACGAGGTCGTTGAGCAGACCATGAAGCCCTATGGCGGCCCGAGCGCCCGTGGCGTGAACACCAAGACACTCGCCGGCAAGGTCATGTGCGGGTACCAGGGATGGTTCTGCGCCGAGGGGGACGGGGCGGGCCGCGGCTGGTACCACTGGGACAAGGGCGGGAAGTTCGAGCCGGGCCACTGCACCATCGACCTGTGGCCGGACATGAGCGAGTGCGGCCCGGCCGAGCGATACGCCACGGCCTTTAAGCACGCCGACGGTCGCACGGCCGAGGTTTTCTCGTCGTTCAATCGCGAGACGGTCCTGAGGCACTGGCAGTGGATGCAACAGTACGGCATTGACGGGGCGTTCGTCCAGCGGTTCGTCGGCGAGGTGGCGCACCCAAAAGGGCTCCGGCACTTCAACGTCGTGCTGGGGCACTGCCGCGAGGGCGCCAACCGCTACGGCCGGACCTACGCGGTGATGTACGACCTCTCGGGCCTGGGCGCCGGCCAGATGCATCGTGTCATGGACGACTGGCGGCAACTGGTCGAGCGGATGCGCATCACGAAGGACCCGGCGTACCTGCACCACCGGGGGCGGCCTGTCGTCGCGGTCTGGGGGCTCGGGTTCAGCGACGGCCGTCGGTACACCCCCGCGGAGGGCCTCGAACTCGTCGAGTGGCTCAAGAACGATCCCCAGGCCGACCGCTGCACCGTCATGCTGGGCGTGCCGACGTTCTGGCGGACGCTGGAGCGCGACTGCGTGCCCGACCCGACCATGCACGCGCTCATCGCCAAGGCCGACGTCGTCAGCCCCTGGATGGTCGGCCGCTACGGCACGCCCGAGCAGGCGAAACGTCACGCCGAGACGGTCTGGACGGCCGACATCGCGTGGTGCCGACAGCGGGGCCTCGATTACCTGCCGGTGGTGTTTCCGGGTTTCTCGTGGCACAACATGAAGCCCGAGGCGCCGCTCGACCAGATCCCACGTCGCGGCGGGGCGTTCCTCTGGGCACAGTACGTCGCCGCGAAGCAGGCCGGCGCCACGATGGTGTACCAGGCCATGTTCGACGAGGTGGACGAGGGGACCGCCATCTTCAAGTGCACGAGCGACCCGCCGGTCGGGGCATCGACGTTCCTCGCGCATGAGGGCCTGCCGAGCGACCATTACCTGCGACTCGTCGGTCAGGCCGCGCGCATGATCCGCGGTGCCGCGCCCCTGACCGAGCAGATGCCCGACCTTGGTGGCGCGGGCCCGCGAAGATGACGGCGCCGCCGGGACGACGCGGTACGTAGCCCCTCCACCGCACGGGAGCAGCATGGCCGGACAAGCCGGCCGTAGCACGCCCGACATGAGAAGAGCGCCGTAAGGTGGCCAATCGTGGCCC
Source organism: uncultured Anaerolineales bacterium (assembly GCA_964354185.1). GTDB lineage: Bacteria > Planctomycetota > Phycisphaerae > FEN-1346 > FEN-1346 > CAYGZE01. The sequence continues at coordinate 3,915 of CAYGZE010000308.1, read as the reverse complement.
GCGGTGGTCGCGGGCCAAAGGAAATTCCGACCCCAATGGGAAATCCCGGTTAGAATCGCGGTTGTCCCGGGACGACGATAGGATGGCGGCCGGCATCTGCCGGCGTAGGCCCCGGAGTCGGAACACCAGCCCTCGCGGCACAAGGAGGAGCCCTGATGAACGACGGCGAGAAACCGTGCTCTTCTCCGGACTGCGGCTGCAAGCGCAGCCTGAGCCGGCGGGAGTTCCTCATCCTGACGGGAACCGGGGCCGCCATGGCCGCGGCGCAGATGCCGGCCGTCGCGGGGCCGTTCGAGGCCGCCGACTTCGAGAAACTCGTCCCGGCCGACAAGAAACTGTCGCCCGAGTGGGTCAAGTCCCTTTTCGCGCGCGGCACGCCGACCGTCTACCGGGGCAAGGACCTCGACTTGATCGGCATGCCCATCGGCGGCATCTGCGCGGGGCAACTCTACCTGGGCGGCGACGGCAGCCTCTGGCACTGGGACATCTTCAACCAGCACATCGGCACGGGCGACGGGCACTACGCCCATCCGCCCAAGCCGGCCACGCCGCTGGACCAGGGATTCGCGATCCGCATCGCGGCCGGCGGGAAGAAGGAGGTCCGCGCCCTCGACCGCAGCGGGTTCAGCGACGTCTCGTTCCGCGGCGAGTACCCGATCGGCCTGGTCGAGTACCGCGACCCGGCCGCGCCCATCAGCGTGTCGCTGGAGGCCTTCTCGCCGTTCGCCCCGCTCAACGCCGAGGAGTCGAGCCTGCCGGCCACCGTCATGCGGTTCACCGTCAGGAACACGGGCTCGGCGACGATCGAGGCGCTCCTGGCGGGCTGGCTGGAGAACGCCGTCTGCCTGCACTCGGGACGGCCCGGCATCGGCGTCCGCCGCAACCGCCTCGTGCCGCCCGAGGGGTGGTACTTCCTCGAGTGCAGGGCCGAGGCGGCGCCGCAGCCCAATCGCCCGGAGAAGCGGCCCGACGTCGTGTTCGACGACTTCGAGAAGGAGACGTACGAGGGCTGGACGGCCACCGGCACGGCATTCGGCAGCGGCCCCGTCGAGAAGAACAAGATGCCCGACTACCAGGGCGACGTGCAGTCCAAGGGCAAGCGGCTCGTCAACTCGCACGCCTCGGCCCCGGGCGGCAATGTCGGCGAAAAAGACTCGGCCATCGGCACGCTCACGAGCAAGCCGTTCACCATCGAGCGCGACTACGTCACCTTCCTTGTCGGCGGCGGCGCACACAAAGACAAGACCTGCGTCAACCTCCTGGTGGACGACAAGGTCGTGCTCTCGGCCACGGGCAAGAACGACAACCGGATGGAACCGCACAGTTTCGACGTGCGGCCGTGGGCCGGCAAGGCCGCCAAACTCCAGGTCGTCGACAACGAACGGGGTGGCTGGGGCAACATCGGCATTGACGACATCGTCTTCAGCGATGAGCCGCGCGGGCCCAACGTGGTGCTTGCCGAGCAGCCCGACTTCGGCACGATGGGGCTGGCCATCCTCGAGGGGCCCGACGGGAACCAGGGCGCGGCCGCGGTGCCCGACGGCAAGCGCCCCGAGAGCCTCTTCGCCGAGGCGGGCCTCGCCTCGGACCCGGCCGCCGAGAAGCCGTTCGGGCAGAAACTCGTGGGCGCCCTGGGCCGGCGGTTCTCGCTGGAGCCCGGCAAGGCGGCCACGGTCACGTTCGTCGTCACGTGGCACTTCCCGAACCTGCGGCTTAAGGACGGCGGGCGCTTTTACGCCACGCGGTTCCGGTCGGCGGCGGAGGTGGCCGAGCACGTGGCCAAGAACTTCGATCCGCTCTATCGGCAGACGCGGCTCTGGCGCGACACCTGGTACGACTCCACGCTCCCGTACTGGTTCCTCGACCGCACGATGGCCAACACCTCGATCCTGGCCACCTCGACCTGCCACTGGTTCAACACGGGCCGCTTCTACGGCTGGGAAGGCGTCGGCTGCTGCGAGGGCACCTGCACGCACGTCTGGCACTACGCCCACGCCGTCGCCCGGCTGTTCCCGCAGCTGGAGCGCGACCTGCGCCGGCGGACCGATTTCGGCAAGGCGATGGATCCACAGAGCGGCGTCATCAACCACCGCGGCGAAGGTGCAGGGCTGGCCGTCGACGGCCAGGCGGGCTGTATCCTCCGTGCGTACCGCGAACACCAGATGTCGGCGGACGCGACGCTGGTGAAGGAGCTCTGGCCGAAGATCAAGTTGGCCATGCAGTGCCTGGTGCGGATGGACAACGGCGAGGGCCTTCTCGAGGGCGGACAGCACAACACCCTCGACCAGCCGTGGTTCGGCAAGATCGCGTGGCTGAGTTCGCTCTACCTGGCCGCCGCCCGCGCTTGCGAGGAGATGGCCAAGGAGGTCGGCGACGGCGCCTTCGCAGGCGAGATGCGCCGGATCGTCGAGCGCGGCGCGAGGAGCATCGACCGGGAACTCTTCAACGGCGAGTACTACGTCCACATTCCCGACAAGGACCACACGAAGAGCGTGGGCTCGCACAACGGCTGCGAGATCGACCAGGTCTTCGGCCAGAGTTGGGCCTACCAGGTCGGGCTCGGGCGAATCCTGAGCGAGGAGAACGTGAAGAAGGCCCTCGCCTCGCTGTGGCGGTACAACTTCACCCCGGACGTGGGCCCGTTCCGCGAAAAGAACAAGCCCGGCCGCTGGTATGCCATGGCCGGCGAGGGCGGACTGCTCATGTGCTCCTGGCCCAAGGGAGACGCCGCCCGCGTCCAGGAGGGCTTCGACTTCTACTTCAACGAGTGCATGACCGGCTTCGAGTACCAGGTGGCCGGGCACATGATCTGGGAAGGCATGCTGATGGAGGGCCTGGCCGTCGCGCGGATGATCCACGACCGTTACCATGCGTCACGCCGCAACCCCTGGAACGAGGTGGAGTGCGGCGACCACTACGCCCGGGCCAAGGCCTCGTATGGCGTGTACCTGGCGGCGTGCGGGTACGGGTATCACGGCCCCAAGGGATACCTCGCCTTCGCCCCGCGGCTGACGCCCGACGATTTCCGCGCGGCCTTCACGGTGGCCGAGGGCTGGGGCACCTTCAGCCAGAAACGCGACGGCGCCACCCAGCACAACGCGATCGAACTGAAACAGGGCAGGCTGAGGCTGCGGACGCTGGATCTCCAGTTGCCGGAGAAGACGGCCTCGCCCAAGGTGACGGTGACGGCGGCCGGCAAGAAGGTCGAGGCCAGGCCGACCGTCGAGAAGGGCGGGGTCCGACTGGCCTTCGCCGCCGACGTGACGCTGGAGGCGGGCCAGAAGTTGGAGGTGACGATCCGATAGGCCCTTGCGGTGTACGTCGTCAGCTCAAGTGACACAATCAGGCCCTCGGCACGAGGGTTTCTCAGTCCGGTCGGCGTCCTTCAGCCTGGGTGTTCCCTGGTTCCGACGCCAGCGACGCGCCAGCGTCTTTGCCTTGAGTTCCTGCCGACGGTTCAAGATGCGTTCCCGTCGGCCGTAGTACACATCGTCCGGCGTGAGGCTGCCAAGGGCTTCGTGGTGGCGTTCGGTTGGAAACAAGCCCCCGCCGCAAACCTATGACCCTCAGGGCAAACCGTCTCCGGGCCAGACGAAGCGTTGCAGGACGCGAGCACGCCAGCGATGGACGTGGCGGTGACAGGTATCGGTCAGTTGACGGCTGAGATCTGCCCATCACGCCCTGGGAGCCCCCCGTCTTCTGAACCGCCGGACTGCTCAGCACCTGGTTGTCGCGACAACCGGAGGGGCGGTTTCAGGCGGTTCGTGCGGTTCCAGCGGTATGCAATTCCCATCTGCAAGCAATTGCAGCAACTGCAATTACAGCAAAGGCAAAAACTTGCGCGAAAACCGCGAGGAGAATTACAAAACCGGTGCTCTGCCATTGAGCTACGCCGGCGGCTCAGGGCACGGCCGA
>CAYGZE010000307.1:0-5803 GCA_964354185.1 uncultured Anaerolineales bacterium | reverse complement strand
GGAATCTGGGGACACAATACTATTTTCCTTTCAGCGCCCCGTCTCCCAGCGGCCGGCCCGCGCGGCCGCAAGGTTCATGTTGGCATCTTCAGAATTCCGGTAGAATCCCGAATTCCGGTGACATACACCCTATTTCCTCTCTGCCGGCTTGCGGCCTGGTCTGCGGGGGGAGAGCGGGCGGGACAGGCGGCGTTCCAGGTCGGCCACGAAGCGCGGGCTCCCGAGCGGGCGGCCCGTGCGTCCGTAACGCCGCAGGCGGCCCAGCGTCGCGGCGTCGTCCTCGGCCACCAGGAAGGCCCGCCAGTCGGCCACCTCCGCCGCCAGGGGCCCGCCCGGCCTCACCAGGGCGTCGCCGCGACCCGACACGTGACCGGCCGCGCTCGACCATGGCCACTCCCACGCCCGCTGCACGAGGCCGGCCCGAACAGGATTCCGCTCGACGTACCGCGCCGCCGCCAACGCATGCGGGCCGTCCATCGGGCACGACGAGAACCGCCCCTGCCACAGGTACCCCCGCCAGTTCTCGCGGAAGTTGATGAGTCGCGTGTACCGCCAGTGCGCCCGCCCGATGGCCAAGGCCAGGCTGTCCGGTGCGTGCGGCACCGCGATCAGGTGCGCGTGATTCGGCATCAGACACCAGGCCCACACCTGCAGCGCGTGATCGAGGCAGGCCGCCGCCATCAAGTCCAGATAGGTCTGGTAATCCTCCGGACGGAAGAAGGTCGGCTGCCGCCGATTCCCCCGTTGGGTGACGTGGTGCGCCACCCCTTCGATCACCACCCGGGCCAGACGGGTCATCCCCGCACGCTAGCCGGCCGGCTTTCCCGAGGCAAGGCAATTCAGGTGTATGTCACCGAATTGCCCGATCCCCAGTCCCCGAATTGCCGTAAGTGTTATGGACGTATCGCTAGCCATAGTGGGTAAAAACCCGGTCAAAAGCGCCGGAAAACCGACTAAAAGTGTCAAAGTTCGGGCGCAAAGCGTCAAAAAACGATCGTAAAACGTCACGGTTTGTCTTGCCCATCTTAACATTCCGGACGGCCGACCCCCTTGGCGCTAGCGCCAAGGCCGATTTGGCCGGCCGAGGGCCCCCAAAATCGGCAAATTCCGCGCGCGCCAACCCGGTTTCCGGCGCGAACAAAATCGACTTACAGCGATTTCGGTTGCGGCTTGCGGGCACGTTTCGCGGGCGAAGGCAACCCGCCGCTCCCGCGGCGGGCTCGAACGGTGCCCGGGCCAACCGCTAGGGTTCACACGTGGCGGCGGTCAGCAGGGAGGTCCCGTGGGCCGGCGGGAGGTCCTCGTGCCGGATATCCCCGAACCCCGCCGCCCGGACCCGGTCGACGAGTTCCGGCACCGAGAAGGCCCCGATCATCACGTTGAACAGGGCCGGCGTCAGGGGCCCCGTCTTCTCGGCGTTCAGGAGGAAGTCCTGGACGATGAGCAGCCCCCCGTCGGCAAGGGCGCGGCGGGCCTTGGCGAGTTTCATCTCGGCGTGGCTGGCGGGCCCGTGGAGGATGTTCCCGAGGAGGACGGCGTCGTAGCCCGAACCGTACTCGGGCTGGTTCCAGTCGCCCACCTCGGCCCGGACGCGGTCGGCCATGCCGAGGCCGGCGATGACCTCGCGGGCGATGGCGACCGTCTCGGGCAGGTCCATGACGGTGGCGGCCAGGCCCGGGTTCCGCTCGCACAAGGCCATGGCGTAGGAGCCCGGCCCGCCGCCCACGTCCAGGAGGGTCCTGCGGCCACGGAGGTCGAGGCGGTCGGCCACCTCGGCCGCCCGGCCGGCCATCGCCATGTTGTGCATGGCCAGGATGAAGTCGCGGTGCGAGCGGATGCCCCGCGACTCGCCCTCGGCCGCGAAGGCCGACGCCCCCCCTTCCCCGCGGAGGACGTGCGGCAGGTCGCTCCAGAAGCCCCACACGCCCGCGCTGTGGGCCAGCGTGTCGCCCTGGTAGCACGGGGCGCCGGGGACGAGCGTGGCCTCGGCCTTGGGCGTCAGGCGCCAGCCGGGCCCGTCGCGGGCCACCAGGCCCAGGGCGGCACAGGCGATGAGGACGCGGTCCAGTACCCCTGCGTCCAGAGCCTTGTCGCGGGCGACTTCGGCGGCCGTGGCGGGCCCCTGGGCCAGCCGCTCGAAGACGCCGGCCCCGCTGGCCGCCTGGACCACCCGCGAGGCCCGGTAGGTCCAGGATTGCTCGACGAGTTCCATGGCCCAGTCGACCTCGGGCCCGCTCTTCCTGAAGTGCATGGCGTCCGCCTTTCGGTGCCCCCGCTGCCGCGATGGGACCATCCTAGCGAATTCCCCAGGCCGTTTCACGCACGGAAACGCGGCGGGCGGCAAAGTCCTTGCAGGCGCCCCGCCCGGGCGGGAAGATAGGCCGCCCCTTGCGAAGGAGGGTCCGAGCGATGATCCGCTTGTCGGCGTGCCTGCCGCTGTGGACAGGAGCGGCCCTCATCCTCGGCCTTGCGGCCGCAAGCCTCGCGGCGCCAGCGGAACCGGCTACGCCTGCGCCCGCGAAGGACGTGCGAGACATCCTCGGCGTCGCCCACGTCGCGGGGACGTATCACCTCACGGACGGCGACTTCCTGGGCGAGGGCGCCGACCAGGTCCTCGCCCTCGGCTCGCGGGTCCTCAAACTCTACCTGTTCCAGCCCGCCCGCAACTACCCCTTCAACACACGGTGGCCCGAGGCGGCAACCCTCGCAGAACTGGCCCAGAGCCCGCCCTATGCGGCCGTCTTCCGCAAGCCGTTCACGACGTACGTCCTGACGGTCTATGCCCTCGGGCGTCCCGAGCACTACTGGCGGGCGGGCGTGTCGGAGTCCGAGAAGGCCGACGAGCGGCGCCAGTTCTACGAGTTGACGAAGCACCTCCTCGCGGCCTGGCGCGGCAGCGGCAAGACGTTCGTCCTCCAGCACTGGGAGGGCGACTGGGCGATCCGCGGCGGGGTCGATCCCAAGACCGACCCCGAGCCGAAGGCCGTCCAGGGCATGATCGATTGGCTCCAGGCCCGCCAGGAGGGCGTCGACCTGGCGCGGGCCGAGGTCGGCGAGCATGGCGTGCACGTCTACCACGCCGCCGAGGTCAACCTGGTGGTCCAGTCGATGCGGGACGGGCGGCCGGGCGTCGTCAACCGGGTTCTGCCGCAGGTGCGGCTCGACCTCGTCTCTTACTCCGCCTGGGACGCCCAGGACGACCCGAAGACGCTCCGCGAGGCCCTCGACTTCATCGCCGCCCAGGCGCCCCCGAGCCGCGCGTTCGGCAAGCGGAACGTCTACGTGGGCGAGTTCGGCAAGCCCGAGAATGAGTTCGGCCCCGAGAAGGTCCGCCAGACGGTCCGCGGGGCCGTCCGCACGGCCCTCGACTGGGGCTGCCCCTACGTCCTCTACTGGCAGGTTTACTGCAACGAGGCCCGGCGGCGGCCGGTCCGGCAGAACGACGACGTGCGGGGCTTCTGGCTCCTGAGGCCCGACGGCACCCGCGGGGCCGCGTGGGACTGCCTGGCCGAGTTCCTGCGCCCGCCGCCCCCTGCCCCGGCCAAGGCGGGCGGCTAGGGCCGGCGGCACCGGCGGCCCGGGCGGCGTCACTTCTTCCGGGCGACGTACAGGTCGGCCTCGAGCATCTTGCCGTCCTTGAAGTAGTGGTGGGCGAAGTAGAGGTTGCCCTTGGCGTCGAGCGACGGCTCGGCGGCGAACTGCGAGAGGATCATCTCGGGGGCCCGCCAGCGCCGTCCGTCGGCCGACTTCGACCGGAAGACCGCCGGCGAGCCCTTGTAGGTCCGCAGGAACCACAGTTCGCGCCCGTCCTGGGAGACGAACGGCCAGCCGTCGGTCTCCTCGGAGTTGACGGCGGCCACGTTCTCGGGCTCCTGCCATTCGCCGCCGACCTTCCGGGTGACCCAGATGTCGTACTGGCCCTTGCCGCCCGGCCGGGGTGAGTGGTAGTAGATGGCCGCGCCGTCGGCGGTCACGTGCATCTCGCCCATCTGGAAGTCCTGCATCAGGCGGTCGCCCACGTACTGCCAGTTCTGCCAGCGGCCGTCCTTCCAGCGGGCGGTGAAGAGGTTGACGCCCGTGAATCCCTCGCGGGCCGAGCAGAACCACATCGTGTCGCCGCAGAGGCAGGGCGCCCCGTCCAGGGCGAGTTTGCCGCTTTCCTGGAGGACGACCCGCACGGCCGGTTGCCACGCGCCGTCCTTCTGGTGCGACACCCAGACGCCGGTGACGCCGTCCAGAAGTTGCTTCTGCGGGGGGACGTCCGGATCGGGCGTGAAGAAGAAGTAGAAGGTGCTGCCGTCGGGCGTGACGAAGGGCGAATCCTCGGCCCCGGCCGTGTTGATTGCCGCCGGCAGCGGCACCGGGGCCTCCCACTCGTCGGAGTGGAGTTGGGGCGGGTAAACGTCCGTCGCCGGGGTGATTTTGACGATGTGGGCCGGGATGCTGCCGGCGCGGGTCGCCGTCCCGGGCGGCTGGGGCGCGGCCTGTTCGGGGGCGGCCGGGGGCGTGCCGTCGCCCCCGCAGCCGGCCGCCACCAGCAGGATCGCCAGCACGGGGGCCATCCGCGCGGTTGTCACGACCGACCTCCTTCCAGGGCCTGCATCGGCCCGCATCGGGGCTACTTGGGGGCGAGCGTGTACCGCTTGCCCTTGGCCGTCGCGAAGACGGTCACGTTCGCCTCGGGGCGATCGGCCTTGACGGCGGAACCGTCGCACGTCACCTCCAGCGGCGCGGCGGCGCGGACGCGGCAGTCGTTGCCCAGGAGTGAGAGGAGCATCGCCTGGGCTAGCCGCCCGTCCTTCCACGCGAGGTCCACCTGGAATCCGCCGCGGGCGCGCAGGCCCTGGACGCTCCCGGCAGGCCAGGCGCTCGGCAGGGCCGGAAGCAGATGGACGTCGCCCGCGTGGCTCTGGAGGAGCATCTCGGCGATGCCCGCGGTGCCGCCGAAGTTGCCGTCGATCTGGAACGGCGGGTGGGCGTCGAAGAGGTTCGGGTAGGTGTTCCCGGCGAGGGCCTCGATGAGCATCTTGCGGCTGTGGTCGCCGTCGAGGAACCGGGCCCAGAGGCAGATCTTCCAGGCCTTGCTCCAGCCGGTGCCGCCGTCGCCGCGGAAGACGAGCGACTGGCGGGCGGCGGCGAAGAGGTCCGGCGTGCCGCGCGGCGTAATCTCGCTCCCCGGATACACGCCCCACAGGTGCGACAGGTGGCGGTGGTCGTTCTTCGGGTCGTCCTTGTCCTCGAGCCACTCCTGCAACTGGCCGTGCTTGCCGATCTGGTTGGGGGCGATGGCCTTTCGCATCTCGTCCAGCCGGGCGGCGAAGTCGCGGTCGACGCCCAGGACGCGGGCGGCCTCGGCCGTGTCGGCAAAGAGGTTGCGGATGATCTGGTGGTCCATCGTGGGACCCATCACCAGGCCGCCCTGCTCGGGCGAGTTCGACGGGCCGCTGATCAGCCACCCCGTCTTTGGGTCCTTGACGAGGAAGTCGACGAAGAACGTGGCGGCCCCTTTCAGGATCGGGTACGCCCGCTTCGCGAGGAACTCCTTGTCGCCCGTGAAGCGGTAGTGTTCCCAGAGGTCCTGGCAGAGCCACGCGCCGCCGGTGACCCAGATGCCGTGGTCCGAGGCGTTGATGGGCGCCGTGCCGCGCCACAGGTCCGTGTTGTGGTGGAGGACCCAGCCGCGGGCCGCGTAGTGGGCCTCGGCGGTCTTGCGGCCGGTGACGGCCACGTCGGCCAGCATGTCGAACAGGGGCTCGTGGCACTCCGAGAGGTTCGTGACCTCAGCGGGCCAGTAGTTCATCTC
>CAYGZE010000306.1:0-5837 GCA_964354185.1 uncultured Anaerolineales bacterium | reverse complement strand
TCGTCCGCCTGGAGCATCACGTTGCGCGACGCGTCGCCCTTCTGCACCATCTTCGTCATGTTCACCATGATCACGATGGACTTCGCCTCTTCCCGCGCCGTCGTCTCGGTCGGTCCCTCGGGCGCCTTGCCCTCCGCAGCCCCCTTCGCCTTGTCCAGCGCCTTCTTATACTCCTTGTCCGACAGGTACCCGCCGCGCTTCGGCTTCGCGAGGCGCACGATCCGGATCTTCTCCGGCCACGCCAACTGGGTCGGCTGCGCCTGGGCCAGGACGTCCAGGAGCGTGTCCGTGCCGGTCCACGGCCGCGGCCCGGGACGCGACACCTGGCCGAAGATGTAGATCATCTGCGACCGGTACCCCGTCACCGTCACCGTCGCGTCCACCTGCTCGTAGTACTCCCGCGCTGTGGCCGTCAGGGCCGCCTCGATCTCCTTCGGCGTCTTCTCCGCCACGTAGATCTCGCCCAGCAGGGGCAGGTTCACCTTCCCGTCCGGCCGCACCTGCTGCGTCACGTTGTTCACCTCGGGAACGTGACGCGACGACACCGTAATCACGTCCGGCGGCAGGACGCGGTACTCCGTCCCCGATACGGGGGCGCGCGGCTCCTGGAGGAACGCGCGGAACTTCTCGTACGTAAACGCCGGCCCGCAGCCCGACGCCACCAGCCCCAGGATGGCGCCCGCCAAGACGGCCAGATGCCCGTTTCTGCTCGTCATCCGAACCACCCCCATTCGTGCTCTTCGGCTGTGCCGGCCGCAACGTGCCACGCCTGGCCTCCTGCGGAAGCACCGCCGGGCGGCCGGCGACACCCCTTGCGCAGCAACCCGGGGGCCCTCTGCCGGCCCCCATCCATTCGGCGCACTCTGCCTATCCTGCCAGGCTGCGCCAGAACGCACCATTCCCTAGTATATAACGAATCCGCGCGGGGAGCAAACACGGACAGGCGTCCGTGCCACCCCCACCCCCCCTCATTATCGGTAGTTCCGACCAGCCCCTGCACTCTGATTCTGCATGGCCCGCCGGCTTGGCGCCCGGCGGCAGGCCCCCAGACCCCCTGGGCCGCCTCCTGCACCACCTCCCCCGCACGGCCCCCGGCGCCCCAGGAAACGCGGGCGGACGGGGTTCTCCCCGCCCGCCCGCCGCTCACTCTATTGTTGTAGGAGCAGGTTTTCGCGCCTGCGGCGTGGGAACCCGGGCGCCCCCCGGGCGACAACCGGCTTCCGCGCCGGGAACGGCTCCGTCACGGAGTACGACCTACGCCGCACGCCTCCGCACGTACACCGCCAAGACGCCGATACCCAGCACCAGCCCGGCCATCGCCCTCGGCTCCGGGATGAACTGCCGGATGCTCTTGTCCTTGCTGAGTTGCCACGACCCGCCGGGGCCGATCACACGGTCCCACTGGAACGCCCAAGTCAGATCGCCGGGCCCTAGCGGTCCTAGAACGTCGTTCAGGTTGTCGGCGTCGCCGTCGTTGTTACCGGCGATTTCCTTGTGTTCGTGGGTTGTCACACCCTGTGCGTCCGCCGCCGTCGGGCGTACGCGAGAAGCCAACTCATGCCCCCGCCGGCAGCCAGCAACATCAGCGTCGCCGGTTCGGGGGTGATCGTAAACGATCCCGTCACCACGTCGTCGTGCTCGGGCACCTGGTTGACGATATACGCCTTGAAGGTCACGTCAAGGCCGCCAGGCGGGATCACGATACCCAGTTCCGCGAGCGCGGCCAGGGGGACCTTGGCCTCGACCACCGATCCGATGGCCATCGCCCCCACGTTGACCACCGCGGCGGCCGAGTTGCTCTCCATGTAGAACTCCGCGATGTTGTTGCGCGTGGTGAAATACGGCAGGTTCGTCGCATACAGGATCGGCACCCCCGACAGGGAGAACTCGCACTCGTACCTCACGAGGTTGCCCCCAGACAACAGCTGCGGCACGCCGAACACGTCCCAGCGCAGGCACACCCCGCCGTCGTTCAGCAGCGCGAACGCGGCTATGTCCCACGCGTCGCTGACGGCGGGGTCGTCCGGACTCAGGACGACCGTCGCCCCGGCCCATTCGCCGGCCGGCGACACCTGCCCGTCAATCATCACAGCCGCTCCCACGGGCGCGATAGGCAGGGCCAAGAGCGCTATCGCCGCCACGACCGCCCGATATGGTCTCATCACACCATCTCCCGGCTTTCACAGCACACTCCCCCGGCCCTGCGCTCCTCTGGCGCTTCCCCTCTGGATTATCTCCCCTGCCTGATGCCCCGCACCCAACGGCGGGCCAGCAGGCCAACCCCCATCAGCAGTGCCACCCCCGTCAGCGGCTCCGGAATAATCAGGTTCGTCCCGTGCTGCGGCCCCTCACCCCCGTCGTCAAAGGTGCAAGGACCCGACTCCAGAATCCACCAGTGGTAATTCACCGTCACGCGTCCCCCCGCCACCACTTCCTCCGGGAACAGCGACCAGTCGAACGAGGCCTCCAGCACGCTGCCGCTCACGACCGTCCCCGTGCCCAGAGGCTGCATGTGGTCGTAGTCCCGCAACGTCGCGTCCGGGAACCGCACCACATGCATCTGGTTGCTCGGCAGTCCCAGGCCGTCGTTGAAGCTGATGCCGTACGCGGCGCCCGTGTCCTCGTCGATCGTAAAGTCGTACCGCAGGTAGACCCCGCGCGCAAACAGGTTCACGGGCGGCTCGACGACGTCCAGGCGGAAGTACATGGCAGGCCCGCCCGTCAGGTAGATGTCCGTCACGTCGTATCCCGCCGGGATGGGCGGTTCCGGCGCCGCGTCCACGTAGTGCATCGCCGCCCCGTCCCATTCGCCGGGCGACGCGACGCCGTCCACCGTGATGCCCCATGCGGGCACAGCCGCCAGGCACGCACCCACAGCCAGGCACAGACCCATGACACGCATCACCGCGACTCCTTCCTCGCCCTTGACGGAGCGGCGCGACTTTCCGCCGCGGTCCGTCTGGGCCCTGCGCTTCATCGCTTGCCCCTCCGCTACCGGCTGCCCCGCTCTCGCGCGGTTCCATCACAGCGACGACACGACCACGGCATCGGCTGACGTCCCTACCTTGCGGCCCGGTCGTTCAGTTTCGTCACCGTCGCCGCCAGAATTCGGAGTTCCGTGCTCCAGTTCCGCTGCTCGATGTACTCCAGGTCCGCCCTCAGTTTGTGCCGCACCGCCTCGAGGCCCGTGTCATACCCGTTCTTGACCTGGGCCAGCCCGGTGATGCCCGGCCTTACCGCGAGGCGCTTCCGGATGTCCGGGTAGGCCTTCTCCAGTTCCGTCAGGATCTCCGGCCGCTCCGGCCTCGGCCCGACCAGCGACATGTCGCCGCGGACGACGTTGAGCAACTGCGGCAGTTCGTCCAGGTGGCTCCGCCGCAGCCAACGCAGCATCGGCACCACCCGCGGGTCCCGGTGGGAGGCCCACACCGCCCCGGTCGCGGACTCGGCGTCCTGGTACATCGTCCGCAACTTGTACATCCGGAACGGCTTGCCCCCTCGGCCGACCCGCACCTGTGCGAACAGCACCGGGCCGCGGCTGGAGATCTTCACCATCAGGGCACAGATCCCCAGGATCGGCAGCGTCAGGACGAAGAGGGCGACCCCGGCCACCAGATCGAACACCTCTTTGGCCAGGTCGAAGTAGCGACGCGCCAGGTGGGCCACCAGCCCCACAATGCCCGTCCCCACCGCCACCAACGTTGTCGGCTCAGGCATATCGACCCCTCGAAACGCCTTCTCTACGGCCGGCCCGGCCACATCGTGCTTGACTCGCCGTTCGCCGAACCGGTACAATCCAAATGGTCAGGGCACGTGCAGAGAACACCATCTGCCCGTCGCCCGATCCGAGTGGGTTAGCGCTTTCCGGCCAAGGTCTGCCGCTGACCCACTCCGTTTTTCCCGCGTTTACGTGTCATCGCCGGGCCCTGAGAGCCCTTACCTCGCGTGCCCAGCGTCTTCGTTCGTGCCGCAAAGGCTGCCTTGCGGGCTTCCCACCCCCATAGCGCACACACGGCCAAGCCAATCCGCCCCCCCCACCCAGATCGCTTGGCCATCCCCCAGTTGCGTCAGTATACCACATCCCTGCCGAAAGTCAAATCCACGCGGGCAGTTTCTTTCACGCATCCGGCTGCGCGCAACCCTTGCTAAATCATAGCCTTGCGCGAGAACACCCTTCCCCGACCGCGCCGGAAAAAACGCGGAATTCCGGAGTGCGAATCAGCACGCACCGATACCACGCCCGACACAGCCCCAGAGAGGCCTCCGCGCCCCGTCCGGAATTACGCATTCTCACGTCCGGTCTTCACTCAGGGCCTTCTCTGCGTTGCCTGGGACCCATATCTTGCGCATCTTCGCCATCCCGACATCCTATTTTGAGGGCCTGCCCGCAGCCTTCCGCGCCTCCTTTGCCCCCTGGTTCCACTGTCCCGCCCATGCTAGGTGCCCCGCTCGGGCGGCCGCGAGCGCTCGCGGCCGCCCCTGCACCCGTCGCCCCCCAGCATGCCCTCGCCTGAGGCGTCCGCTAGCCCGGTCCGGCTATTCCGTTGACGCCGCCTGGGTTCCGTGGCAGCATGTGGACCGTGGGTGCAGACGCGCGTCTCTGCCAACCCCGACGGAACTGACAGGGAGGGTGTCACATGAAGCACCTGCGAACCGCCGGCCTCATGCTGGCGCTTGGTGCGGTCGCCCTGGCGGCCGCGATGGCCGCCGATGACGCGGCCAAGGAGAAGGAGGAGGGCTTTGTCCCCCTGTTCAACGGCAAGGACCTCGCCGGATGGGAGGGGGACGCGAAACTCTGGGTCGTCGAGGACGGCATGCTCGTCGGGCGCTCGCCCGGCATCGCCTATAACGATTTCCTCGCGACGAAGAAGACCTACGGCGACTTCGTCCTGCGGCTGCGGGTCCGCCTGGTCGAGAACAAGGGCAACAGCGGGGTCCAGTTCCGCTCGAAGCGCGTGCCCGACTCGCACGAGGTCTCCGGCTACCAGGCCGACATCGCCGAAGGCCGGTGGGGCCAACTCTACGACGAGGCCCGCCGCAACCGCGTCCTGGCCGAGCCGAAGCCCGAGGACCTTAAGAAGGCCCTCAAGATCGGCGACTGGAACGCGTACGAAGTCACGGCCGTCGGCCCGCGGATCACGCTCTCGATCAACGGCGTCCAGATGGTCGATTACACCGAGGAGGACAAGGACATCCCGCGCGAGGGCGTCATCGCCACCCAGGTCCACTCCGGCGGCCCGATGGAGGTTCAGTTCAAGGACATCCGCATCAAGCAAGTCAAGGCGCCATGACGGGATGCCGCCGTCAGCGGGCGAGCGTGTCCCGGACGATAGCGCCGCGCTGCCCGCCGCGTCGCCTGGGTGCCCTTGTTGTGGAACATCACTTCGTCAAGCCGGTTTCCTTGTGCGACAACACATAAGCCTTTCGGAAAACCACGCCTGAAACGATAAGGATGATGAACGCAACGGGAAAGACCATGAGGGCGATCCTTGGCCCCGTGTTCCCTTTCGCGTCAATAGCAAGACCAATCCCAGCAAGGCCGAGAAGCAAGCATCCCCCGAGCGCACCGATGGCACCGCAGATCATTCTTACTTGTGCGTTTGTCATGGCCCTTCTCCCTTTCCTTGTGCCGAGGTGATTCCTGCACGGTTCGGCCGGCGCACGTGCCCCAAGACGTGAGCCGAAGGCCGTCATCCGGCGCCTTCAGCCGCCAGGCTCGGCCGGCGGGGCCTGTATAGTGAGGCGGACCTGGTCAATCCACAGGGTGCCCTTGCCGTCGATCACGAGGTTGAGTTGCACGTTGTCGTACGCGGCCTGGCCGGCGGGGAACTTGAACC
>CAYGZE010000305.1:0-5838 GCA_964354185.1 uncultured Anaerolineales bacterium | reverse complement strand
CGAGAAGACGGCCACGGGCTACAAGGTCCAGGCCGCCCAGTTCTACCTGGGGGCGAGCCTCGAGGCCAAGAAGGCCGCCACCGCCCTGACCAAGCCCGAGCAGAAGACGGCCATGGCCTCGCAGTACGAGAAGCCCTCTATGGAGAAGGCCATCGCCATCTACCTCGAACTCGCCGAGAAAGCCCTCAAGGACAAGGACTACAAGACCGCCGTCGGCTACTACCAGCGCATCCTCCAACTGGACAAGGAGAACGCGGTGGCCAAGGACGGCCTTGAGAAGATCAAGCAGGAACTCGCGGCCCAGGCCGAGGCGAACAAGAAGCACGCCGGGCAGGGCGGCGGCGACGACGAAAAGCCTGCCGGCACCGAGGACTGGTCGAGGAACGGGCGCCCCGACAACAACAGCGGCAAGCCCGCCGGCGGCTGGGGCCGCTAACGGCGGCCGAACCGGCGGGGCCCCGGGCGGCCAGCTCGGGCGTGGGGACGCTCCTGCACGCCGGTTGACATGGGACAACCAGTGGAACCGAAGGGCCGGGCGGGTTCGCCCGGCCCTTCTCCTTGCAGTCATTCCACACCGGAATCGCAGCCGCTCACCCGAGCGCCATGGGAAGCGCGGGGGTCTGGTGCGCGCTACAGGGCTCGGTGGCAGATGCGGTCTGCGGCTGCACCGGAGGTTATCGGACCCGGCCGCCGCACCCTGCCCTTCTTCCCCAGATTCCCAGGCAAGGTCTCAAGTTGACTCCGCGGGGATGCCGATGTACGATGGGGAGAAACTGGGGGATGTGCGCAAGGGGAGCGGGAAGCCCCCAACTCAGGCGAGAGGGTCGGACCGAACGAGGGTGAGACCATGAAAGAGGTTTATTCCACAGGGGAGGCCGCCAAGATCTGCAAGGTGAGCCAGCAGACGATCATCCGCTGCTTCGATTCGGGCAAACTCCAGGGGTTCTACGTCCCAGGATCGCGGTTCCGCCGCATCCCCCGGGAGAGCCTCGCGCGGTTCATGAAGGAGAACAGCATCCCCGTGTCGGCGCTGGACTCGGGCAAGAAGAAGGTCCTCGTGGTCGACGACGAGCAGGACATCGTGGACCTCCTGGTCGACATCCTCCAGCAGGACGGGCGGTTCGAGGTGAAGACGGCCTCCACCGGCTATGACGCCGGCCTGCTGACCCAGCAGTTCCGCCCGGACGTCATCGTCCTGGACTACCTCCTGCCGGACATCAACGCCAACGTCGTTTGCAAGACGATCCGGAGCGACCCGACGCTCGCCGATACGCGCATCATCATCATCAGCGGCATGGTCGAGGAGGACAAGATCCGCGACCTCCGGGAACTGGGCATCCATGCCTTCATGCGGAAGCCGTTCCAGATCGAAGAACTGGTGGGCAAAATCGCCGAACTCCTCGAAGTGTGACGCTCCTGCCTGCCGGCAGGCAGGCGGGACAGGAAGGGGCGAATGACTGCGCCGGAAGTCAAGCGGAAGAAGGTGGAGCTGCTGCTCGCCAGTGCCGAGCCCCCGCCCACACTCCCCGGCGTCCTCCAGCGGGTCCTGCCGCTGGTGATGGTCGATCAGCCCCAGATCCGCGACCTCCAGCAGTCGATCGAGTGCGACCTGGCGCTGGCGGCGCGGGTCGTCCGCCTGGCCACTCGCCTGGGCCATCCGGCCGAGGTCGTGAGCGGCGTCGCCGCGATCCTGGAGGTCGTTCCCGTCGAGGTGCTGGCGGTCGACCTCCTGAGCACGAGCGCCGTGGACCCCGAGACGGTCGAGTCGTGCCAACTGGAGCGGCTGTGGCGCCACAGCCTGGCGGTGGGCATCGCCTCCCAGGTCATCGCCTCGCGCATGGGGACCGTCTCGACGGACACCGCCCTGCTGGCCGGCATCCTGCACGACATCGGGCAGGCCGTCCTGGCCGTCCGGCTGCCCAAGGCCTACGGCCAGGTGCTCGACCGGGTCCAGACGAGCGGCGGAGACATCCTGGAGGCCGAGCGGCAGGTGTTCGGCGTGGACCACACCGTCGTCGGCCGCCACCTCGCCCAGCAGTGGGGCCTTGCCGAGTCGATTCAGAACGTCCTCTGGCTCCATCACCAGACGCACGTGGGTCTGCCGGAGGGCAGCCGCGCGGCCGCGCTCGCCCAGGTCGTCCACCTGGCCGACCTCTTGGCGAAGCAGTCGGGCCTCGCCTACTGCCCGGCCGAAGAGGTCCGCGAGAACACGGCCGAGTTGGCCGAGCGCCTCAGCCTCTCGGGCGGACACGCCGAGCAGATCGCCCACCAGTTGGCGTCCGCCGTGGACCTGAACGCCAGCCCCGTCGGCATGCTGGACCGGCCGGCGCCGGGCGCGCTGTACGACCTCATCGCGGCGGCCAATGCCCGCCTGGGGCGCCTGTATGCGACGACCCTGGAAGAGGAGCGCGTGGTCGAGGGGCAGGCGCGCCGGGCGGACCTGATGATCCGCCTGAACGCCGCCCTGGCCTCGTGCCAGACGCCCCGCGAGGTGCTGAAGGCCGTCGCCCGGGTGGCACGCGAGGCCCTGGGCCTGCGGCTCGTGGCACCCTACCTGGTCGGCACCGGCGGCGCCTACGTCGAGGGGATCCTCGTCGCCGGATCGGGCGGGGCCGAGGAGCCGTTCCTGTACGAAGTGACCGAGCACGAGGGCGTGGACGGCCTCCTGCCGCCGTCCGCCGGCCACGTCGCGGCGGCGGGCCTGGCGCGGGCCGAGGTCGCCGAGGGCTGGCTGTTCGAGCGCCTGGGCGGCCGTCTGGGGCCCGGACCGTTCTACACCGTGCCGATGATGGTCGAGGAGAAGAAGGTGGGCGGCCTGGTGTTCGCCCCCAACGCGCCGTCGCGCCGGTGGTCGGCCCAGGAGACGGGCGAACTCCTGACGCTGGCCAACGTCGCCGGCGGGGCCCTCCAGCGGGCCCAGGCCGAGGCCGGCCTCGTCGGCCTCTCCGAGGAACTGGCCGAGGTCACCCGCGAACTCCAGTTGGCCCACGAGGACAACCTCCAGCAGCAGAACGTGGCGTCGCTGAGCGAGATGGCCGCCGGCGCGGCCCACGAGATCAACAACCCGCTGGCCATCATCAGCGGCCGGGCCCAGCAACTGGCGGCCGACGAGCCGCGCCCGGAACGGCGCGAGATGCTCCAGATGATCGTCCGCCAGGCGTCCCGCATCAGCGACATCCTGGCCGAACTGCGCGAGTTCGCGCGGCCGGCGGCGCCGCAAGTCCAGCCGGTGGACCCGGCGGCGATGGCGGCGCGCCTGGTGGCCGACTTCCAGGCGGGCCTGACGCCGCCGCACCCCGCCCTGCGCGTGCAGGCGCCGGCCAACTGCCCGGCCATCTGCGTGGACGCGGAGCAGGTGGCGGCGTCCCTCGGCGAGATCCTCCAGAACGCCGTCGACGCCTGCAACGAACACCATGCGATCACCCTCTCGGTCCAGCCGCTGGCCGATGGAACTGCCGTCCGGTTCGCCGTCACCGACGACGGGCCGGGCATGGACCCGCAGGTCCGCGCCCGGGCCCTGGACCCGTTTTACTCGGCGACCGAGGCCGGCCGCCGCCGCGGCCTCGGCCTGCCCAAGGCCTACCGCATCGTTCAGGCGAACGGCGGGCAGATGGCCCTGGAGTCCGCCCCTGGCAAGGGAACGACCGTCCGGATGACGTTCCGCGCCGCGGGCGACCCGGCCGCCGCCGATCGCCAATTGGTGACGAATGGTTCTGCCGACATGAAAGGAACTTCCCGATAACGCGACCCGGGCGGCCGTCGCCGCGAACCGCCGGGTCCAATGAGCATGCCACGGTGGGGTGCGATGCCTTCTCCCTCCCCCCTCGCTCTCGCGGCTAGCCCTCACCGTGGCGCTTGATGACAACGGAGGCCGAACGACCCACACGCCGGCAGTCGTTCGGCCTCCTCTTGGGACCCGTCAGGGCAAAGGACGCGCCAACATCATGGAAAGCGCCGAAGTCTGCCGCACCGAACAGACCACGCGAATCCTGGTGGTCGACGACGAGAGCGAAGTGGTCGACATCCTGGCCGACTCGCTCCGGCGGGCGGACCCCACCTGGGACGTCGTGGCCGAGAGCGACCCGGCGCGGGCCATCGAGCGCCTGCACGAGGAAGCGTTCGACTGCCTTGTCACCGACCTGGTGATGCCCCAGATGGACGGGTTCGACCTGGCGAAGCGCGCGCGGTCGGCCGAACCGGAGATCGCGCTCATTGCCGTGACGGGCCAAGGCACGTTCGACGCCGGGGTCGAGGCGCTGCGCCTGGGGTTCTCGGACATCCTCAAGAAGCCCTTCGAGGCGCAGGAGATCCAGCGGGCCGTCTGCCGCACCCTCCGCCGCCGCCGTCAGACCCTGACGCTCGAGGCCCGGTTCGCGGAACTGGCCCAGGCCAACGCCCGCCTGGAGGCCGAGCACGCCCAGTTGACCCAGAAACTGGAGATCGCCGGCCACGACCTGGTCCTGTCGAGCAAGCGGATGGCCCGCCAGTTGGACGACCTGGCACTGACGGCCGGGGTCGCACGCACCCTGCTGGGCGTCGTCGAACTCGAGGACCTCCTGGGCCTGTGCGCGGAACTCATCGGCGACCAGGTCTCGTGCCAGACCAGCACGATCGCCCTCGTGGACGCCCACGACGACGCTGTCAGCGTCATCGTCCGGGCCCACCCGGAGGCCGACACGCCCCCGGCCCTGTCCTGGCTCCGCCAGGCGATCCGCTCCGGCGTCATGTGCCGCGCCATCCAGACCCAGAAGAGCATCCACATCGAGGACGTCGCCTCCAGCGCCCTCGTGGACAAGCAGGAGAAGCACTTCTGGCAGGACGGGCACCTGCTGGTGGTGCCGATCCCACACCAGAACCAGGCGGTCGGGGTGGCCGTCCTGCACCGGCCGCCGGGGGCCGATGCCTTCCACGCCCGGGACGTCCAGCGGATCAGCCGCCTGGCCGAGGTGATGGGCGCGGCCGTGATGAGCGCCCGGAGCCATCACCAGCAGCGCTGCCGCATCTACGCCTGCCTCGAGGCGATCGTCGAGGCCGTCGAGAGCCGCGACCCCTACCTGACGGGCCACTCGGCCCGGGTGCTGGCCTACGCCCAGCGCATCGCGGAGGGGCTGGAACTCTCGCAGCCGCAGATCGGCGCCCTCCAGATCTCGGCCCGCCTGCACGATCTCGGACGCGTCATCATCCCCGAATCGGCGACGAACCACCCGGGGCCCCTCACGGATGAGCAATGGGCCGTCGTCCATCGCCACCCGGAGGCCGGCGCCGCCCTGCTCCAGGACCTCTCCTTCTTCGGCAACGTGGCCGAGGTCATCCGCGCCCACCACGAGTCGTTCGACGGCACGGGGTACCCGGACCGCATCGCCGGCGAGGAGATCCCGGTCCTGGCCCGCGTTCTGACGCTGGCCGACGCGCTCGACGCGATGACGAGCCCGCGGCCGTACCGGGCCGCGCTCTCCGTCGAGGCGGCACTCGAGCAGATCCAGGCGCTGGCAGGTTCGCAGTTCGACCCGGTCCTGGTCGACCTGTGCCGCGCCCTCCCCATCGCCACGCTCCGGGACATCCAGGCGAGCCATCGCTGAAGAGGGCGCCCGGGTGCGGCGCGTGTTCGTGCTTGACTCTCCTCGGCGTCGGCCTAGAATCCCGGGGGCACAGCCGGGGGGCAGCGGTCTCCAGGGCCCTCCACGGTTCCACGTCCGGCATGGGCGGCGTTCATGGCCACGCGAATCCTGGCGGTCAACCCGGCTGACGGCAGTAACGAGGCCGTCCGCGAGGCCGGCCGCGCCCTGGCCGACGGGGCGATCGTCGTCTTCCCGACCGAGACGGTGTACGGCGTCGGGG
>CAYGZE010000304.1:0-5860 GCA_964354185.1 uncultured Anaerolineales bacterium | reverse complement strand
GTCGCGGCCACTACGTCGGCAACCTCCTCTATGTCGAGAAGGCCGGCGACAGCCGCTCCATCCTCGAAGGCGACGACATCGTCATCGTGAACCCCGGGCGGCCGGGCGAGACGGTCCTCTACGGCACCGGCCTCGAGGACGCCTACAACGGGGGCTACTACTACAACCACGTCCTCGAGCAGACCGACGAGGTTGCCGATCCCGCCTCAGGCATCGGGCCCTTCGCCGGCCTCCTCGCCATGGACTTCTTCGACATGCCGGGCTTCACGCGGACGCGGGCGGACCAGTGCCGCTGGATGGTCGCCGACTGCGTCCCCTTCGAGGACGGCATCGACGTCCGGATCGAGAACCACGGCAATACGTCCGGCGTCCTCTTTGGATCGACGGCGTGCTACTACGCCGACCCGGCCGCCCTCGCGTGGACGGGCGCCGAGGACGAGACGTGGGACGCCGCCAGCGGCGCCGACTGGTCCGACGGCGCCGCGGCCGCGGCGTTCGTCCAGGGCGACCGCGTCACCTTCGGCGACACCGGGGCCGGCGCCCTCACGGTCCACGTCGCCGACGCCGTCCGCCCGTGGTCGGTGCACGTTGACGCCGCCGCCACCGACTACATCTTCACCGGCCCCGGCTCGATCGACGGCCCGTGCGCCCTCTTCAAGGACGGGGCCGCGACGCTCACCCTCGCCGGCGCGAACACGTACGCCGGGGGGACGCACATCCGCGGCGGCACGGTGGTCGTCGCCGCGGCCGGGGCGCTCGGCTCGGGCGACGTGCGGCTCGGCAGCGCGGACGGACCGGGCGACGCCGCCCTCCTCGCCTCCGACGCGCTCACCGTCGAGAACACCATCCTCGTCCAGGACGACGGTTCCGGCTCCTCGACCCGCACGCTCGGCGGCACAAACACCGCCGGCACGGCCCTCTTCAGCGGCGACATCCTCCTGGCGGCCGACCTCACGCTGACGGCCGCGCTGGGCGGCGACGTCCGCCTGACCGGCCTCCTCGACAACCCCGACGGCCGCACCATCGCCAAGGTCGGCGAGGGGACCGTCATCTTCGACGGACCCCAGGCCCACGGCCCGGGCGCCCTGCTGGACGTCCTGGAGGGGGCGATCTGCCTCAACACCGACGCCGGCGCCGACCTCTCGATCTCGGTGACCGACGCGGCCGTCTACCTCGGATGCGACCAGCACCTCGACACGCTCACCATCTCGGGCGGCGGCGCGGTCGTCCTGGCGGGGGCCCGCCTGGTCGTGCTGAAGCACCTCGTCATGGGCGGCGTGGACCTGGGCGCCACAGTGATGACGCCGGAGCCCGCGACCCTCGCCTTGGTGGCCGCGGGCGCCTTGGCCGCGCTCCTCCGGCGCGCCGCCGGCCGCCGCTAGCGCCGTTTCCAGAAAGGCGCTGGCACTCTCGGCGAGGTGCCCCGGGCGGCCTGCCGGCAGGCCGGCTTGTCCGCCAGTGTTCTGGAGGCACTGGCTGCAAGCAGCCAGTGGCACCCGGCGTATGGAAGTCAGCGTACCTTCTGCAAACGGCACTGACACATCCCGGCGGCCCGTTTCGGCATAACCTTGCCTGCGCGACGCCGGTTCAACAGGAAACAGTCGACAGGGGCGGGGGTTTCCCGTATAAGCATAGCGTCGGCGGGAGGGTCCGCGGCGCGAGGCTGCCGCGCTCCCCTGCCAGGCCGGCGCGGGGTGCGCCGGGCGGGCGGGACGGCGGCCCGGGGCGGGACCCCGCACTATCCAGAGGAGACGAGCGAATGTCGAGCACACTACGGATCAACCGCAGGGCGTTCCTCCGGGGCCTGGCGGCGGGCGGCGCGGCGCTGGCCCTGCCCACCATCGTTCCGGCCTCCGTCTTCGGCGCCGAGGGCCGGCCCGCCCCCAGCAACCGCATCACCATGGGATGCGTCGGCGTGGGCGGCCAAGGCTCCGGCAACATGGGCGCGTTCCTCGGCGAGTCCGACTGCCAGGTCTTGGCCGTCTCCGACGTCGACAAGAACCACGCCCAGGGCGCCAAGAAGGCCGTCGACAACCACTACCGCAACGAGGACTGCAAGGCCTACGACGACTTCCGCGAACTGCTGGCCCGCGACGACATCGACACGATGTCCCTCGGGACGCCCGACCACTGGCACGCCATCCCCGCCATCCTGGCCGCCCGCAGCGGCAAGGACATCTACGGCGAGAAGCCCTTCAGCCACGACCTGCGCGAGGGGCGGGCCATGATCAACGCCCTCACCCAGTACGGCCGCGTCTGGCAGACCGGCAGCTGGCAGCGGTCGGGCGGCACGTTCCGCTTCGCCTGCGAACTCGTGCGGAACGGCCGCATCGGCAAGGTCCACACCGTCGAGGTCGGCCTGCCCACGGGCGGCGCGGGCGGCAGCGAGCAGTTCACCGACCCGCCGCCCGAGATGGACTACGACTTCTGGGTCGGCCCCTCGCCCTGGGCCCCCTACTCCAAGGACCGGACCCACTGGAACTGGCGGTGGCAACTGGACTTCGGCGGCGGCCAGATGATGGACTGGATCGGCCACCACGCCGACATCGCCCAGTGGGGCCTGGGCACCGAGTACACCGGCCCCCTCGAGGTCGAGCCCATCAACTCCGAGTGGCCCAAGGAGGGCCTCTGGGACGCGCCGACGACGTACAAGTTCGTCGCCACGTTCGCCAACGGGGCCAAGATGATCGTCGCCAACGACCGCCAGCAGCCCAAGGGCATGGGCGCCCGCTGGATCGGCGACAAGGGGTGGGTGTGGGTTGATCGCGGCGGCTTCGACGCCCAGCCCAAGTCGCTCCTGAAGGACACGATCCGGCCGGACGAGATCAACCTGTACCGGTCGCCCGGCCATCACCGGAACTTCCTGGACTGCGTCAAGAGCCGCCGCCTGACGATCACCCCCGCCGAGGTCGCCCACCGGTCGGCCAGCGTCGGCCACCTGGGCCTGGTCGCCATGACCGTCGGCCGCAAGATCAAGTGGAACCCCGACACGGAGGAGATCCTCGGCGACCCGGCGGCCGCCGCCCTCCTGGGCCGCGCCAAGCGCGAGCCGTGGAACATCCTCTAGGAGACGCCAACGTGCCGCGCGGGCCGAGCGGCCGCGGCGCGGACCCTGTGCCCTGTCCCACACTTTGGGAGCCATGCCCATGACACGCGTCGCCGTCGCCGTCCTTGCGATCCTCGCCAGCCTGGCCGCCGCCCGTGCCGCACCCGCCCCGGCGCCAGCCGCCCCGGCCGCCCTGAGCGACGAGGTCTTCAAGGCCGCCGCCCAGTACGAGTTCGGCAAGAGCCGCAAGGACATCGCCACCGTCGCCGAGTATGTCCGCGAGGCCAAGCCCGCGCAGTACCGGATGCTCGAGGCGAAACTCCTCGGCCTGATGAAGGCGCCCGGCACGACCGTCGACGCCAAGCGCTACTTCTGCCGCTACCTTGGCATCGTCGGGGCGGCCCAGTCGGTGCCCGTCCTGGCCGCCCTCCTGGACCACGAGCAACTGTCCGGCCCGGCCCGGATCGCGCTGGAGCCGATGACCGATGCGGCCGCCGGGACGGCCCTGCGCCAGGCCCTCGGCCGCGCCAAGGGCAAGGTCCTGGCGGGCATCGTCGGCTCGATCGGCGTGCGGCGCGACGTTCAGGCCGTGCCGGCCCTGGTGGAACTGGTCGGCAGCGCCGACGCCGACGTGTCCCGCGCCGCCGTCGCGGCCCTGGGCGCCATCGGCACGGCCGACGCCGCCAAGGCCCTCGACCAGGCCGCCGCCAAGGCTCCCGAGCCGCTCCAGCGGCCGCTGGCCCAGGCGCGGTTGGTGTGCGCGGCCGCGCTCGCCCAGGCCGGCAAGCGCGCCGAGGCCGTCGCCATCTACCGGTCGCTCCTGGACTCGAAGGAGGCCCCGTCGTCGCGCCTGGCGGCCCTGCGCGGCCTGATTGCCGCCGAGGACCGCGCCGCCGCCACGAAACTCATCTGCGACCAGCTCCAGAGCGATGACGCGGCCGTCCGCGCGGCCACGCTCGCCGCCTTCGCCTCGAGCGCCGAGCCGGCGCTCAAGACGGCCGTCGTCGATCAACTCCCCGCCCTGAAGCCCGCAGCCCAGGAGGCGCTCTTGGGCCTGCTGGTCGACGAGCCCGAGATCAAGGCCCGCGCCGCCCTCGTCAAACTCGTCCAGGAGAGCAAGGACGGCGCCGTCCGCCTGGCCGCCATCGACTGCCTGGCCACGCACGGCCAGGGCGAGGACGTGCCGCTCCTGGTGAAACTCGCCGTCGAGGAAGGCGGCACCGACGCCGCCATCGCCCGCAAGGTCCTCGAGCGGATGGCCGGGCCCGGCGTCAACGAGGCCATCGCGGGCCTCCTGGGGTCGCCCGACGCGAAGACGCGCGGCATGGCGATGACGCTCGTCACCAGCCGCCGCATCGAGGCCGCCCTGCCGGCGCTCGTCAAGATGACCGCCGGGGCCGACGCTGCCGTCGCCGCCGACGCCGTCAAGGCCCTGGCGGCCCTCGGCACCGCCGCCGAGGTGCCCGGCCTCATGAAGATTCTCGTCGAGACCAAGGATGCGCCCCTGCGCGGGGCCGTCCAGGGGGCCGTCGCGTCGATCTGCACCCGCGAGACCGACCGCGAGGCGTGCGGGCGGGGCGTCCTGCCGGCCCTCGACACCGCCGCCGGGGCCGACGCCCGCGTGGCCGTCCTCCAACTTCTGCCGCGCGTCGGCACCGCCAAGGCCCTTGCCGCCGCCAAGCAGGCCCTGACGGCCGGCGGCGACGCCCAGGTGAGCCAGGCCGCCCTCCGCGCCCTGGGCGACTGGCCCGACACCAGCGCCGCCCCCGCCCTCCTCGACTACGCGAAAGCCACGCAGACGCCCACCGACGCCGTTTTGGCCATCCGCGGGTGCCTGCGGCTGGCGGGCCTGCGCGAGCAGCCCGTCGCCGAGCGCCTCTCGATCTACCGCCGCTCGCTCGACCTGGCCGCGCGGCCCGAGGAGAAGAAGTTGGCCCTCGCGGGCTTGGCCGAACTCCTCTCGGCCGACGCGCTGGACCTGCTGGTCAAGTGCGCCGCCGATAAGACCCTGGGCGACGACGCCGTCCAAGCCGCCCTCCGCCTGGCCGCCAAGATCGGCCCCGTGGCCCACAAGCGGGCCGAGGTCGCCCTGAAGCAGCTCAAGGCCCTCCCCCTGGCGGGCGACGCCCCCACCCGCGTCGACGAGGCCCTCAAGGCGCTGGCCGGGGCCGGCCTCTCGCCCGACGGCTACATCCTCGCCTGGATGCTCTCCGGCCCGTACACCGCGGAGGGCAAGGGCGGCGCCGAGATGCTCGGCACCCCCTTCCCGCCCGAGAAAGCGGGCGGCAAGGCCGAGTGGCAGCCCTGCGCCGTCCCCGCCAATAAGCCCATGGTCGAACTCAACGTCATCCTGGGCGGCAACGAGCGGGCCGCCTACCTCAAGACCGAGATCGATTCACCCAAGGCCCAGGAGGCCGTCCTGGAACTCGGCAGCGACGATGGCGTCAAGGTCTGGCTCAACGGCCAGGTCGTCCACGAGAACAACACCACGCGGGCCTGCGCCCCCGGCCAGGACAAGGTCAAGATTCGCCTGAAGCAGGGCGCCAACCCCCTGCTGGTGAAGGTCGCCCAGGGCGGCGGCGAATGGGCGCTGATCGCCCGGCTGCGTGCGGCCGACGGCGGCGCGATCGACGCCAGCGTCGGGCTGAACGACTAGCGCGACCCGCGCGCCTGCTTGAGCGGCCCCCGCAGCGCCGGCGCGCCCGAACTGCCCCCGCCGTCAGGCGGGGGTCGCCGTTCCTGCCCGCCAGGCCTAAGGGCGGGCCGCCCCCCGATTTTGCTGTAAGTCCACTTTTTACAATCCGAAAAACGGGT